>NZ_JBIRBA010000022.1:0-172616 GCF_044326345.1 Actinomadura sp. 9N215 | reverse complement strand
CATCCCGAACCCGGAAGTTAAGCCCTCCAGCGCCGATGGTACTGCACGGGAGACTGTGTGGGAGAGTAGGACACCGCCGGACACACATTATGGGGAAGGCCCCGCCGACAACGGCGGGGCCTTACTCGTTTCTGCGGTCGCCAAATGTAGCGGACGTCGGGTTCGTTCTCCTCGTTGCGTCGTCCGTCCGTCCACTCGGCGGGGACGAAGCCGTGCCGTTCGTAGAACCGTCGCGCAGGTCCGTTGATCTGGAAGGTCCAGAGTGTGAGACCGTCCGGGCGTCGGGTCTTGGCCAGGTCGACGAGCTGGTCGCCCAGGCCGCGACCGCGCCAGGGCGGGTCCAGGTAGAGATGCTGGAGTTCGGATTGTTCGAGGACCAGCAGTCCGACGACTCGGCCGCTGGCGTCTGCGACCCAGCTCTCGTGGTTCGGGACGACCACCTGCGAGAACCATTCCGTCACCTCGGCGTCGTCATGTCGGCGACGCACGGTCGGCAGGGCGGCGGCAAAGGAACGAAGCCAGACCTGGGCCATTTCGATCGCGTCTGAGGCGTGTGCGCGCCGGAGAATGACGTCCTCTATGCTCATCTGTCCGACTATGGCAGGGGACGGCGCGTCGCGACCCGTCTGATGGTCATCGCCAATGGGGCATCCCGATCGTGTGATCGACATGGCGTGACCGCCGCCCTAGAGTGGGCGAGCGTTCGGCGGCCTTCCGCTTCGAGTGCGATTGTGCTGGACGACGTCCGCCCGAGGTCCCGCTCCTCGTGACGGCTCATGGCCTTGCCCGGCGAATCTTTGCGATGAGGAAAGTGATGACCTTCGCGATCGAGCCGATTGATCCTGCCGACCTTCCTGAGTCGTCGCCGGCCTATACGCACGGAACGTTGGTTCTCGGGGCGCAGCGGACCCTGTACATCAGCGGCCAGCCACCGTGGACCACCAAGGGCGACGTTCCGCCTGACTTCTCCGCGCAGTGCCGTCTCGCCTGGGAGAACGTCAAGACGGTCCTCATCGGCGCCGGCATGACACTCGACAATCTGGCCAAGGTCACCATTTACCTGTCCGACCGCCGGCACCGGGAACTCAACTCCCGGATCCGTCATGAGGTGCTCGGCGACCACCGGCCGGCGATCACGATCATCATCACCGGTATCTACGATGACGCCTGGCTTCTGGAGATCGAAGCCGTCGCCGTCGCGCCCGACCTGACCGCCGCGCCCAACACAGAGAACGGGATGAGCCGGCCACTGTGAGGGGCTATATAGGGGCGTCCTTGCTTTGTGATTGGTCTTGGGTGTTGCTGAATCCTCCGGCTCGTGGGCGGAACTCTCTGTCTTGCGGGCGTGACAGGTGACAGGTAGGTAAGGGCTTTGCGTTCGTCGGGGGTGCTCGGGGCGGTTGGTGAATGGTGTGACACGGCACCGGGGCGGTGAGCGGGCGGGCCGTGCCTGGCGGTGTGCCGTCGCGTCAAAAGGAGTTGCAGGACGGCCATTGCCAAGAGTGGTAGGGCGTGTGGCGAACGTGCGGTTGCCGCCGTCCTCGGTGGTTGCTTTTGGTGGCGAGGACGGCGGCGGTTCTGGTCAGTCGCCCGGGGTGAACGCGTTGAAGACCGCCTCGGGTGTGTCGCGCTTCGCGTACAGGTTCCAGGCGGCGTCGGCGATCGTGTCGGGGTCGAGGGTTCCGACGTCCATGCCGCCGAGCCTTTCGGGCTGGGACGTGACCATGCGGTGGATGTCGCCGCGTTCGATGAGACCGCCGATCGTCAGGGTTCCCGCGTAAACGCCCTGGTCGGCGAGAGCCGCATGCAGGGTCACGGCGTAGTTCCGCAGGGCCGCGGACGAGATCGCCAGGTTTCCGATTATCGGCATCGGAACGATCGAGCTGAGGCCGCCGGCGAAGAGCAGCCCTCCGCTGCCGCGCTCCAGCATGCCGGGCAGCACCGCACCGACGGTCTCGATCGCCGGATACACCCACGTCATCGCGTCCTTGGTGGCGGCCACGTCCGTGGACGTGATGGGAGTCGGATGGGCGTCGGGGTCCGCGGCGCCGGGGCCGTAGTAGACGACGTCGATGCGGCCGTGCTGTTCGGCGACCGCGTCGAGCGCGGCGAGGAGGCCGTCCCGGTCACGGACGTCGGCCGGATGCGACGTCGCCTCGATGCCCTTGGCCTTCAGCGAGGAGAGGTACCCGGGGTGGCGGGTTCCGTTCCGGGAGATGAGGGCGACGCGGTGGTCTTCGCGGCCGAAGCGGTGCGCGATCGACATGCCCAGGCCCGGCCCGGCGCCGATGACGACCGTGGTTGCTGACATGTGAGGGAACCTCCATGAAGTTGAGGATGCCCTCAAGTTAACCGAAACTTGAGGGCATCCTCAACTTCGTAGGATGGAGGCATGTCCAGGAAGACGAGGCCACCCCGGGCCGACGCCGCCCGCAATCGGGACAGACTTCTCGCCGCGGCGGCCGAGGTGTTCGGTGAGCGCGGGCTCGACGCGCCGCTGGAGGAGGTAGCGCGCCGGGCGGGCGTCAGCATCGGCACGCTTTACAACCATTTCCCGGCACGCCAGGATTTCTTCGACGCCATCTTCCCCGCGCGGCTGGCCGCGCTGGACCGGATCGCCGAGGCGGCCCTGGCCGACGCCGACCCGTGGGACGGCTTCGTCGCGTTCGTCGAGGGCCTGATCGCGTTGCAGGCCGAGGACCGGGGGCTCAACGACGCGCTGGTCCGGCGGTTCCCGCTGGCCTCAGAGGTGAGCGCGGCATGCCATCGCGGATTCGCGCGCCTGGTCCAGATCATCGCGCGGGCCAAGGAGTCGGGGCAACTCCGCGACGACTTCGAGGTGCAGGACGTCGTGACGCTGATGTGGGCGATGTCCCAGGTCATCCGCGAGTCCGTGGACGTCGCGCCGGACGTCTGGCGCCGCTGCCTCGCCTTCCACCTCGACGGTCTCCGCGCGGCCGCCGCGCATCCGATCACCGTCCGGCCGCTGACCGCGGAACAGGTCGCGGGCCTGATGACCCCCGGCTGACGCCCTGTCGGGAGCGCAGATCCGCGAGAGTCGTGCGCCTGCGGCCCCTCATCTGGGAGCGCGTGGCGATGTGGGGGAGCGGTGTGGGTGGTGGGCTGCGGTGCTTGGGTTTCTGGGTGGATCGCCCGGGCGTACTGTCGCGGCCGGGTGCGGCGGGTGTCGCTGACGTTTTCGGTGGCGGTCTAGCGGATCGGCGGCTGGGGGACGGTTTCCAGGGCTTGGAGGACGGCGTTCACCGCGGCCAGGTCGGCCTCGCTGAAGACCTGGACGCCCTCGCGTTCGAGGAGGGCGGTCGTGACGCCGTCCCCGGTGATCGGCGTGCCCGTGAAGGTGCCGTCGTAGATCCGGTGGCTGCCGCAGGACGGGCTGCCCTCCTTGAGGAGCGCGATGCGGGCGCCGGAGCGGCGGGCGGCGTCGAGGGCCTGGCGGGCGCCGTGGAGGAACTCGGCGGTCACGTCCTCGCCCGTGTCCGTGCGGACGTGGGCGGTGCCGTCCAGGACGGCGTGGCCGTCGCCGCCGACGATCTCTGCGGGCGGGCGGGGGACGGCCAGCCCGCCGGACACCTCGGGGCAGAACGGGACGAGGCGGCCCTCGGCGCGCCAGCGCTCGAAGAGGTCGCCGCCCACCGGTTTGGCCGCGCCGTCATAGCGGACCGGCCGGCCCATGAGGCACGAGCTGACCAGGATGCGTTCCACGTCGTCCAGCTTAGGCGGGTATGAGGGGCGCCGGCCGCGGTCGCCGGAGCTCGATCCAGGCCGGGCGGACAGGCGGTTACTTGCGGATGCGGCTCACGGCCAGCTGCGCCACGCGGACGGCGGCGCCCGGGTTGAGGCGGACGCCGCGCCAGGCAAGCCGCCCGTGGGCGGGCGCGACGATGAGCGCCTGGTTCCTGGCGATGCCGCGCATGATGTCGCGGGCGAGTTTCTCGGCCGTGTAGAGGCGCGGGGACGCCTTGGCGATGTCGCCGGTGGCGTCCCCGCTCATCGGCGTCTCGGGCAGGTCCGGGTTGACGTTGTGGAGCAGCGGCGTGTCGACGAAGCTCGGGCAGACGACGCTGACCTTGACGCCGCGTCCGGCGGCCTCGGCGCGCAGGCCGAGGGACAGGCCGACGACGGCGTGCTTGGTCGCGGTGTACGGGATGCCGATCGGCATCGGGACGAGCCCGGCGAGCGAGGCGGTGTTGACGATGTGGCCGCTGCCCTGCTCCAGCATGATCGGGTAGGCGGCGTGGACGCCGTGCACGACGCCCTTGAGGTTGATGTCGATCGCGCGGTTCCAGTGGTCGAGGGTGAGCTCCTCGGCGAGGCCGCCGATGGCGATGCCCGCGTTGTTGAACACCAGGTCGAGGCGTCCGTGGTCGGCGCGGACGCCCTGGTAGAGGTGGGCGACGGCTTCGGCGTCGGTGACGTCGAGCGCGGCGGACGCCGCCTTGCCCGTGCCGAGGGTGTTCAGCTTCTCGGCGACGTGCGCGGCGCCTTCAACGTTGATGTCGGTCACTACGACGGTGTCGCCGCGCGCCACCAGGGATGTGGCGACCGCGCGGCCGATGCCGGACGCGCCTCCAGTCACGATCGCGATGCTCAAGGGGGCTCCGCTCGATGTTGGACGCCGGGACCACGGGCTGCTCGGGCTCAGCGGGCTCAGCGGGCTCAGGTGGCGACGGCTGAAGGGGGTGTTCGTTCACGTGCGGCGGTGCGGCGCGGCCTCTGTCACGGGCCGTCCCGCCCCGCCGCGGGCGTCGCCACGGCGGGGCGGGGGCTCTCCGTCGGTCCTGTGGGGGCTGCCGCGCCGGCCACGGTCACGCGGCCTTGACGGCGCGGCGCTGCTTCGGTTCGTCCCAGATGCCGAACGCCTTCCAGACCTGCTTGCCGACGGGGCTGACCACGCCGAGCTCGGCCATCAGGTCGCGGATCTTGCCGACGGAGTTGGAGATCTCCGCCATCGACGCCTCGCTCTTGTACGCCTGCCGGACGACGTCCTTCGGGATGCCGAAGTGCCGCACCATCGGCCCGGGCGGCGACAGCATGATCCGCGCCATCACGCCGAGGACGACCGGCGTCGCGACGCCGAGGATCCGGCGGCGCAGCGGGTTCATGTTCGGCACCCGGTGCTTGAGGTAGTGCCGGGCGAACGAGATGTGCCGGGCCTCCTCCGCGATGTGGATCTTCATGATGGTCTCTTCGAGCGGGTGCTTGATGTGCCCGCCCTTGAGCGACTTGCGCTGGACGTAGTCGATCGGGTCCTCGCCGCCGAGCACGAAGATGAAGAACATCTCGGTGCTGACCAGCGGGATCCACGGCGCGGCCTGCGCGATGAGGCTGAGCGAGCGCGGCATGCCGCGGATCGGCATCTTCGTCCGGTTCACGAACTCCTGGAACATCATCCCGTGGTGACATTCCTCGGTCGTCTCGTGGTAGACGTACCGGAATTCGGGGCGTCCGTTCGGCAGCCGGTAGGCGTAGTTCAGCAGCCCGCGCTTCAGCAGGTTCTCGAACTGCAGGCCGATCTTCATGGCGGTCGCGACGCGCCACAGCCCGATCTGCGCTTGGACCTCCGGCGGCTGCGACCCGTACCAGGCGGTCTCGCCGAGCCGGTCGAACGGCGGCAGCACCCAGCGCGGGTCGTTCTTGTCGACGGTGAACTCGGGGTCGTCCCACGGGATGTCGGCGTAGGCCTCCCAGTGCTTGTCGACCGACGCCTTGTTCAGGCGGTCGATGACGCCGAGGTAGGACTTCTTGTCCTTGACCTGCTCGCGGACCTCTTCGGCGAGTTCGGTGGGGGCTTTCGGCATGTCGGGCGCTCCCTCGGGGCGGTGCGGTCGGCCGCGGCCGACGAGGTGTTCAGGAGGTTCGGTCGGGACGTTCGGGAGGTGCGGACGGGGGCGTTCCTGGGCCCGGGACGATCAGCCGTGCGACGTCCTTGACCTGGCGCAGCACGGCGGCCTGGTGGCCGTCGGCGTCGTCGTCCAGCGCGTTCTGTATGGACAGCCCGACGAACATCGCGAACACGCCGCGCAGCATCGTCGGGACGAAGTCGGGGGGCAGCGTGTTCTCCGGGAACAGCCGCTCGAACACCTCCAGGATGACCTGGAGGATCCGCTCGTTCAGGTCGCGGCACAGCGGGCGTAGCTCGTCGTCGGTGCGGGCCGCGACGGCCAGTTCCGTGAGGGCCTTGGCCGGACGTCCGCGGAACACCTCCCACAGGAGGTCGAGCGCGCCGGAGACGTCGCGCCGCTCGGGCGGGAGCGCCGCGAACGCGGTCACGTACGCCAAACGCTGCGCTTCGAGCAGATGCTCCAGCGCGGCCGCGACCAGCACCATCTTGGTGGGGTAGTGGTGCTGCTGCGCCCCGCGCGACACTCCCGCGCGGCGGGCCACCTCGGTGGTGGACGTCCCTGACCAGCCGAGGTCCACCAGGCATTCCATGGTGGCCTCCAGGAGGCTGGCCCGCGTGCGCGACCGGCGCTCCTCCTGCGTCCGGCGGCGAGACGGGATGTGCCGGTGGCGTCGGCGGCTGCTTACTGTCACGCCCCCGACGGTACGAGCCGACATACAAGCAAGCAAGCCTGCATGTATGTTGCCCGCATCACAATTGGACATCGCGTCTTATTGATCTTCGCGAACGGGGCGGCGTACCGCGGCGGACGTAGACGGAGGCGCCCGGGTGCTTCGCTGGGAGCAGGCGGGGTGCCTCTCCTCACCCGACGACGGGCGGCGGACCTCGACGCCACGATCCCGGACATGGGAAACGCAGCAGAAGCAAGGCGATCGACCAACGACGAGACGGGCGCGGGCACCGGCAAGGGCGGCGCGACCGGCAAGGGCACCGCGACGGGCCAGGGCGGCGCCCGCACGGTTCATCTCAGCAAGGTGTACGGGACCGGCGACATGGCGGTGCGCGCGCTCGACGACGTCAGCGTGGTGCTCCCGGAACGGCGGTTCACCGCGATCATGGGGCCGTCCGGCGCCGGGAAGTCCACGCTGATGCACTGTGTGGCGGGGCTGGAGGACGCGACGTCCGGCAAGGTCTACGTCGGCGACGAGGAGCTCGGCGCGCTGTCCGACCGGCGGCTGACCCGGCTCAGGCGCGAGCGCATCGGGTTCGTGTTCCAGGCGTTCAACCTGCTCCCGACGCTGACCGCCCGCGACAACATCGTCCTGCCGATGACGCTGGCCGGGACGAGCCCCGACCGGGAATGGCTGGACACGGTCGTGCGCGTCCTGAAGCTGGCGGACCGGCTCTCGCATCGTCCGTCCGAGATGTCGGGCGGGCAGCAGCAGCGGGTGGCGCTGGCGCGCGCGCTGGTCACCCGCCCGCAGATCGTGTTCGCGGACGAGCCCACCGGCAACCTCGACTCCCGCACCGGCGCCGAGGTGCTGACGCTGCTCCGCAACGCCGTGGACGACCTGGGCCAGACCGTCGCGATGGTCACCCACGACCCGGTCGCCGCAGGGCACGCCGACTCGGTGGTGTTCCTCGCCGACGGCCGCATCGTCGACATCATGGACGCGCCCACGCCCGACCGGGTGCTGGACCGCATGCGCGGGCTGGGGGACAACCGATGATTGGGCTCGTCTTCAAGGAACTGTGGGGACGCAAGCGCCGGATGGTCGGCTCCCTAGTGGCGGTCTTCCTCGGCGTGTCGTTCCTGACGGGAACGCTCGTGCTCGGCGACACCCTCGCGGGAAGCATCGACGGCTACTTCTCCAAGGCGTACGGCCAGACGGACGTCAGCGTCCGCAACTCGACCAGTGTCAGCGACGAGCCGTGGGGGTCCCGCGGTCAGATCGACGCGTCCGCGCTCGACAAGGTCCGCCAGGTGGACGGCGTCGCGAACGCCGAACCCGTCATCCAGGGGTCGGGGCAGCTGCTCGCCAAGGACGGCACGATCGTCGAGTCGCGCGGCCCGCGCACCGCCGGGAACTGGCTGAACGACCCGAAGCTCAACCCGTACCGGCTCGCCGAGGGCCGCGCGCCGCGCGCGCCGAACGAGGTCGTCATCAACAAGATGTTCGCCGACGAGGGCAAGCTGAACGTCGGCGACCGGACGGCCGTGCTCACGCCGGAGAAGGTCCCGGTGACCGTCGTCGGGATCAGCATGTTCGGCGACGAGGAGGCGTTCGGCGAGACGTCGTTCACGGCGTTCAGCCTGGACGGCGCCCGCCGGTACGTCGCGAAGTCGCCCGACCGGATCAGCGGCGTCTACGTCAGCGCGGCGGACGGCGTCAGCCAGGACGAGCTGGCGTCGCGCATCAAGCCCGTCCTGCCGGCAGGGGCCGAGGCCATCACGAACAAGGCGCAGGTCGACGAGGGCATGTCGCAGGTCGAGTCCGGGTTCCTGCAGATCTTCCGAACCGTCCTCGGCGCGTTCGGCGGGGTGGCGCTGCTCGTCGCCGCGTTCAGCATCCACAACACGTTCGCGATCACGATGGCGCAGCGGACCCGGGAGTCGGCGCTGCTGCGCGCCCTCGGCGCCGGTCGCCGCCAGGTCATGACGATCGTCGGATTCGAGGCGCTGGTCATCGGCGCCGCCGCGACCCTCGCCGGGCTCGGGGGCGGGATGGGGTTCGCGGCGCTGCTCCGTTGGCTGTTCACGCAGTTCCGCATCGGGATCGCGATGGAGGGGCTGACCGTCTCCGCCACCTCGATCCTGATCGCGGTGCCGGTCGGGCTGCTGGTGACGCTGGTCGCCGCGCTCGGGCCCGCGATGAAGGCGTCCCGGGTGGCGCCGCTGGCCGCGCTGCGCGAGGTCGCCGCCGAGTCCGCCCGCCCGACCGACACCCGCGTCATCACCGGCGGCGTGCTCGCGGCCGTCGCCGCCGGGACCGTCGTGTTCGGCGCGGTCACCGAGCAGATGGCGATGGCGGGCGCGGGCGCGCTCCTGTGCGTCATCGCGATGGTCGCGCTCGGCCCGGTCGCGGCGCGGCCGGTCGCCGCCCTGATCGGCGGGCCCGCGGCGCGGACGCGCGGCGTGTCCGGGGCGCTGGCCCGCGACAACGCCGCCCGCAGCCCGAAGCGGACCGCGGGCGCCGCGACCGCGCTGATGATCGGCGTCGGGGTGGTCACGCTGATGACGGTGTTCATCGGGTCGCTCGGCTCGTCGCTGGAGAACAGCGTCGCCGGGTCGTTCAAGGGGCCGCTCGTCGTCAACTCCGGAGGCAACGAGACCGGCGGGTTCGGGACGGGCCTCGCCCAGGACGCGGCGAAGCTCCCGCAGGTCGAACGCATCGCGGGCGCCGGAATGGGCAGCATGCGGGTGGACGGCGACGCGTCCACCGTCAGCGTCGCCGACCCGGCGGCCCTCGGACGCGTCCTCGACCTGGACGTCACCCAGGGCGCCATGACGGACGCGGGCGCGCTCGCCGTCGCGAAGGGCGTCGCCGACGACAAGGGCTGGCGGCCCGGCTCGCAGGTCCCGGTCACGTTCGCCGACGGCACGTCGCAGCGGCTCACCGTCGGCGCCGTCTACGAGAACACCGACCTGACCGGCGACTACGTCGTCCCGAGGACGGTGTGGAACGCGCACACCCGCCAGGTGCTCGACACTCGGGCGTTCGTCGTCCTCAAGCCCGGCGCGTCCGTCGCCGCCGCGACGCAGGCGCTCACCGCGCTCGCCAAGCCGTACGGCGCGCCGGAGGTGCAGACGCGGGACGACTTCGTCACCGCGCAGACCGAGGACATGCAGGGCTTCATCACCGTCGTGTACGGGATGCTGATCCTCGCCATCGTCATCGCGCTGCTCGGCATCGCGAACACGCTGTCGCTGGCCGTCCACGAACGGACCCGGGAGCTCGGGCTGCTGCGCGCGGTCGGCGCGACGCGTCCGCAGATCAGGTCGATGGTCCGCTGGGAGTCGGTGATCGTCGCGCTGTTCGGCACGGCCGGCGGGATCGGGCTCGGCGTGTTCCTCGGCTGGGGGCTCGGCAGCGCGCTCGGCAACCCGTTCGCGCCGCCCACCGTCACGCTGGTGGTGGTCGCGCTGGTCGGGGCGGTCGCGGGGGCGCTCGCCGCGATCCGTCCGGCCCGGCGGGCGGCGCGGCTGGCGATCCTGGCCGCGATCTCCGCGCCATGATCGCCCGCGTCCCGTCCCCCCGCCCGCCCGCGCGGGGGGACGGGACGCCGGTCGCACGTGGCGGGTGGACGGGACGCCGCGGTCCGGCCGTGGCTATGGTGAGTCCATGCAGGTCAACCAGTCGGGGAAGCTCACCAGCGTCTGTTACGACATCCGCGGCCCGGTGCTCAAGCGCGCCAGGCAGCTGGAGGCCGAGGGCAACAACATCCTCAAGCTGCACATCGGGAACCCGGCCCCGTTCGGGTTCGAGGCGCCGCCCGAGCTCCTCCAGGACATGATCCGCAACCTGCCGGACGCGCACGGCTACAGCGACTCCAAGGGCATCCTGCCCGCCCGCCGCGCCATCGTGCAGCGCCTGGAGGACGACGGCGTCACCGGCGTCGACGTCGAGGACGTCTACCTCGGCAACGGCGTCTCAGAGCTGATCGTGATGACGCTCCAGGCGCTGCTCAACGACGGCGACGAGGTCCTGATCCCGGCGCCCGACTACCCGCTGTGGACGGCCGCCGTGTCGCTGTGCGGCGGGACGCCCGTCCACTACCTGTGCGACGAGTCCGCCGACTGGGCGCCGGGCCTGGACGACATCGAGGCCAGGATCGGCGACCGGACGCGGGCGCTGGTGCTGATCAACCCGAACAACCCGACCGGGGCCGTCTACCCGCGCGAGGTCCTCGCCGGGGTCGTCGAGCTCGCCCGCCGCCACAACCTGATCATCTTCGCGGACGAGATCTACGACCGGATCCTGTACGACGACGCCGAGCACATCCCCATCGCGTCCCTGGCCCCCGACCTGCTGTGCCTCACCTTCGGCGGCCTCTCGAAGAACTACCGCGTCGCCGGGTTCCGCGCCGGATGGGTCGTGCTGACCGGCCCGAAGGAACACGCCGAGTCCTACATCGAGGGCCTGGACATCCTCGCCAACATGCGGCTCTGCCCCAACGTCCCCGGCCAGCACGCCATCCAGGCCGCGCTCGGCGGCTACCAGAGCATCGACGACCTCGTCCTGCCGACGGGGCGGCTCGGCGAGCAGCGCGAACGCGCCTGGAAGCTGCTGAACGACCTGCCGGGGGTGAGCTGCGTCCGTCCCATGGGCGCCCTGTATGTCTTTCCGCGCCTCGATCCCGAGCTGTACCCGATCGAGGACGACATGCGGTTCGCCCTCGACCTCCTCGAACAGCAGAAACTCCTCGTCGTGCAGGGGACCGGGTTCAACTGGCCGTCCACCGACCACTTCCGCATCGTCACCCTGCAGTACGCCGACGACCTCGAAGAGGCCGTCGGCCGCATAGGCGACTTCCTCCGCACCTATCCCCGCTGACCGGCGCGACGTTCATAGGACGCCCTGCTCAGTCGCCGCCGAAGGCGTGGCCTGGGCGTTGGTAGGGCTGGCGTGGGCGTTGGTAGGGCTGGCCTGGGCGTTGGTAGGGCTGGCCTGGGTGCTCGTCGGGCTAGGACTGGGTGCTCGTAAGGCTAGGACTGAGGCTGGTCGGTCGCGGCTGCGTCGAGGCGGCGGAGCGCGCCGCGGACGACGTCCGGGTCGGTCGTGGCCCAGAACGGCGGCAGCGTGTTCTTCAGGAAACCGCCGTAGCGGGCCGTGGCGAGCCGCGGGTCGAGGACGGCCACGACGCCCCGGTCGTCCATCGAGCGCAGCAGCCGCCCGGCGCCCTGCGCGAGCAGCAGCGCGGCGTGGGTCGCGGCGACCGCCATGAAACCGTTGCCGCCGCGCGCCGCGACCGCCCGCGACCGCGCCGACGACACCGGGTCGTCCGGGCGCGGGAAGGGGATGCGGTCCATGATGACGAGTTGCAGGGACGGGCCGGGCACGTCCACGCCCTGCCAGAGCGACAGGGTGCCGAACAGGCTGGTCCGCTCGTCCTCGGCGAACTGCTTGACCAGCAGGGACGTGGAGTCGTCGCCCTGGCACAGCAGCGGATGGGACAGGTGGTCCTTCAGCTCGTCGGCGGCCTGCCTGGCCGCCCGCATCGACGAGAACAGCCCGAGGGTGCGGCCGCCCGCCGACTCGATCAGCTCGGTGATCTCCGTCAGGTAGGCGTCGGCGAGCCCGTCCCGTCCGGGTTGCGGCAGATGCCGCGCGACGTAGAGGATGCCCGCCTTCGGGTGGTCGAACGGCGAGCCGACGTCGAGGCCCGACCACACGACCTCCGACTCCTCGCCCTTCTCCGTCGCGGTGCGGGCGAGGCCTTCGGCCGCCGTCCTCGCGTCCTTCGAGGAGTTCTCGGCCAGCGAGGGCAGGCCCCACTGGCGGGCGAGCGGCTCGAACGACCCGCCGAGCGTCAGCGTCGCCGACGTGAGGATCGCGGTGCGCCGCTCGAACAGGGTCGTCCGCAACAGGCCGCCGACGCCGATCGGCGCGACGTGCAGCGCCGGCGGACGCCTCGGCCGCCCATCCTGGACGAACGGCTTCTCCAGCCACACCACGTCGAAGCGTTCGGCCATCTCCGGCTTGAACGCGTCCAGCACGCGCACCGCCGTGTCATGCAGCTCTTCCAGCGACGAACGCGCCGCCTTGCGCGCCGCCATGTCGCCCGGGTCCGCGTCCTTCTTCTCCGGTCCGAGGGCCGTGACGCAGGCGTGCGCGACGTCGCGTACGACCGCGAGGGTGTTGCCCAGGGCGGGGGACAGGACGTCCATACGCCCGGCCTGCGAATCCTCCAGAAGCAGACCGAGACCCTCCGCGGCCTCCTTCAACCGGTCGGCGGTGGACTCCTCGATGAGCCGCCCGCATCTGCGCGCCGCCGTCTCGACCGCAGCCGCGCTGAGATCGCCGGTCGCGACCGACGTGACCCGGTCGACCAGTTCGTGCGCCTCGTCCACGACCACCACGTCGTGCTCGGGCAGGACCTGGAACTCCTCCAGCGCGTCGATCGCGAGCAGCGCGTGGTTGGTGACCACGATGTGCGCCTCGCCCGCCTCCGCCCTGGCCAGCTCGGAGAAGCACTGCGTGCCGTGCGGGCAGCGCTGCGCGCCCAGACACTCCCTGGCCGTGACCGCGACCTGCCGCCACGCCTGCTCGCTCACCCCCGGCACCAGCTCGTCCCGGTCGCCGGTCTTGGTCTCCTCCGCCCACTCATTGAGGCGCTTGACCTGGCGTCCCAGGTTGGACAGCTGCTGCGGGTCGAACAGGCTCGGGCCTTCGTCCTCCTCGGGGACGCCCGTCTGGACCCGGTGCAGGCACAGGTAGTTGCGGCGGCCCTTGAGGATCGCGAACTTCAGCTCCGTCCCGAGCAGCGGCCCGAGCGCCTCCGCCAGCCGCGGCAGGTCGCGGTCGACGAGCTGGCGCTGCAGCGCGATCGTCGCCGTGGAGACGACCACCGTCGTCTGCTTCTCCACCGCGTGCCGGATCGCCGGGACCAGGTAGGCCAGCGACTTGCCGGTGCCGGTGCCGGCCTGCGCGGCGACGTGCTCGCCGGACGCGATCGCCTTCTCGACCGCCTGCGCCATCGTCACCTGCCCTGGGCGCTCGGCTCCTCCGATGGAGGACACGGCCGCGGCGAGCAGCGTCGCCATGTCGGGAATGCGGGTATCGCTGCCGTTCAGCAGATCAGGGGCGGGCACGCCGACCAACGCTACCGCCCACGACCGACACCCGCGTCCCGGGACGGGTTATCCACAATCTCCGGGACGGTGTCGCGCGGCGGCCCGCGGCTGCGAGGGTCGAGGACATGACAGCCCTGGTGATCCGCTCCGCACAAGACGCCATCGCAGCCGTCCCGTACCTGCTGGGGTTCCACCCGTCCCGCAGCCTCGTCGTGATCGGCTTCGAGAGCGACGGCAACGGAACCTGCGCGGTCCGGCTCGACTTACCGTCGTCGGACGCGGCCGAGCGGGTCGCCGCACTCCTCGCCTGCAACGGCTTCCGCCGCTCGCTCCTCCTCGGCTACGGGCCGGACGGCGATGTCCGTGAATCCGCGGCCGCCGTGTGCGCGGCCCTCGCCTGCGCGGGGGTGCCGGCCGCCGAGGCCGTCCGCGTCGCCGACGGCCGCTGGTGGTCGCTCACCTGCGACGACGACTGCTGCCCGCCCGAGGGCGTCCCCTACGACAGCTCCGCCAGCGTCGTCGCGGCCCAGGCGACCTTCGCCGGGCAGGTCGCCCTCGCTGATCGCGCCGAACTCGTCCGGTCCGTTCAGCCGGTCGGCGGCGCCGTCCGGGCCTCCATGCGCGAGGCCACGGCACGCGCGGAGACACGGCTCCTCGCTCAGCCCGAGACCTTCGGCGAGAGCTCCGACTTCGTCCCCGCCCTCCTGTCCCGCGCCCGCGCCGGCACGCCGCCGTCCGACGACGAGGTCGCCCGGCTCGGCGTTCTCCTCACCGACCTGCGCTTCCGCGACGAGGCCTGGATCCGCATCGACGAGGACGCCCCCGCCACCGACATCGCCTTCTGGCGCGACA
This sequence comes from Actinomadura sp. 9N215, assembly GCF_044326345.1. NCBI lineage: Bacteria > Bacillati > Actinomycetota > Actinomycetes > Streptosporangiales > Thermomonosporaceae > Actinomadura > Actinomadura sp. 9N215. The sequence continues at coordinate 158,106 of NZ_JBIRBA010000022.1, read as the reverse complement.
TCGTGCGCCGCGTGGAGGAGCCCTACGTCCCCGCCCCGGCGTCCCTGCTGGCCTTCGCCGCCTACTCCGCGGGCGACGGCGGCCTCGCCAACGTCGCCCTGGAACGGGCCTTGGACGCCGACCCCGCCTACTCCATGGCCGTGATCCTCGGCGAGGTGATCAACGCCGGCATCCCACCCTCGAAACTCCGCCTACGCATGACCCCCGACCAATTAGCGACCGCCTACTACAACCGCCAACAAAAGGCTGGCTGACCCACTCCCAACTCACGCCCGCTCGCGTGTGGGTTTGGGCGGGGGTGGGGGAGTGGTCGTTGGTTCTCGGGGCTGGGGTGTGTGAAGGGGGGATGGCGGGTGGTGTCTATGGGGCTACGGCTTGGCCGGGGGTGCCGGGGTCGATGCGGCGGTCGGGGTTGCGCTCGTTCCAGGCGCGCATGCGGGGCGGGTAGCCGACGATCTGGACGTCGTAGACCGGCAGGCCGAGGTCGCGGGCCACCTTGCCGATGACCTTGGGGGAGCCGACGCGGCGGCGGGTCCACTCGCCATCGTGGGCGACGGCGACGGCGGTGGTGTCGGTGGCGAAGGTCTCCGGCTCGACGAAGAACTCGACGCCGCGGCGGGAGCGGGCGAACGCGATCAGCGCCTCGATGTCGGAGTCGGTCGCCTCGCGGTCGAGCCTCGTCACCGTTGACCCGCGGTTCTTGCGGATCCCGAATCGGTCCCGGAACCTCATTGCCTGCCCCGTCGTCTGGTGGCGCCCCGGAACCGTTCCGGGGGCGGTTGTGGTGTACGACGATAACGATGGTTCGGTGTCCACGGGTTCCCGACACAGCGGCGGCGTCCACGGTGGTCGGGGACGCGAGCCCTAGACTTGCGGGTTCACGGGGGGATCAGCAGCGGGGGTGTTGATGGACGGGCCGAAACTGGTCCGGCGATGGGCTGCCGCCGCGCTCGCGGTCGTGATCTGCGGCTGGCTCAGCACACTGGCGCCGGCCGCCGAACGGGTCGAGCTCGTCAAGGCGCAGCGGAACGGCCTGCCGCCGCCCAAGGCGCCGGAGCCTGAGCCCGCGCCCGCACCGCCGCCGCCGGACTGCGTGCGGGCGAAATGCGTGGCCCTGACGTTCGACGACGGACCGGCGGCGAGCACCGGCGAACTGCTGGACATCCTCGCCGCCCGGCACGTGAAGGCGACGTTCTTCCTGATCGGGGAGAACGCCGCCGAGCACCCCGAGCTCGTCCGGCGCGAGCACGAGGCCGGGCATGAGCTCGCCGACCACAGCTACTCGCACGCCGACCTCGGCAGGGCGTCGGAGAAGAAGATCCTCTCGGAGCTGACCAGGACGCAGGACGCGATCCGGCGGGCGTCCGGGGTCACGCCGGTCATGCTGCGTCCGCCGTACGGGTCGACGTCCAAGCGGCTGACCAGGATCACGCGGGACCTGGGCATGGCGCAGGTGCTGTGGACCGTCGACCCGCAGGACTGGGAGAGCCGCGACACCGAGGACGTGGAGCGCCAGGTCCTGAAGGCGGCCAGGCCGGGCCACATCGTGCTGATGCACGACATCCACCGGACGACTGTGCGCGCCGTCCCGAAGATCATCGACGGGCTGGCGGCGCGCGGATACGTGTTCGTGACGGTGTCGGAGCTGTTCGGCGGGCGGCTCACGCCTGGGAAGGAGTACGTCCAGCTGAATTCAGGGGCGCCTCAGGGTCTTCCCTGATGGCCGCGGCCGCCGGTGGCGCGGACCATGAGAGGTATGGACAGCAGCTACGCGGTGGGGGATCTGCGGGTCTCGGACGCCGAACGCGAACCGGTCATCGAGCGCCTGCGGGACGCGTACGCCGACGGCCGTCTCGACCACGACGAACTCGACCTGCGGATGCACCTGGCGATGACGGCCAAGACCCGGAGCGACCTGGGCGCGGTGACCCGCGACCTGGTTCCCGCGCCCGGACGGCCGCCCGCCCTGCCGGCCGGCGAGGCGCCCACCGGCGAGGACCGCATGCTCGCGGCGGCGGCGCACGCGGTCGCGATCCCGACGCTGTTCGTCGGACCGCTGGTGCTGATGCTGGTCAGCGGCAAGCGGTCGGAGTACGTCCGGCGGCAGGCGGCGGAGGCCGTGAACTTCCATCTGACGCTGCTGCTGATCACGATCGTCACGTTCGGGATCGGCGGAGTGGTCTACGCGGTGGCGTGGATCCTGTCGGTGGTGGCGGCGATCTACGCCCTGGCCGGTCAGACGTTCCGCTACCCCTGGATCCTGCGCCTGGTGAAGAAGTAGCCGTCCTCCGGCGGCTGGCCGAATCAGGCGGCGGCTGGCTGAATCAGGCGCATCAGGCGCATTGTGCTCGGGCCTGGGGCGCTGGTCCTTGGTCGGGTGCCTTTCCCCTGTTCGGCTCGCCTGTTCGGCTTTGTGCATGCATGCGTCCGCGTGTCTTCGGGGGAGGTCGCCGAGCCCTAGGAGGTGGCTCCGGTGAAGTGGACTCCGTCGCCTGGGCGAGGACGAGCTCAGCAGAACGTCCTGGCCGTAGTCGGGCCGCTACACGGATGCGCGCACGTCGGCGCCAGCCCGTTCTCGGTGGGGTTGAGCGTGTGGGCCGGGCTGGGTAGGGGTGGGGGTTTGGGGTGGTGAGCTGTTCGGTTTGTGGTCGTGGGCTGTGGTGGACGGTCGGCTTCCGTGGCGTGGCGGCCGAGGGCGGAGTGTTCTTGGTTTGTCGGTGTAGGGCTTCGGGGAAAGGTTGACGTGGCCGAGTTGTTGCGGTTCTGTCGCTTCCGGGAGATGAAACGACGCCGATGTATGCGCCTGTGGCTTTATTCCCCTTCCATCCTGTGACTCCCATAACGTCCGAGTCTTGTGGACCGGTGCATGGGATGATCGATTAACTGTGTCCGGGAGGGGTAGATGACGGAGCTTGCGATCAAGGGCGGCCACGAGCGGTCGGTGGAGGCGCTCAGGAAGTCCTACGAGGCGATCCCGCCGGGCACGCCGGTGCGGCTGGCGAAGCGGACCTCGAACCTGTTCCGCTGGCGCGACCCCTCGGCGGCGCCGGGCCTGGACGTGTCCGGGTTCGACAAGGTGCTGAGCGTCGACGAGAAGGAGCGGACGGCGCAGGTCCAGGGCATGACGACGTACGAGGACCTCGTCGACGCGACGCTCCCGCACGGGCTGATGCCGACGGTCGTCCCGCAGCTGAAGACCATCACGCTGGGCGGCGCGGTGACCGGGCTCGGCATCGAGTCGACGTCGTTCCGCGACGGGCTCCCGCACGAGGCCGTCCTGGAGATGGAGGTCCTCACCGGCGACGGGCGGATCGTCACCGCGACGAAGGACAACGAGCACGCCGACCTGTTCTACGGCTTCCCGAACTCCTATGGGACGCTCGGCTACACGCTGCGCCTGAAGATCGAGCTCAGGCCCGTCGGCCCGTACGTCCGGCTGCGGCACCTGCGGTTCGGGGACGCGGCCGAGCTGGCCCGCGTGATGGGCGAGATCACCGGGTCGGGGACGTTCGAGGGCGAGTCCGTCGACTTCATGGACGGGACGGTCTTCGGCCCCGCCGAGCAGTACGTCACGCTCGGTTTCTTCGCCGACTCGGCGCCGTACACGTCCGACTACACCGGCCAGAAGATCTACTACAGGTCGATCCGGGAGCGGTCGGTCGACTTCCTGACGATCCGCGACTACCTGTGGCGCTGGGACACCGACTGGTTCTGGTGCTCGGGCGCGTTCGGCGTCCAGAACCCGACGGTCCGGCGGCTGTGGCCCGACAAGTACAAGCGCTCCGACGTGTACCGCAGGCTCGTCGCGTACGACCGGCGGTACCACTTCGTCGCGCGGGCGGAGCGGTGGCGCGGGCTGCGGCCGCGCGAGGACGTCATCCAGGACATCGAGGTGCCCGTCGAGCGGCTGCCGGAGTTCCTGGAGTTCTTCCACGACAAGGTCGGCATGAGCCCGGTGTGGCTGTGCCCGCTGCGCGCCAAGGAGCGGTGGCCGCTGTACCCGCTGGACGTGGGACGCCCGTACGTGAACGTGGGTTTCTGGGGGACGGTCAGGCTCCCACCGGGACAGATCCCCGAGTACCACAACCGGCTCATCGAGCGCAGGGTCGCGGATCTTGACGGCCACAAGTCCCTCTACTCGACTGCTTTTTACGGCAGGGACGAGTTCTGGCGGTACTACGACGGGGAGACCTACCGGCGGCTCAAGGGGATCTACGACCCCGGCGAGCGGCTGCTCGATCTCTACGACAAGTGCGTGCGCGGGCGCTGACCAGGCGTCCGCATCGGGGGATTGGCCCCGGCCGGAGCGGCGGGCTTCGCCGCCGCGGGCAGGGGCGGAGAGACAGGAGGGATCACCATGACGCTGGCCAGGGTCTTCGAGCAGCTCGCCGGGGCTGAGGCGCCAGTGGAGTTCACGGCGTACGACGGTTCGCGGGCGGGGGTGCCGGGCGCGGACATCCGCGTCGACGTCCGTTCGCCGTACGCGGTGTCGTACCTGCTGCATTCGCCGGGGGCGCTGGGCCTGGCCCGCGCCTACGTCACCGGCATGATCGACATCGGCGGCGACATGATCGCGGCGCTGACGACGATGCAGCAGGTGCTCGGCGACGTGACGCCGCGGGACAAGGCGCGGATCTTCGGCGCGGTCCTGGGCGACCCGCTGCTGCGCGGCGCGGTCACGCGCCGGCTGGACCCGCCGCCGCAGGAGGCGCCGTTCAGCCGCATCCCGTCGTGGCTGCGGCATTCCAAGAGGCGTGACGCGAAGGCCATCTCGCACCACTACGACGTGTCCAACACGTTCTACGAATGGGTGCTCGGCCCGTCCATGGCGTACACGTGCGCGTGCTTCCCCCGAGAGGACGCGACGCTGGAAGAGGCCCAGTTCAACAAGCACGACCTGGTGGCGAGGAAGATCGCGCTGAAGCCGGGGATGCGGCTGCTGGACGTCGGCTGCGGCTGGGGCGGCATGGTGATGCACGCCGCGAAGGAGTACGGCGTCAAGGCGCTCGGCGTCACGCTGTCGAAGCAGCAGGCGGAGTGGGCGCAGAAGGCCATCGCCGACCGCGGGCTGTCCGACCTGGCGGAGGTCCGGCACCTGGACTACCGGGACGTGACCGAGACCGGCTTCGACGCGATCAGCTCCATCGGCCTCACCGAGCACATCGGGAAGCAGAACCTGCCGTCCTATTTCGCGTTCCTGTACGGGAAGCTGAGACCGGGCGGGCGGATGCTCAACCACACCATCACCCGTCCGGACAACCGCGCCCCGGCGCGCAAGGAGAACGGGTTCATCAACCGGTACGTGTTCCCGGACGGCGAGCTTGAGGGCCCCGGCTTCATCCAGATGCAGATGAACGACGCCGGGTTCGAGATCCGCCACCAGGAGAACCTGCGCGAGCACTACGCCCGCACGCTGACCGGCTGGTGCGAGAACCTCGACGCGCACTGGGACGAGGCCGTCGCCGAGGTCGGCGAGGGCACCGCCCGGGTGTGGCGCGTGTACATGGCGGGCTGCGTGCTCGGCTTCAACCAGAACTGGATCCAGCTGCACCAGACGCTGGGCGTCAAGCTGGGCGTCAACGGCGCCAGCCACATGCCCCTGCGCCCCGACTGGGGTTCCTGACACCACGCTGGGCGGGATGGCCTGCGGGCGTCCAACCTCGGGTCAACATTCGTCCTGCCCTGATATCGACGCAGGTGGACGGGGGTACGGAGGCTACGCGGCAGTCGGTGCCTGCGAGCTCGGGGGGACGTGTGGCCATGCACATCCGGTCCCCGGTGAGGCCGATGCTGGCCGCGGCCGTCGACCACGTCCCGTCGCCGCAGTCGTGCCCGGGCGGCTGCCGGTACGAGCCGAAGTTCGACGGGTTCCGGGCGATCGCGATCGTGGCCGAGGACGGCGCCGTCCGCCTGTCGTCCCGCCGCAGGACCCGCCTGGACGACGCGTTCCCCGAGATCGCGGCGGCCGTCCGCGAGCGGCTCGCCCCGGGCACGGTCGTCGACGGGGAGATCGTCCGCTGGGGGGTGGACGGGCGCCTCGACTTCGGCGCACTGCAGCGCCGCCATTCCGCCGGACGCCGCCGCGCGGGACTCGCGCGCACGGAGCCCTGCCACTACGTCGTGTTCGACGTCCTCGAATCGGGCGGCGAGGACCTGCGGCCCCGCCCGCTGCGCGACCGCCGCGCCGTCCTTGAGGCCCTGCTCGGCGGGGCGGACGAGGCGTCGACGCGGGTGGTCGTCACGCCGCAGACGTCCGATGTGGAGGAGGCGCGCGTCTGGTTCGACGCCCTCGCCCCGCAGGGCGTCGAGGGTCTCGTCGTCAAGGACGCCGACGGCCCCTACCTGGAGGGACGCCGCCGCTGGCGGAAGGTGAAGCGCCGGTTCACGACCGAGGCGATCGTCGGCGGCGTGACCGGGACCCGGCAGGCGCCGGAGTCGCTGATCCTCGGCCGCTACGACGCCGAGGGCCGGCTCCGCGTCGTCGCGCGGACGACGCCGCTGCCGCCCGAGGCGCGCACGTCGCTCGGCGAGCTGCTGCGGCACGCCGGGCCCGACCATCCGTGGCCCGCGGAACTGCCCGCCGGGTTCGCGGGCGGCCCGTACGGGTCGCATCCGCCGATCCGCTACGTCCGGACGGAGCCGGAGACGGTCGTGGAGATCAGCGCGGACGCCGCCGTCGAGCAGGGACGCTGGCGGCACGCCGTCCGGTACATCCGCGTCCGCGCGGACCTGGACGCGTCGCAGTCCCCGCTCTTCGGCGCCTGACCCCGCGAGCCCCCGCGCGCTTGAGCCCGCCAGCCCTGCGCGCTTGAGCCCGCTAGTTCAGCCAGCCGAGGATGTGGTCGTTCACGTTTGCGGGGCGGTCGAGTTGCAGGAAGTGTCCGGCGCCCGGCACGAGCTCGGCGCGGGACCCGGCGGGGAGCGCCGCCAGGACGCCGCCGAGATCGCCGCCCGGCGCGACGACGTCCGCGCCCACGCAGCCGTCCTCGGAACCGTGCAGGTAGAGGACGGGCACGTCGCCGCGCGATGAGACGGCCCGCTGTTCGGCGGCGTAACGGTCGGAGTGCCGCGACGCGTCGAACATCGCGCGGTAGTAGCCGAGCGCGGCGGTGACGTTGTCCGGCGCGGCGAGGCACTCCATGACGTGGTCGACGTCCTCCGCGTGGCCGCCGGCGCCGGGCGGGGACCAGTCGCGCCAGAGGCCCTCGACGAAGGCGCGGCCCAGGACCGCCTCGGCGACCGGCGTCTGGAAGACGTACATGTAGAACGAGCGCTTGAGCTGCTCGTACTCGAAGAACCGGCCGGTCACCAGGGAGATCGGCGGGACGGACATCGCGACGGCCCGGCGCCAGCGTCCCGGAGCGAGGCTCGCGGCGCCGTAGGCGGCGAAGGCGCCCCAGTCGTGTCCGATGACGACGGCGTCGGGCCCGCCGCCGAGGGCCTCGTGCAGGGCGACGGCGTCGGCGGCGAGGGCGCCGGTCTGGTAGGCGCCGTCCTCCGGGACGGACGTCGGCGCGTAGCCGCGCATGAACGGGGCCACCGCGCGGAACCCGGCGGTGGCCAGTTCCGGCAGGAGGTGCCGCCAGGTGTGCGCCGAGTCGGGGAAGCCGTGCAGGAGCAGCACCAGCGGAGCGTCCGCGGGACCCGCCGCGAGGTAGCCGAAGTCCAGCCCGTTCGCCGTGACCGACCCGGTCGTGATCTCGCCCATGCAGCCTCCTCGGTTCGCGCCGCACGTTACCCCGCGTGCGCCGGCGGTCGCGTGAGCCGGCGGTAGTGTGAGCCGGGTCACCGGGCCGATCAAGGTCCGCACGGCGCTTTACTTGAGAAGCTGCCTGTAAACCGAATCGGTCGAAGCGACGAGGTGGTGGCAGGTGCTCAGGGTCAACGAGATCGACCTGACCGACTGGGAGTTCTGGCGGCGTCCGCACGAGTACCGGCACGAGGCGTTCAAAACCTTACGGTGGCACCCCGAACTGGTGCGCTTCGAGGAACCCGACATCGTCATCGTGCCGCAGGGGCCCGGCTACTACGCCCTGACCCGGCACGCCGAGGTCGTCGAGGCGTCCCGCCGCCCGCAGGACTTCTGCTCCGGCAAGGGCTCCACCAGCATCTGGGACATGCCCGGCGACCTGCACGAGTACTTCGGTTCCATGATCAGCATGGACGATCCCCGGCACGCCAAGATCAGGCGGATCGTGTCCAGGGCGTTCTCGCCGCGCATGATCCAGCGGTTCCAGGACCAGGTCGAGGCCGTCGCCGTCCAGATCATCGACGACGTGGCGGCGGGCCGCGGCACCGGCGACTTCGTCGCGGACATCGCCGCCCGGCTCCCGCTGAAGATCATCTGCGACATGATGGGGATCGGCGAGGAGCACTACCGGACCGTCTTCGACGCCACCAACGTCGTCCTCGCGGGCAACGACGACGAGTTCCTCCCGTCCGACGACCCCGAGCAGGTCGCGATGGCGCTGCTCGGCGCGGGCGAGACCCTCAAGAACCTGGTCGAGGACCTCGGACGCCAGCGCCGCAAGGAGCCGACCGACGATCTGACCTCGGCACTGGTGAACGCGAACATCGACGGCGAGTCGCTGACCGACCAGGAGCTCGGCTCGTTCTTCATCCTGCTGGTCGTCGCCGGCAACGAGACCACCCGCAACGCCATCGCGCACGGCCTCGACCTGTTCACCCGCCACCCGGACCAGCGCGCCCTGCTCACCGACGACTTCGACGCCCGCGTCCCCGGCGCCGTGGAGGAGATCGTCCGGTACGTGTCGCCGGTCATCTGGATGCGCCGCACCGCCACCCGCGACACCATGCTCAACGAGCACGAGATCAAGGAGGGCGACAAGCTGCTCCTATACTACTGGTCGGCCAACCGCGACGAGTCCGTCTTCACCGACCCGGAGAAGTTCGACATCCTCCGCGACCCGAACCCGCACATCGGGTTCGGCGGGCCGGGGCCGCACTTCTGCCTCGGCGCGCACCTGGCCAGGCGCGAGATCACCGTGCTGTTCCGCGAGCTGCTGCGGCGGACGCCCGGCGTCCGCGCGTCCGGGGAGCCCGAGCGCCTGGAGTCGAGCTTCATCAACGGCATCAAGCGCCTGCCCTACACGTTCTAGCGCGGCTACCAGGGGATCCGGCCGTCCTCGTCGATGAGGGCGCCCGTCGGGCCGTGCGCGCCGAGCCGGGCCACGTCCGCGATCACGGCCGCCCCCTGGGCCGCCGGCCGGACGCCGGTGTGCCCGTTCAGGTCGGTCGCGCAGAACCCGGGCGCCGCCGCGTTCACCTTGATCGGCGTCCCGGCCAGTTCCCTCGCGTAGGCGACGGTCACCGCGTTCAGCGCCGACTTGGACGTGTTGTACGGCAGCAGGTTCGGCCCATGGAAGGACGGATCGCCCACCCGCGCCAGCAGGCTGAGATGGCTGGACACGTTGACGATCCGTCCGGCGGGGGAGCGGCGCAGCAGCGGGAGCATCGCGTTGGTGACGGCGACGACGCCGAACACGTTGGTGTCGAACGCGGCCCGCACGAGGTCGGGCGCGACCCGGCTGGGCGGCGTGATCGTCGCGGGGTCGGACGCGTCCGTCGTCGTGATCCCGGCGTTGTTGACGAGGACGTCGAGGCGGCCGTGCTCCTGCCCGATCCGTTCCGCGGCGGCCTCGGCGGACTCCGGGACGGTCACGTCGATCCGGACGAAACGCGCGTCGATCCCTTCGCCGCGCAGCACGGCGGCGGCCTTCTCGCCGGCGCCGGCGGAACGGGCGCCGATCAGGACGGTCGCTCCGTCCCGCCCGAGGATCCGGGCGGTCTCGAAGCCCAGGCCCTTGTTCGCTCCGGTGATGAGGACGATCTGTGCGGTCATGCCCTCAGCCTGCGCGGCGGCGCCGCCGGTGCGGAGAGACCGGCCGAGGCTGGGATCGCCGGTACCACCTTGCGCCTGGCGCCGGCGCCGCTGCGTCGGACATCCTGGATGGCATGGACAGGCAGGGGATGGCGTTGTTCCTGCGCTCCCGCCGGGCCCGCGTCCAGCCGGCGGACGTCGGGCTCCCGGCCGGCGCGCGCCGCCGCACGCCCGGGCTGCGCCGTGAGGAGATCGCGCGGCTGGCGGGGATGTCGGTGGACTACTACATCCGGCTGGAGCAGGGGCGCGGGCCTCATCCGTCCAGGCAGGTCCTCGGCGCGCTGGCGCGCGCGCTGAGGCTGACCGGCGGCGAACGCGACCACCTCTACCACCTGGCCGGTCAACCTCCGGAATCGCCGGGCGCGCCGTCGCAGGACGTCCCGCCGGGCATCCTGCACCTGCTCGAACGGCTGGACGACACGCCCGCCTACGTGCTGAACGCCCGCCATGACATCCTCGCCTGGAACGCCCTGGCGGCGGCGCTGATGACCGACTTCGCCGCCATGGAGCCGCGCGAGCGCAACGTCGTCCGCTGGCTGTTCACCGGCCGGTCCATCGAGCGGTTCGGCGCGGACGAGTACGTGACGCAGCTCGCCCGCGAGTCGGTGGCGGACCTGCGCGCCGCGTCGGGCCGCTACCCCGGCGACCCGGGCATCGCCGAGCTGGTCGCCGAGCTGTCCGCCCGCAGCCCGCTGTTCGCCCGGCTCTGGGACGAGGGCGAGGTCGGGATCAGGCGCGGCGGCCGCAAGCGGATGACGCACCCGGTCGTCGGGGAGCTGGAGCTGCACAGCGACGTCCTGTACGTCCCGGAACGCGACCAGCGGGTGGTGCTGTACACGGTCACGCCCGGGACGCCGTCCCACGAGGCGATGAAGCTGCTCCGCGTCATCGGGACCCAGGACCTCAGCTCGCGCTGAGGACGGCGCCCCGGCCGGGGGTCAGCGCAGCTCGCGTTTGAGGATCTTGCCGGTGGCGGTCATCGGCAGCTCGTCCCGGAACTCCACGATCCGCGGGTACTTGTATGTGGCGAACTGCTCCTTGCCCCATTCGACCAGTTCGTCCTCGGTGACGGCGGCGCCGGGCTTGCGGATCACGTACGCCTTGATCTCCTCGCCGTGCGAGGGGTGCTCGACGCCGACGACCGCGGCGAGCGACACGTCCGGGTGCGTCATCAGGACCTCTTCGAGCTCCCGCGGGTACACGTTGTAGCCACCCCGGATGATCATGTCCTTGGAGCGGTCGATGATGAAGTAGTAGCCCTCGTCGTCGCGGCGGGCCACGTCGCCGGTGCGGAACCAGCCGTCCTTGATCGCGTCGGCGGTCGCGTCGGGACGCCCGTAGTAGCCCTTCATGATGTTGTGCCCGCGGATGGCGACCTCCCCGGGCCCCTCGCCCTCGATCTCCTTCCACTCGTCGTCGATCAGCTTCATCTCCACGCCCCACACGGGCAGCCCGATCGAACCGGGCTTGGTCGGACGGTCAGGACGGTTGAACGAGGCGACCGGCGAGGTCTCCGACAGGCCGTAGCCCTCCAGGATGTCGACGTCGAACTTCTTCTTGATCCCCTTGAGGACCTCCATGGGCAGCGCCGAGCCGCCCGACACCGCGACCCGCAGGTTCTCCCGGATCGTCGTGATGTCCTCCTCGGACGTGTCGTCGGTCAGCAGGCCCCAGTACATCGTCGGGACGCCCGCGAAGATGTTCACCTTCTCCTTGACCATCAGCTCGACGGCCTGCTTGGCGTCGAACCTGGCCTGCATGACGAGCGTCGCGCGGCGGTAGAGCCCGACGTTCATCACGCACGTCTGCCCGAAGATGTGGAACAGCGGCAGCGTCACCAGCGAGGTGTCGTGCAGCGTCCGGTAGAACAGCGTGTCGTCCACCATGGCGTTCAGCAGCAGATTGTTGTGCGTGAGCTCGGCGCCCTTCGGCTGGCCGGTCGTGCCGCTGGTGTAGATGATGACGGCGGTGTCGTTCGGCTCGGTCTGCTCCGTCTCGAAGGTGTTCGGCTGCCCGCCGAGCGCCGCCCAGAACAGTTCGGCCCCCTCGATGGGGGATTCGGCCGCGCCCGGGTCTGTGGGCAGCAGGAAGAGGTGCTCGCAGTTCTCGGCCTGCTCGAACCCGGCGTGCGCCATCTGGCCGAGCGGCAGCTCAGGCGTCCCCTCGAAGCAGAACAGCGCCCGCGCGTCGGAGTCGGCCAGGTGGTAGGCGATCTCCCGCGGCTTGAGCAGCACGTTCAGCGGGACGACCACCGCGCCGGCCTTGAGCGCCCCGAAGTACACCATCGGGAAGTACGGGAGGTTCGGGCAGGACAGGGCCACCTTGTCGCCCGGCCGGACGCCGCGCGACACCAGCAGGTTCGCGACCTGGCTGGCGACCGTGTCGATGAACGAGTAGGAGAGCCGGATGTCGCCGAACACGACCGCGTCACGATCGGGCGTCTCCCGGGCGGCGTCCTCCAGCAGCACGGACAGGTTGAGCATGGCACTCCTCGCGCGGAATGGTGACCGGCCGGTTAGTTACCGGCGAGTGTACGAACCGTTCCGCACATCCTGCTCCATCGGCCTCCGCCCGCGCCATCCCCTGCGCTGGGGAAAGACCGGGGGAGGCGACGAAGACGGCGGGAGGCGGCGAAGGGGAGAGACCGGTGGCGGCGAAAGACCCGGGGAAGGCGGCCCAAGAAGGGACGGGGGAGGCGGCGCAAGAAGGGAGGGACCGGGCGGGAGCGCGGTCCCGCCCGGTCCCTCAGGTGCGGGCGACGGAGAGCGACGCGGCCCGCGGGGGATGGTCTTTAGCTGAACTCCACATCCGAGCACTGGTAGAAGGCGTTGCCGGTGTCGGCGATGTCCCAGACGGCGAGGATCAGGTGCCGGCCCTGCTTGTCGGGCAGCGTGCCCTGGTGGGAGACGCTGTTCGGCGGCCGCTTGCCGCCGTCGTTGATCTGCAGGAAGGGCTGCGGTTCCAGCGCGGCGCGGGTGAGCGGCTTGGTGGGGTCCCAGCCGTCCTTCGTGATGAAGTACCGCCAGGAGGTGGTGGCGTGCGCGGCGGTGAGCGTCCATTTGAAGGTGTAGGACTGGCCGCCCGTGAGCTTGTTCGCAGGCCACTGGCCGCCGCGCGGGTCGTCGAGCGGCGCGAACCCGCCGCCTCCGCAGATCGTGCCGTCGCGGGGCCCGCGCTCCGGGAACCCCTTCGGCCCTTCGATGCTCTGCGGCTCGTGCTCGGCGCCGCCGCAGTTCTTCGCGGCGCCCTGCTTGCAGAACAGGGCGCGGCTGATGGGAGCGTTGGTGTAGCCGTGCGAGAGGGCGGCCGTGGCGGTGGCCACGGTCAGCCCCGTCGAGGCGACGGCGGCGAGGGCGAGCGTCCGTTTTCGGGGCGGACGGAGCTTGGCGGGCATACTCGGTCCTCCTGGCGGGGGGTGGAGGCGACCTTGATCGGAGTCGGTAGCCACGGGTCGGATGGACGTCTGGGAAAGCTTTTTATAGGAAACCTTCCTATTAGATCGAGGATGGAGGATGGACGCCCACCGCGTCAACCCCTGATTTCACGGCCGCTCCGAGCCCGCCCGTCCATGGCCGGTTTTCTCCCCCGTCGGCCGATTCCCGCCGCATCCCGCAGCCCGGCACCGTTACGATGTGCGATTCGAGCGAGGAGAGGTGCGGGATCTTGATCATTTTCGGTTGGCGGGTGGTGTTCTTCACCCTGAGCAGGGGAGTCTTCCATTGCCCCGACTGCGGCGGCGACCGCGACTACCGGCGCCGGCAGGGCCGCAACTTCTTCACCCTGTTCTTCATCCCGGTCATCCCGCTGACGAAGGCGGGCGGTGAGATCGTCGAGTGCGACACCTGCCGCGGGCGCTGGAACCCCGCCGTCCTCGACGTGCCGACCACCGCGCAGCTCGCCCAGATGCCCGCGATGCTCCTGCGCATGACGATCGCGCAGGTCCTGCGCTCGGGCGACTACACCAACGCCGCCGCCCGCGCCCGCGCCGTCACCGTCGTCCGGCAGGCCGGCGAGCACGCCTACGACGACAACGCGCTGACCGCCGACCTCGGCCGTCCGTTCGAGGAGGTCCGCGTCGAGATCGGGCACGCCGCGCCCGCGCTGGCGCCCGAGGCGCGCGAGAGCATCCTGCGGGCCGCCGCCGAGATCGCCCTCGTGGACGGCCCCCTCAGCGTCTCGGAGGAGGAGACCCTGACCGCCGTGGGCGCCGACCTCCGCCTCACCCGCGTCCAGGTGACCGGCGTCATCTCGCTGGCCCGCCAGGAGTCCGGTCACTGAACCCCCGGCGGGAGGGCTTGCGATTGCGCTACTCTTGATGTATGTCGGCACGGCTGCTCCTCGAACGACCACGTTGACGCACTGACGTCGACGTGGTGGCCCCTCCTGAGCGAGGGGCCGTTTCATGTCGGAGGACGGCCCACGCCCCTGAAGCAGCCCAGCGAACGAGCAAGAAACCGGAGTCTGGAAGCGTGAGCAGCGACGCAACTACCCGCGCGGCGGCCGGGGGGCCAGGGGGGTCGCCCTCCCCGAGTGACGGGTACGACCCACGGGCGGTTCAGGACAAATGGCAGGCCCGCTGGGCGGAGCTCGAACCGTTCGCGGCCGACGAGAAGGACGACGACCGGGAACGGCGCTATCCGCTGGACATGTTCCCGTACCCCAGCGGCGACCTGCACATGGGCCACGCCGAGGCGTTCGCCATCGGCGACGTCCCCGCGCGGTACTGGTTCCAGCGCGGCTTCAACGTCCTGCACCCCATCGGCTGGGACTCCTTCGGCCTGCCCGCCGAGAACGCCGCCATCAAGCGCGACTCGCACCCCGCCGAGTGGACGTACGCCAACATCGACACGCAGGCGTCGTCGTTCCACCGCTACGCGCCGTCGTTCGACTGGACGCGGCGGCTGCACACGTCCGACCCCGAGTACTACAAGTGGACGCAGTGGCTGTTCCTGCGCTTCTACGAGCGCGGCCTGGCGTACCGCAAGGGCGGCCACGTCAACTGGTGCCCGAAGGACCAGACCGTCCTCGCCAACGAGCAGGTCGTCGGCGGGCACTGCGAACGCTGCGGGACGCTGGTCGAGAAGCGCGTCCTGACCCAGTGGTACTTCAAGATCACCGAGTACGCGGACCGGCTGCTGGACGACATGGAGCAGCTGGAGGGCAAATGGCCCGAGCGCGTCCTGCTGATGCAGCGCAACTGGATCGGCCGCTCCACCGGCGCCGACATCGACGTGGTGATCGAAGGACTGGACCAGCCGGTGACGATCTTCACCACCCGGCCGGACACCATGTTCGGCGCGACGTTCTTCGTCGTGGCGCCGGACGCCCCCCTGGCGGAGGAGGTCTGCGCACCGGAACGCCGGGCGGCCTTCGAGGCCTACCGCGAGGAGACCTCCCGGGAGAGCGACATCGAGCGGCTGTCCACGGAGCGCGAGAAGACCGGCGTCTTCCTGGGCCGGTACGCGATCAA
The DNA here is from genome assembly GCF_044326345.1 of Actinomadura sp. 9N215. NCBI lineage: Bacteria > Bacillati > Actinomycetota > Actinomycetes > Streptosporangiales > Thermomonosporaceae > Actinomadura > Actinomadura sp. 9N215. The sequence continues at coordinate 142,735 of NZ_JBIRBA010000022.1, read as the reverse complement.
CCCCGTCACGGGCGAGCGCATCCCGGTCTGGGCGTCGGACTTCGTCCTGGCCGACTACGGACACGGCGCGATCATGGGCGTGCCCGCGCACGACCAGCGCGACCTGGACTTCGCGATGAAGTTCGGGCTGCCGGTCCGCATCGTCGTGGACACCGGCGAGGACGATCCCGCCGAGACCGGGATCGCGACGCCCGGCGACGGCCGCCTGATCAATTCCGGGCCGATCGACGGGCTGACCAAGGCCGACGCCATCGCCCGCATCATCGAGATCGTGGCGGAGCGCGGCACGGGCCGCGCGGCGGTGAACTTCCGGCTGCGCGACTGGCTGGTGTCCCGGCAGCGGTTCTGGGGCTGCCCGATCCCGATCGTCCACTGCGAGGCGTGCGGCGAGGTGCCCGTCCCCGACGACCAGCTGCCGGTGACGCTGCCCGAGGGGCTGCGTGGCTCCGACCTGGCCCCGAAGGGCACGTCGCCGCTGGCAGCCGCGGCCCACTGGGTGAACGTCGAATGCCCCAAGTGCGGCGGCCCCGCCAGGCGCGACACCGACACCATGGACACGTTCGTCGACTCGTCCTGGTACTTCTTCCGTTACTGCTCGCCCGGCTACGAGGGCGGCCCGTTCGACGTCGACCAGGTCCGCCGGTGGATGCCGGTCGACCAGTACACGGGCGGCGTCGAGCACGCCATCCTGCACCTGCTGTACAGCCGGTTCTTCACCAAGGTGCTGTACGACATGGGCATGGTCGAGTTCACCGAGCCGTTCCGGCGGCTGCTGAACCAGGGCCAGGTCATCAACCAGGGCAAGGCGATGTCGAAGTCGCTGGGCAACGGCGTCGACCTGGGCGCGCAGATCGCCGAGTTCGGGGTGGACGTCGTCCGGCTGGCGATCCTGTTCTCCGGGCCGCCGGAGGACGACATCGACTGGGCGGACGTGTCCCCGCACGGCATGTCGAAGTTCCTGTCCCGCGTGCACCGCATCGCCACCGAGGTCGCGTCCCCGCCGGGCGTGGACGTCGCGTCCGGCGACCCGGCCCTGCGCCGCGTCACCGCCCGGACGATCCACGAGGCCACGACCCTGGTCGAGACGCAGCGGTTCAACGTGGCGATCGCGCGGATCATGGAGCTGGTGACCGCGACCCGCAAGGCGGTCGACTCCGGGCCCGGCGCCGCCGATCCCGCCGTCCGCGAGGCGGCCGAGGCCATGGCGATCATGCTGTCGCTGTTCGCGCCCTACACGGCCGACGAGGTGTGGGAGCTGCTGGGGCGCACCGCCCCGGTCATCCGCGCGGGCTGGCCGTCCGCCGACCCCGCCCTGCTGGTGGAGGAGTCGGTGACGTGCGTCGTCCAGGTCGCCGGGAAGGTCCGCGACCGGCTGGAAGTCGCGCCGGGCATCGCCGAGGCCGACCTGGAGCGGCTGGCGCTGGCGTCCACCAAGATCCAGGACGCGCTGGGCGGCGCCGAGATCGCCAAGATCATCGTCCGGGCGCCCAAGATCGTCAACATCGTCCCGAAGCGCTGACGAATCCCGAAGCGTTGACGACACCCGTCCGTCTGGCCGGGGGGACCCACCGGGCCTGAGGGACGAGACCACGACCGGCCCGGTCGCGCGGCCCCGGGTTCGCGGGGCCGCGCGCGGGTCACATCTTGCGGAGGACCGCGACGACGCGTCCGAGAACCGTCGCCTCGTCGCCGGGGATCGGCTCGTAGGCGGGGTTCTGCGGGAGCAGCCAGATGTGGCCGTCCTCCCGGCGCTTGAACGTCTTCACCGTCGCCTCGCCGTCGATCATGGCGGCCACGATGTCGCCCTGCTCGGCCACCGGCTGCTGCCGGACGACGACCCAGTCACCGTCCGCGATCGCCGCGTCGATCATCGAGTCGCCGGTGACCTTCAGCAGGAAGTGCGTGCCCTCGCCGACGAGTTGCTTCGGCAGGGTGAACACGTCCTCCACGGCCTCCTCGGCCAGGATCGGCCCACCTGCGGCGATCCGTCCGACGAGCGGCACGTAGGCGGGCGTGGGCTGCGCCGACGAGGGCTGCCCCCCGGCCGCCTCGTAGGCCTCGTCGTCCGTCCGCACCGGCGTGGCGCCCGGCACCCGCACCTCGACCGCGCGCGGCCGGTTGGGGTCGCGGCGCAGGAAACCCTTGCGCTGCAGCGCCCGGAGCTGGTGCGACACGCTGGACGTACTGGTCAGGCCCACGGCCTCGCCGATCTCGCGCATCGAGGGCGGGTACCCACGGCGCTGGACCGAGTCGCGGATCACCTCCAGGACCATGCGCTGCCGCTGCGTCAGCCCCGACTCGTCCATGGGGCCGTCTGGCAGCTCCCGGACCTTGCTCATCGCTTGTCGCCTCCCGGCGCCTCGATCGGTCACTCCTTGTCATGGAACCTATCGCGTCGGAGCGCAATGATCAAACAATTGTTCGAAGTGGTGCTCGCTTTTTGTCGGCGCCTCCTGGTAGAACATCGTACAGGCGTTCGATCGAAAATGCATTCGACGACGAGGAGGGGAGAGATGCCGGGTTCACCCCAGAGTGACCGTGCCCCGATCCGCCTGACCCGCCGCGGACGCGCCGTCCTGGTCCTGTTCGCGGCGACCGTCACGCTCGTGGGTCTGTGGCTGAGCGTGGGGCCCGGCGCCTCGGCCGGGGGCCGCGAGACTCGCACCGACCCGTCCGGGCCGTCCAGAACGGTGGTCGTCGAACCCGGCGACACCCTCTGGAACCTGGCCGCCGACGCCGACCCGGGAGCCGATCCCCGCGTCGTCGTCCAGCGCATTATCGATCTCAACGGGCTCGGCGGCGATCCGACCGTCCAGCCGGGCCAAGAGATCCGCCTCCCCGCCCGCTGACCCGCCGCCCGGCACGAGCGTCGTGGACGGTTGCGCGCGGCCCTCGGAAACGCCGACCGCGTCGGGGTTGTGGGCGGTATGCCCGCTGTCTGGAGGGGCGATCTGACGCTCTGTGTTCAATGCGGGGCTCCGTGTGACGACACGCCCGGGACGAAATCGCGGATGATCGTCCTGACCTGGTCGTACGCGGCGGATGTGATCCATGAGGCGCCGGTTCAGGTTGCGTACGCCTGCGGCGAGTCGTACCGTTGGACCACAACATCTAGTAGTCACACCGATGTACTTCACCTATATATGGAATCGTTCAGCGGTGTGAAGCGTTATCGTCAGGGGAGGGATCCAACGTGCACTGCCCGTTCTGTCGCAACCCTGACACCAAAGTGATCGACAGCCGTTCGACCGACGACGGGGGCGCCATTCGGCGTCGCCGCTCGTGCGCCGAATGCGGCCGGCGATTCACGACGCAGGAGAATGTGCTCGTCATGGTGGCCAAGCGCAGCGGGGTCACCGAGCCGTTCTCGCGCGAAAAGATCATCGCCGGTGTGCGCAGGGCCTGCCAGGGCCGCCCGGTCGACGAGGACGCGCTCGCGAAGCTGGGGCAGCGGGTCGAAGAGGAGATCAGATCCTCCGGCTCCGCGGAAATCCCCTCGCACGAGATCGGCCTCGCGATCCTGGGGCCGCTCGGCGAGCTCGACGAGGTCGCCTATCTGCGATTCGCCTCGGTCTACCGGGGCTTCGAGTCGCTGGACGACTTCGCCAAGGAGATCGAAACACTGCGCAAGGCCGGTTTCTCGGGGGAGCCGGGACCGCCTCGGTAAGGCGGGTTCCGAAAACACATCAGCACAGGTAAGAGCGTCTCCGCGCGGGGCATGCCCCACGCGGCGGCAGGGTTGTTCCTGAACAGGGCCCCGGCGGGTGGGCCCGAGAGGGGGAAGGTCATGACGGAGACGGTGAGCGGCTCGGCGGCACGGCGCGGCAAGGGGAGCCGCAAGGGGCTGAAGATCGAGCGCATTTTCACCACGCCCGGCGTGCATCCGTACGATGAGCTGCGCTGGGAACGTCGTGACGTCGTCATGACCAACTGGCGCGACGGCTCGGTGAACTTCGAGCAGCGCGGCGTCGAGTTCCCCGACTTCTGGTCGCTGAACGCCGTCAACATCGTCACGTCCAAGTACTTCCGCGGCGCGGTCGGCACGCCGCAGCGCGAGTGGAGCCTGAAGCAGCTGGTCGACCGCGTCGTCCGCATGTACGCGGACACGGGCCTCAAGCAGGGCTACTTCGCCACCGAGCAGGACGCCGAGATCTTCGACCACGAGCTGAAGTACGCGCTGGTCCACCAGCTCTTCAGCTTCAACTCGCCCGTCTGGTTCAACGTGGGCACGAAGTCCCCGCAGCAGGTCAGCGCGTGTTTCATCCTGTCGGTGGACGACACGATGGAGTCGATCCTCGACTGGTACAAGGAAGAGGGCGTCATCTTCAAGGGCGGTTCCGGGGCCGGCCTGAACCTGTCGCGCATCCGGTCCAGCAAGGAGCTGCTCTCGTCCGGCGGGACGGCCAGCGGCCCCGTGTCGTTCATGCGCGGCGCCGACGCGTCCGCCGGGACGATCAAGTCCGGCGGCGCGACGCGGCGGGCCGCGAAGATGGTCGTGCTGGACGTCGACCACCCCGACGTCGAGGAGTTCATCGAGACCAAGGCGCGCGAGGAGAACAAGATCCGCGCGCTGCGGGACGCCGGGTTCGACATGGACCTCGGCGGCAAGGACATCGGCAGCGTCCAGTACCAGAACGCCAACAACTCCGTCCGGGTGTCGGACGAGTTCATGCACGCCGTCGAGTCGGACGCCGAGTTCGGCCTGCGCGCCCGGATGACCGGCGAGGTCGTCGAGACCGTCAAGGCCAAGGACCTGTTCCGGCTGATGGCGAAGGCCGCCTGGGAGTGCGCCGACCCCGGCATCCAGTACGACGACACGATCAACGACTGGCACACCAACCCGGAGACCGGGCGCATCACCGCGAGCAACCCGTGCTCCGAGTACATGAGCCTGGACAACTCGTCCTGCAACCTGGCGAGCATCAACCTGCTGAAGTTCCTCACCGATGAGGGGACGTTCGACGTCCAGAGGTTCGTCAAGCTCACCGAGCTGATCATCACGGCGATGGACGTGTCGATCACCTTCGCCGACTTCCCGACGGAGAAGATCGCGGAGACGACCCGCGACTACCGGCAGCTCGGCATCGGCTACGCCAACCTCGGCGCCCTGCTGATGGCGACGGGCCACGCCTACGACTCCGATGGCGGACGGACCCTCGCCGCGGCGATCACGTCGCTGATGACGGGCGTCGCCTACCGGCGGTCCGCGGAGATGGCGAGCGTCGTCGGCCCGTACGCGGGCTACGCGCGCAACGCCGAGGGCCACAAGCGCGTTATGCGCAAGCACGCCGCCGCCAACGACGGCATCCGCACGCTGGACGCGATGGACAAGACGATCCACGCGGCCGCGGCGAAGCAGTGGCAGGAGTGCCTGAAGCTCGGCGAGAAGCACGGCTACCGCAACGCCCAGTCCTCGCTGCTCGCGCCGACCGGGACGATCGGCCTGATGATGGACTGCGACACCACCGGCATCGAGCCGGATCTCGCGCTGATGAAGTTCAAGAAGCTCGTCGGCGGCGGGTCCATGCAGATCGTCAACCAGACGGTGCCGCGCGCGCTGGAGATGCTCGGCTACCAGCAGGAGCAGATCGAGGCGATCGTCGAGTACATCGCCGAGCACGGCCACGTCGTGGACGCCCCCGGCCTGCGCACCGAGCACTACGAGGTGTTCGACTGCGCGATGGGCGAGCGGGCGATCAGCCCGATGGGGCACGTCCGGATGATGGCGGCCGTCCAGCCGTTCCTGTCCGGCGCGATCTCCAAGACGGTGAACATGCCGGAGCAGGCCACCGTCGAGGACATCGAGAAGGTGTACTTCGAGGGGTGGCGGCTCGGCCTGAAGGCCCTGGCGATCTACCGCGACAACTGCAAGGTCGGCCAGCCGCTGTCGGCCGCCGGGAAGAAGGAGGAGGCCAAGGAGGCGCCGGCGGAGGCCGCCGGGGCGACGCGTCCGGTCCGCAGGCGGCTGCCGAAGCAGCGTCCGGCGACCGTCACGCGGTTCTCCGTCGCGGGCGCCGAGGGCTACATGACGGCGTCGTCCTACCCGGACGACGGCGTCGGCGAGGTCTTCCTCAAGCTCGGCAAGCAGGGCTCCACCCTCGCCGGCGTGATGGACGCCTTCTCCATGGCGATCTCCATCAGCCTGCAGTACGGCGTCCCGCTGGAGACGTGGGTGGAGAAGTTCACCAACATGCGGTTCGAGCCCGCCGGGATGACCGACGACCCCGACATCCGCATGGCGACCTCGGTGATGGACTACATCTTCCGCCGCCTGGCGCTGGACCACCTTCCCTACGAGGAGCGGGCGGGCCTCGGCATCCTGACGGCGGGGGAGCGCGCCATGCAGGCCAACGGCGAGGACCCCGCCGCCCTGCACGCCGAGGACGAGGTCGACCACGAGTCCCTGGCCCAGTCCGCCGCGATCTCCCGGCCCGCGCCCGCGGCGTCGGCCCCGGCGGGGGAGGCGCGCTCGTCGATGGAGGTCATCGAGAGCCGTCAGGGACGCACCGCGGACGCGCCGCTCTGCCTCACCTGCGGCACGAAGATGCGCCCGGCGGGCAGCTGCTACGTCTGCGAGGGCTGCGGCTCCACCAGCGGCTGCAGCTGATCCCGGGCCTTCTCGCTCGCCTGATCACGCGCCGAGGATGGAGATCGCTCGCGCGCGTGATCAGGTGTGTGCGCGTGATCGCTCGTGTGTGCGGGATCAGGAGTTGTCGGCGGGGTCGTTCTTGTCGTCGGGCGAGGCGGTGCTCTCGGCCGGCTGGGCGCCCCGAGCGCGGCGCCGCCGGGCCGCCTTGCGGGGGCCGGCCACCAGCAGGTCGTCCTCGGAGCCCTCGGGGACGGCGGGGAGCCCGGCGGGCCCCGCCGGCCCGGCGGGCTCGGAGGTTTCGGCTGGCGGGGCCTTCTTGGCCGACCGTCGCGCCCGGTGCTTCCGCGCGGGCTTCGTGTCGGGCTTCGTCTCGGCCGCGGGCCTCGATTCGGCCTCGCGGAGCGATCTCACGAAGCTCGCCGCGTCCTCCTCGACGTCGTCCGGACGGCGCTGCCGCTTCGTCGCGATCCACTGGTCGAGGGTCAGCCGGCCGCCGGCGCCCGCGGCGAAGAGCAGGCTCGCCAGGCCGAGCACGAGGACGAGTTCGTAGCCGTTCTCGACGGTTCCGCCGTCCACCATGAACAGGCCCTCGCCCGCGTGGACGAACACGAACGCGCCGGCCATGTCCACGAACAGCAGCAGGCCGGTGATCGGCAGGGCGAGCCCGGCGATCAGCGCGGCGCCGCCCAGCAGTTCGGCGAACGCGGCGTAGACGGCCGCGGCCGTCGGGAGCGGGACGCCGAGGTCGTCGAACGAGCGGCCGGTGGCGGTGATGCCCGCCTCGATCTTCTGCCAGCCGTGTGCGATGAAGACGAGGCCCACCCCGAGCCGCGCGAGGACTGCCACGACGTCGTACAGCGGGCGAGAGCGCATGTCGTCGCTCCTTGGGGTGCGGTGAGGGCCCGGTCGAACGGAGAGTATGACGGCCTTTGCGCGGATTCGGCGACCAATGCAGGTGAGGACGGGTGCCAGCCGCCTCCGGGACGGCGTGAGGGGCCATGTCAGCGTTCGGTCGCGGCGGCCTGGGGCAGTGCCGCGGTGGCGGTCTCTGTGGCGTGTTCTATGGCCTTGATGCCGTCCCGCATGGTGGCGTTGCGCTCGGAGATGGCGGCGATCAGATAGCGGTGCCCGGCGGCGCGGACGATGCCGATGCTGTTGATCGTCCAGCGGCCGCCGTGGACGTCGCGGGGCAGCCAGCCGTTCTTCACCTCGGCCTCGCCGCCGGCGGCGCTCACGCCCCATGCCTGGTCAGGCGCGACGTCCCGCATCAGGCGGCGGACGTAGCGGCGGCCGGCGGCGTCGAGGGGGCTCTCCGGCGAGGTGAGCGCGGCGAGCAGCCGGACCTGGTCGGCGGCGCTCGTCGTCGTCGAACCCCACGCGCCGCCCGGGCCGGGTTCGGTGTCGCGAAGGCCCAGCCTCCTGTTGGCGGACGCGAGGCCGGCGGAGCCGCCGATCGCGTGCCAGAGTTCGGTCGCGGCGGCATTGTCGCTCGTCTTGATCGCGCGTTCGGCCAGGGCTTTCTCGGCGGACGTGAGAGGCCGTTTCCGGCGCTGCGCCTTGAGCATTAACGCCATGACGATGTCGACTTTGACGATGCTCGCCGTCGCCGTTCGCAAGGTGGCGGCGTAGGAGTACGAGATGCCGGTGGACAGGTCGCGAACCGATAGCGCCAGGCTCCCTTGCCGGTCGCCGAAATGGTCGGCGAGGGCCCGGGTGAGTGCTTCACGTTGTGTGTCCGTGAAGGTGGGCGTTGGCTTCTGCCGCGGAATGGGAGTCGTCTCCATAATCGAAGGTGCCGGGACGGGGACGGGCTCGTACACGAATGTCGAAGAACCGGCCACAAAGACGGCGATCGCCGCGAGTACGACGGGGATGAGGAGCCATGCGCGTCTCATGGGCGCGGCCATGCGGCCTCGGACTGCATGGTCGGGAGTGTTGTGAGAGCGCCGTTACCTTGGCGTTAGCACTCCGGGCCCGCCACGAGCGGAGGCCGTGTTTCTCGAACACGCCGTTCAGCGGGTGCGGCCTCGCGGTTTCAATGGCGTGGCGGGCATGGTGGGCGCGGGGATTGGCGGGCCGTCGTAACCGTTCACCACGCCGAAGCGATCGCCCGCCATCCAATCACGGCGTGCCTGAGCGATCTCCTCACCCGTTCGGGCGACGAAATTCCACCACATCACGAGTTTCTCCTCGAACGGCTCGCCGCCCAGCAGGACGAGTCCGCTGCCGCCGTCGGCCGCCCTCAGCGGCAGTTCGCGGCGCCCGCATCCGAGGTACAGCATCGAGCCGGGCTCGACGCGCTGCCCGTCGATTTCCGTCATGCCGGACATCGTGAGTGCGGCGTACTCGAAGTCGGGCTCGACCGGCACCCGCACGTCGGCCCCGTCCGCCAAGGCGATGTCCGCGCCGACGATCGGAGTGTGGGCCGTGCCGGGCGAGGCGGCTCCGTCGAGTTCGCCCAGGATCACGGTGGCGCCGAACCCGGAGGCCCGTACGACGGGCAGGTCGGCGTGGTGCTCGAACGCGGGGTCGGTGTGCCGGTGGGCGTCCGGTAGCGCGACCCACAGTTGGGCCCCGTGCAGGATCGCCGGATGGTTCCGCGGCGATTCCTCCGAATGCGCGATGGCCCGTCCGGCGGTCATCAGTCCGAGTTCCCTGGGCCGGACGGTCTGGAGGCTGCCCAGGCTGTCGCGGTGCAGTACCTCGCCTTCGTGCAGCCAGCTCACCGTCTGCAGCCCGATGTGCGGATGCGGCGGAACCTGCATGCCGGGCTCGTCGGCGATGTCGTCCGGTCCGTAGTGGTCGACGAAGCACCAGGCGCCCACCATCCGCCGTCCCAGGCTGGGCAGGAGCCTCTGGACGAACGTGCTCTCACCGAGCGGAACACGCCTCGGGGGCAGATGTTCATGCACGGGATGGCCGGGCACGTCGTCCCGTCCACCGCACTCGACCGGCTTCGGCCGGACATCGAGATTGCTCACCGGCGCCGTCCTTCCCGTAACCCGCGACCTGTAACGATGCCTGGACGCCCCGTCCGCGAGGCCGTTCGACGGAATCAGCGGTGGGGGCGGCGGGGTTCGACTGTATGTGATGCACGGTGAGTACAAGGTCCCAGGTGGCAAGCTCGTCGTCGCCGACGTGGACGTCGTGGACGGGCTGTTGCGCGAGCCGAGGATCAGCGGCGATTTCTTCCTGGAACCGGACAGGGCACTAGAGGACATCAACGCCGTCCTCGACGGCCTCCCCGCCGGGCTCGACGCAAAGGCGATCGGCGCGCGTGTGGAGGCGGGTCTTCCACGAGACACGGTGATGCTGGGAATCACCGCGGAGGCCGTAGGAATCGCTGTGCGGCGAGCCATTACGCGGGCTTCGGACTGGCGGGACCACGATTGGCGGCTGATTCACGAGCCGCCGCAGGAACCGGCCCTGCACATGGCGCTGGACCAGGTCCTCGCAGAGGAGGTCGGCGCGGGACGGCGTCCGCCGACGCTGCGGGTGTGGGAATGGGCGTCGCCCGCGGTGGTCATCGGCAGTTTCCAGTCGCTGCGCAACGAGGTCGACGCCGAGGCGGCCGACCGGCACGGGGTGGGCGTGGTCCGCCGCATCAGCGGCGGCGGCGCGATGTTCATCGAGCCGGGCAACACGATCACGTATTCGCTGTACGCGCCGGAGACGCTGGTGGCGGGCATGTCGTTCGCGGAGAGCTACGCCTTCCTGGACGACTGGGTGCTCGGCGCGCTCGGCGGACTCGGGATCAAGGCGTGGTACCAGCCGCTGAACGACATCGCGTCCGACCAGGGCAAGATCGCGGGTGCGGCGCAGAAGCGGCTCGCCGCGGGCGCGGTGCTGCACCACGTGACCATGGCGTACGACATCGACGCGGAGAAGATGCTGCGGGTGCTGCGGATCGGCCGGGAGAAGCTTTCCGACAAGGGGATCGCCAGCGCGGTCAAGCGCGTCGACCCGCTGCGCCGCCAGACCGGCCTTCCCCGGGAGGAGATCATCGACCGCATGATCGGGCACTTCCGGAGCCGGTACGGCCTGACCGGTGACCGCGTGAGCGAGGACGAGTTGCGCCTCGCCCACAAGTACGTCACGGACAAGTTCAGCACGCCGGAGTGGACCGCCCGCGTCCCCTGACGCCTGCCGCCACACACCCCCCGCAAGGCCAGGCGTGTCGTAGCGAGCCGGTCACCGAAACGCCGCCGGTTTACGGGCCGGAACTCCGTGCCGTTTCCGTGCGTCCCTCATTTGCAGGTCGCGAGGCCGCGCATCGGCCCGTAGGTTGGGGACATCGATCGATGATGAGGAGCGTTCATGTCGTTGCAGAAGGGCGCCAACACCGCGGTGCCGGTTCCCTCGGTCCGGGTCGAGCTCGGCTGGCAGAGCGGCCCGGGCGTGCCCGACGCGGATGCGTCCGCGCTCCTGCTGGCCGACACGGGACGGGTGCGTTCGGACGACGACTTCGTCTTCTACAACCAGCCGGCGCACAAGTCGGGTGCGGTCCGCCATGACGGCAAGCAGCAGGGGCCGACCGTCCTGGACGTTCTGTCGATCGATTTGGACCGTGTAGAACCCGCCATCGACAGGATCGTCGTCGCGGCGTCGTCCGACGGAGGCGCGTTCGGCAAGTTCCAGGGGCTGTACGTGCGCGTGGTCGACGCGGCGGCCGGAACGGAGGTCGCACGGTTCGACAGCGAGGGCGCCACTACGGAGACGGCGTTCGTGTTGGGCGAGCTGTACCGGCGCCAGGGCGCCTGGAAGTTCCGCGCCGTCGGCCAGGGCTACGATTCGGGGCTCGCCGGTCTGGCGACCGATTTCGGGATCTCGGTGGACGAGCCCGGTCAGGCTGCCGCCCCGCCGCCGCCACCGGCTCCTCCCGCCGCTCCGGCTCCTCCTGCGCCCCCGCAACCGCAAGCGGCGCCTCCGGTGCCCCCTGGCGGGCAGTACGCGCCTCCTGGCGGCCAGTACACGCCGCCTCCGCCTCCGCCTGGGGGCCAGTACGCGCCGCCTCCTCCGCCCCCGCCTCCGCCGGGCGGCCAGTACCAGCCGCCTCCCCAGCAGCCCGCTCAGCCTCAGCAGGCGCAGCCCCAGCCGGGCGGGGGCGGGGCCGTCTCGCTGACCAAGAACTCGCCGTCGGTGTCGCTCACGAAGCACGGTGCGACATCCGGACACATGCGGGTCAACCTCAACTGGACCGCGCGGGAGGGCGTCGCCAAGGGACGGCTCGGCAAGCGCCGCCGCGGCGTCGACCTCGACCTGGACCTGTGCTGCCTCTGGGAGCTCCAAGACGGCCGTAAGGGAATCATCCACGCGCTCGGCGACATGGGTGCGCTGGATCGTCCTCCGTTCATCAAGCTCGACAAGGACGACCGGACCGGAGCGATCGAGACGGGTGAGAACCTCCACATCAACCTCGACCGCACCGCCGACTTCAAGCGGATCCTGGTGTTCGCCGAGATCTACGAGGGCGCGGACGACTTCCGCGGCCTGGACGCCATCGCCACGCTGTTCCCGGTGGGCGCGCCGCAGATCGACATGAGCATGAACGACTGCGTCGACGCGTCCCGGGACGCCGTCCTCGCGCTCATCGAGAACGTGAACGGGGAACTGGTCGTCCACCGGGAGGGCCGATTCATCCTGCCGCCTCCCGGCCGTCCGCGCTGGGGGAAGATGTCGGTCGACCAGGCGTACGGCTGGAACCTGGAGTGGGTCGCCTCCCGCGGCAAGGACTGAGCGCCTCTGCCGGTGACGGGCCCGGAACGTTGGCTGATGCTGCCGGTTGTCCCGGGCCGGACGCCGAGGGTAGGAACGTCGCATGACCTCTGAGCGGCAGTACCCCGTCGTCCCCGCACCCCGTTTCGACGTTCCGGAGGACGAGGCGGTCGGGCGCGTCCAAGCGTTCGCCGACAGGATGACGTTGCGCCGGACCGTGCGTGACTTCTCCCACCGTCAGGTGCAGCCGGACGTCATCGAGCATGCGATCCGTGCGGCCGCGACCGCTCCCAGTGGGGCCAACCTTCAGCCGTGGCGGTTCGTGGTCGTCAGCGACCCCGAACGCAAGCGAAGGCTCAGGGAGGCCGCAGAGCAGGAGGAGCGGGAGTTCTACGAGCGGCGTGCCTCTCAGGAGTGGCTCGACGCGTTGGCGCCGTTGGGCACCGATTGGCGTAAGCCGTTCCTGGAGGACGCCCCGGCGGTCATTATCGTTTTCGAGGTTCACAAGGGCCCGGAGACGCCGCGGCCTTACTACGTGAAGGAGTCGGTGGGTATCGCCGTAGGGTTTCTACTGGCCGGGTTGCACCAGGCTGGTCTGGCGACCCTCACGCACACGCCGAGCCCGATGAAGTTCTTGAACGAGGTGTGCGACCGTCCGCCGGAGGAACGCGCGTACGTGGTGATCCCGGTCGGCTACCCGGCGGACGACGCGATGGTGCCCGACATCACCCGCAAGCCGGTCGACGAGGTCATCGTCCGGCTGTGATGTCCGGCTGTGACGTCCGGCTATGACCTTCCCCGTCCGCCAGGCGCGCCTCACGCGGCCTTGACGGCGTCGGCCAGCTTCTTGTCGCGGGCCACGCGCACCAGGGCGGCGCTGAGCCGCGCGAGGTCCTTGTCGGGCACCTTGGACGCGAGCTCGCCGGCGTCCGTGGGCAGGCCGAGCCGTTCGGCGCCCTTCCTCACCTGGCCGTCGATGTAGGGGCGCAGCCAGGGCCAGATGGACTGGGCCTCGCGGCAGAAGATGTCCACCCCCGTGGGGCCGATTCCGGGGAACTCCTGGAGCAGCTCGGCCGCCTTCGCGGGGTCGCGACCGGCGTCCATGGCGAGCCGCCGCAGATCGCCCTGGTACTTGTCCTGGACGATCTCGGCGGTGTCGCCGAGGCGGGACGCGGTGCTCTCGTCGTAGCGGACGTAGTGGCCGCGTCCGAGCGCGTCGACCCGCTCCTGCCAGGTCAGTTTGCTCATCCCACGCGGTGTCCCGCCGCCCGCCTCGAACAGTTCGCGGGCCGCCGCCATGGCGATGTCCGACGAGATGCGGGCGCTCAGCAGGTTGGCCAGGACGAGCAGCTTGAAAAGCGCGGCCGGCTGGTCCTTCAGGGGAATGCCGGCCTCTTCGGCGAACGTCTCGCCGGACTCGTGCAGCAGCTTTCTGACGACGGTGTCCATGGCATGTACCTCCTGTCGACGCGGGCCTACCCGGGTCGACCGAGATGACTCATGCGCGGACGCCGCACAAGGGTCACATAAGGCTGAGCTGCCCTTCCCCTGCGAGCGGGTCACGGTGCTTCTTGAGATGCCGCCAGCGCGGAAGGTCGTCCAGGTAGGACCACGACAGCCGGTGATGCGGCGTCGGTCCCGACTCTTGAAGGGCCTTCTGGTGGACGGGTGACGGATAGCCCGCACTGTCCGCGAACCCGTATTCGGGGAATTCGCCGTCGAGCTCCGCCATCAGCCGGTCGCGGTGCACCTTCGCCAAGACGGAGGCTGCCGCGACGGTGACCGACCTCTGGTCGGCCTTGATTTCGCAGCGCACCCGCCAGGGCCGGCTCAGGAAATCGTGCTTGCCGTCCAGGATGACCACGTCGGGCTGGACGGGAAGCGACTCCAGTGCACGCACGGCCGCGCGCCGCAGCGCCTCCGTCATGCCGACCTCGTCGATCTCCTCGGGACCGGACGCGCCGATGGCGTGGCCCACGAGCCAGCCCGGCAGCACTCCGGCGAACGACTCGCGGTGGGTTTCGGTGAGGAGCTTGGAGTCGGTCAGGCTGATCGTCCTCTTGCCGCGCCCTTGGAGGACCGGCGGCGGCGTCAGGTCGGTGACCGCCGCGCACACCACGACCGGGCCTGCCCACGCGCCGCGTCCCACTTCGTCCACTCCGGCGATCGTGGGCGGGCGGCCGCTCCCGGACGACACGGCCTGCAGTTCGCCCTCTATCTCGTAGCCTGCGACACGAGAGATCTCCTCGGTGATGGCAGGGCCGGGATCCAGGCCGGGCAAAGCGTCGGTGGGGTCGGTCGGCATGCGCCCATCATCGCAGCGGTTGCGGAAGCAGAACCTGTACTTCCGGACAGTACAAATGTGCTGGTCTTGGGACCGAGGTCTTGCCTGTTCCGTACCAGGCCGGTGGATGGCGGCCAACGAACCGGGCGCGGGGAGTCCCGTTCCGGGCGGTCCTGCGCTTTACTCGCTTCTGATGGCTTTGTTCGGCAGGTCTCGCTCCCGCCCGGCGAAGGACGCCGCGGCACGGGATCTTTTCGAGCGCCTTCGGTGGCGCTACTTCCAGGTCACCCCGGGCGTGCGATTCCTGGGTGGACTGTTGCTCGTCGCCCTGGTCGTGTCCGCCACGGTCGTGGTGGAAGGGCCCGTCCTAGCGGCGGTGGCGTTCTCGGTGATCCTGCTTGTGGTCGTCCATCTGACCTTGCGTTCGCCCACGGGCATGGCGGTCGTCACGGTTGTCTTGGCCTGGCTGGCTCTGTCGGTGCCTTTGGCAAGCCTTTACCCGGACGACGGGCACCCGTCCTATCTGAGGCCCGAACTGCTCTTGGCCCTGCTCGCGCTACCGGTGGCGTTCGTCGCGTTCAGGCTGCGCGGATACACCCCGTGGCGGACGGCGCTCCTTGCGCTGGGCGTCGCGGGCGTGGCGACGGCCGCCGCCGCGCATCCGTTTCCTGAGGCGAGCGTGGCGCCCGGCTGGGTCGCGGCCCTGGCCTTCCTCGCCTACCGCTGGGATCAGGCACGGCGGACGGTGCCCGCCGAAGCGTACGAGACCGGCTGGGTCCAGGAGCAGGCTGGCCCTAAGCCGGACGCCCCTCCGGGGCAGCGCAAGAACCCGCCCGACAACGACAGGCGCGAACGCCCGGACTGGCCCGACTCCGACATGGCGGACAGACCGAGCCGGCCGACCAGATCCGATCGGCGCGCCTCGAACGACGAAGAAACCGCCGCTTCGGCGGCCGTGATCGCGGGCCACGACCAGCGGGCCGCGGCGCAGGCCGCCGACAGCGCCGTCGCCGCGGATCGCGTGAACCCCGTGGAGACCCGCAAGGAGAAGGCACCGGAGATCTCAGTGGCCGAGGCGCTCGCCGAACTGGAGGACATGATCGGGCTTGAGCCGGTCAAACGCCAGGTCCGCTCCATCGCCGCCTCCATCGAGGCCGCGCATATGCGGGCCGCCGCCGGGGTCCCCACAGAGAAGCCGATGCGGCATTTCGTGTTCGTCGGGCCGTCCGGGACGGGCAAGACCACCGTGGCGCGCGTCCTGGCCAAAATCTTCTACGCCTTTGGGCTGCTCCCAGAGCCCGCCCTGGTCGAGGCGCACCGCGCCGACCTCGTCGGTGAGTTCCTCGGAGCCACGGCACTGAAGACCAACCGGCTCGTTGACTCCGCCCTGGGCGGGGTGCTGTTCATCGACGAGGCGTACAGCTTGGTCAACTCCGCCGAAGGGCAGCCGGACCGGTTCGGTGACGAAGCCGTGCAGGCCCTCCTGAAGCGCGCGGAGGACGACCGCGACAACCTGGTCATCATCCTCGCGGGATACGACGCGCAGATGGCCGAGTTCCTGGACTCCAACCCGGGGCTGGCCTCACGGTTCGGCACGCGCGTGCATTTCCCGTCGTACCGTCCGGCCGAGCTGCTCCAGATCGCCGACTACCACACCGGCCTCCGTGAGGACCGGCTCGACCACGAGGCGCGGCGACGTCTCGCCACACGGTTCGAGGAGGTGGAACGGCGCGGCATCGTCGACGAACTGGGCAACGGACGGTTCGTGCGGTCGCTGACCGAGGCGGCGGCGCGCGCGCGGGACGTGCGCGTAGTCGACGCCGTGTCCGCGTCCGCGGCCCCCGCGAACCCCAGTGCCGACGACCTGGTCACCCTGCGCGCCGAGGACGTCGAGGCCGCGTTCGCCGAGGTCACCGAACGCTACCGCGGCTACGCCGAGACGCCGACGCTCGACGAGGCCCTCGGCTCCCTCGATGCGATGATCGGGCTCGAACCGGTGAAACGGCAGGTCCGCGAGATCGCCGCCCAGCTCCAGGTCGCCCGGATGCGCCAGGAGCAGGGCCTCGTCACCCGCCCGCCGACTCGCCACTTCGTCTTCACCGGCCCGCCCGGCACCGGCAAGACGACCGTCGCGCGCGTGCTCGGCCGCATCTTCGCCGCGTCCGGGCTCCTCGCCCGGCCCGAAGTGGTCGAAGCGCAGCGAGCGGACCTCGTCGGCGAACACCTGGGCGGGACGGCGCTCAAGACGAACAAGGTGGTCGACTCCGCTCTGGGCGGTGTGCTGTTCGTCGACGAGGCGTACGCGCTGAGCAACCCGGGTTACACCAGTGGGGACGCGTTCGGCGCTGAGGCGGTGCAGACCCTGCTCAAGCGCGCCGAGGACGACCGTGACCGTGTCGTCATCATCCTCGCCGGATACGAGGCCGAGATGGACCGGTTCCTGTCGTCCAACCCGGGACTGGCCTCACGGTTCGACGTCCGCGTCGACTTCCCCTCCTACGGGCCGGACGAACTGCTCCGCATCGCCCAGCTCATCGCCGAGGAGGGCGGCGACCAGTGGGAGGAACGCGCGCTCGACGACCTCGCCCTGGTCTTCCAGCGCGCGTGCGGGTCGGGCCGGATCGACGAACTGGGCAACGGCCGGTTCGCCCGCTCCATGTACGAGAAGGCGTCCGCACGCAGGGCGCTGCGTGCCGCGCGGCTCGGCGACGCCGCCACCGCCGACGACCTCACGGTCCTCACCACCGAGGACGTCCGCGACGCGTTCGCCGAACTCACCCACCGCCTGGCCTGACCGGAGGCGCGGGGGTGCCGTTCCGCCCCTGTCGGGGGCGTGCGCTGTAATCGAGGCATGACCTCGGTGACCTGGGCTCAGGTGCTCGCCTGGCGGATGCGGCGGCAGTTCATAGAACGCGCCGGTGACGCGTCGGTGGTGCAGATCGCGCGGCGGCTGGCGGGACTGCAGGCGCAGGTCGCCTCGGCTGCGGAATTGGCCGCGGCGGTACGGCAGACGGCTCCTGAACCGGGCGCGGTGCAGCGGGCCCTCCTCGACGAACGAACCCTCGTCAAGACCTGGGCCATGCGCGGAACCCTGCATCTGCTGCCCACGGACGAGGCCGCCGCCTATCTCGTCCTGTGCGCCGCCGTGCGCAACTGGGAGAAACCCGTCTGGCAGAGGAATTTCGGTGCCACGCCCGCCGATCTGGAGGCGATCGCCGAAGCCGCCACCGAAGCGCTTGGCGACGGCGCGATCCTCACGCGCGAAGAGCTCACCACGGCCGTCGTCGAACGGACCGGCTCACGGCATCTCGCCGAAGTGCTCGGCTCCGGCTGGGGCACCCTCCTTAAACCCCTGGCCTGGTGGGGCGTCCTCTGCCACGGGCCTTCGCAAGGCACCCGTGTGACGTTCACGTCGCCGGAGCGTTGGCTGCCCGGCTGGACGGGCCTGCCATCCGCGGAGGACGCCGCCCGGACGGCCATACACGCCTTCCTAGGCGCGCACGGGCCCGCCACCCCTGACATGTTCGACAACTGGCTGATGCGCAAGCTGAACCGGAAGAAGGACGTCAAATCCTGGTTCGCCGCGGCAGCGGACGGGCTTTCCACCGTCGAGGTGGACGGCATGCAGATGTACGTCTTGGACGAGCACCGCGACGAACTCCTGAACACCGAACCGAGCACTTCCGTCCGGCTCCTCGGGGCCTTCGATCAGTACGTCCTGGGCGCCGGTACGGGCGCGCTCTACCTCGTGCCTGCAGAGCGCCGCAAGGAAGTGAGCCGCACCGGCGGTTGGATATCTCCTGTCGTCCTGTACGAGGGGCGCGTTGCGGGCGTCTGGGAGCCGAAGGACGGCGCCGTGGCCGTGACCACGTTCGAGGACGTTCCCGCCGCGCCCCTCAAGGCCGAACTGGGCCGACTGGAAACGCTGCTCAGGGCACAGGCGGGCGCCTAAAGGCGGAAACGGAGACGTTGGCCAGGGCGCAGCTGTGCGGCGTCGGCGATGTCGGTCGAGGCGAGCACCGCGATCACCGGATAGCCGCCGGTCGTCGGATGGTCGGCCAAGAAGATGATGGGCATTCCGCTGGGCGGCACCTGAAGCGAACCGGTGACCACGCCCTCGCTGCCCAGTTCGCCCTCGCGGACGCGGGTCAGCGGCGGCCCCTCCAGGCGCACGCCCACACGGTTGCTGTCCGGCGACACGATGAAAGCCGAAGACGTGAGCGCGGTCATCGCGTCCTCTGCGAACCAGTCGTCGCGTGGGCCGGGCAGGATGCGCAGCACTGGAGTGTCAGGCAACGACGGTGCGGGTGCGACGTCAACGGCAATGTCACCGAATCCCTTAGCGGAACCCACCGGAATGCGGTCCCCAGGCGACAGGGGTGCCGGTCCGAGCCCCGACAGGAGATCGGTCGAACGGCTCCCAAGAACCTCGTCGACCACGACACCACCACGCACGGCGAGATAACTGCGCAGCCCGGACGTCGGCGTACCGAAGTCGACCAGCCCACCGTCCGGGACGTGGCAGGGCGCATTCGTCCCGTACGCGCGGCCATCGACGCAGAGCGGCAGCGGCGCTCCGGTGACCGCGATCCAGGCGTTCCGGTGGAAACGCAGCGCGGCCCCGCCGAGTGTGAGTTCCACGGCCGCCGCGCTCTCGGGGTTGCCGACGAGCCGGTTGGCCAGGCGGAAAGCACGCCCGTCCGCGGCTCCGGAACGCGGGACGCCGAGGTGGGCGCGGCCCGGTCTCCCAAGGTCCTGGACGGTCGCCAGCGGCCCGGCCCGCACGATCTCGATCAACGCACGACCTCGATCACGACGGTTCCTCGGGCACGAAGCGGACGCGCGTCCCCGGCCTGAGCAGCGACGGAGGATCGCGCGTCACGTCCCACAGCCGCAGCCCGGTCCGGCCGAGCAGCCGCCAGCCGCCCGGTGACCGGGACGGGTACACCGACGCGTACGGCCCCGCGATCGCCACCGAACCCGCCGGCACCGAGGTCCGCGGTGACGAGCGTCGCGCCACGTGCAGGGCCGGGTCGAGGCCCGACAGATACCCGAAACCGGGGGAGAAGCCGAGGTAGGCGACCGTGTACGCGGCGGCGGAGTGCCGGCGGACGACGTCGCCCCGGGACAGCCCCGTGAGCGCGGCGACCTCGTCCAGGTCGGCCCCGTCGTAGACGACGGGGATCTCCACCGGCTCCACGTCGCTCGCGGCGTCCTCCGGCAGCCGCAGTTGCGAGAGACGCGCCGCCAGACGATCCAGATCGGCCGACGGGTCGGCGATCAGCAGAACGGTCTGCTCTCCTGGGACGACGTCCACGACTCCCGGCAGCGGATCGTCCCGCAGCGCCGCGTCCAAGCGGTGCGCGGTCACGAGATCGCCGGTCTCCACGAGCACCGCCGCGTCACCGGCGCGCAGCACCTTCACGCGAACGGCTCCAGCGCGACCCCCGCCTCGGACAACGCCGACCGTACCGACCGGGCCAGATCCACCGCGCCGGGAGTGTCGCCGTGCACGCACATCGAACGGGCGTCCAGAGCGACCGCGTCGCCGTCCACAGAAATGACGGTTCCCTCTACGGCCATCCTGACGGCGCGCTGGACGACGGTGTCCCGGTCGTGGACGACGGCCCCCGGTTCACGACGCGACACGAGCCGACCGGACGGTGTGTAGGCCCGGTCTGCGAAACATTCGGCGACGACGGTGAGCCCTTCGGCGACGTCGCGCACCGCGGAACCGGCCAGTGTCAGAAGTGGAAGCGAAGGGTCGTATGCCCGTACCGCGTCGGCCACCGCGCGCGCCTGGACAGGGTCGCGCGCCACCCGGTTGTACAGCGCCCCGTGCGGCTTGACGTAGGCCACGCGTCCGCCTTCCGCGCGCGCTATGCCGTCCAGCGCGGCGAGCTGGTAGAGGACTTCGGCGGTCAGTTCCGGTGGGGCGACGTCCATTTCGCGGCGGCCGAAACCGGCCAGGTCCCGGTACGAGACCTGCGCCCCGATCGTCACCCCGCGTTCGACGGCCGCCGCGCACACCCGCCGCATGATCAGCGGATCGCCCGCGTGGAACCCGCACGCCACGTTCGCGCTCGTGATGACGTCCAGCAGCGCCAGGTCGTCGCCCAGTTCCCAGATGCCGAACCCCTCGCCGAGGTCGGCGTTGATGTCGATGACCGCCATGTCCAAGACCTACCACCGATCACCGCGCTTCAGACGGCCTCCCCGCGCACGCCCTCCACCTCCTGGCCGCGATCTCGCCGGCCGAGGCCGTCTCGGGCGGCCGCGGCACGGGCGGCGGGAGCGCGGGCCGCAGGGGTCTGTGAGCGTCTCTGAGTCCGCGGGAACGCCGGAAGGTGCCCCAGGTCCAGTCCGCGACGGAGAGGGGCTCTCAGGCGGACTGGAGCCCGTCCGGGCCTCGCCGGGCTCGGCGTCAGTCGGCCCGCGGAGCGGGCACGGCATCGGCCTTCGCCTGCGCCCACACTCCGCCGATGGCGTCGTAGACCGCGAGAGGGGTCTCGTCGCCCTCACCGGACGAGCGCCAGAGGCGGGTGCCATGGGGCGGCCGCATCGGAACGCCCGCGGGTCGCTGCGCCGAAGCGGCTGGCTTCCTGTTCGTCGGCGCGCCCAGAGGGAGCGCGGCGGCGTGTTCCGGCTCGGCGGGTTCGGGTTCGGCAGCCTTCGGTTTCGCGGGCCTCGGCGCGACGGCCTCGGGTGCGAGGTTCTCCCGGACGGCGCTCTCCGGTTCGGTGGTGTCCGACCCGAGCGCCGCGCGCAGATCGGCGGCGGTGTACGGGTCGATGGCGGTGTGGGACTCGTCGTGCGCGCGGTCGACGGCAGGGACCGAACCGTTGGCCGCCGGCATCGAGCCACCGGCGACGGGATTGGGCCCAGAGAGCGCGTTGGGGTCGACCTTCCCGTACGGGTTGGGGACGTCGGGCGCGAGGGACGGCGCCGCGCCCGGGCCTCCGTGCATGCGGGCGATGACGGACGAGTCCAGGAGGACCTCGCTCGGCAGGCCCCAGTTGATCGCGAGCCGCCAGGTGGGATCCGGCCAGCCGGTCGCCAGCCGGGCGAACGAGGTGCGCCGGTAGAGGCCCGGGTGCCGGTCGCCGGTGCGGGCCAGGGCGCCCGGAGAGGTGAACACCGTGACGTAGGTGCTGCTGCCGATCGTGATCGTGGGGAACTCGGCGCGGTCGGGGTCCTCCACCGCGGACGCCGTGGCAGGGAGCACCAGATCGGCGTTCGCCAGCAGCCTGAAGTACGTGGTGTTGTCGCCGTTCGCCTTGGCCTCGGCAAGACGCGGTTCGAGCAGATCGGCGTCCACGCTGGGTAGGCCCTCCGGCGCCATGGAGGTCCCCGTGGGCGGCGCCTTGGGCGGAAGCGGACTCGCCTCGGCGAGCGGGTCGCCGGAAGGACGGCCGGACGAAGCGCGGCGCTTGTTCACGCGCGACGGATCAGCGACGTCGATACCGAAATCGCTCAGTTCGATCAGGCCGGTGCCGTGCCGGTGGAACGACTCGTACACGAGGTCGGACGGCCGCCGGATGCCCTGGACGTCGCGCAAGGCGGTGACCATGACATCGGCCAGCCGCGAGAAGTCGCCGTCGGTCACCGACTGCATCCCGCCGGGCGTGCCGAACTCCGGCAGTTCGGTCCACCAGTTGCGTGGTGCGGGCTCGGCGGGCGGGCGCCAGCCCGCGTCGCTCATGACCTCCTCGTCGGCCAGCGTGAGCAGCAGCGGGCCTTCGAGGAAGTTGTTGCTGACGGCCTCCGCGTAGAGCCGGTCGGGCTCGCGCATGGCCTGTACGTAGTGCCGGCTCTCATCGCGCTCCCGCACGATGAGGATGGTGTCCCGTTCGAGACCCGCGAGCTCACGACCCAGCCGCCGGGCGAACTCGGACCACTCCAACAAGATCACTCCCTACGACCGGGGACCGGCCCCCCGGGCCCCCGCGAGACCATGCCCGAGATCCGATGATTACCGCCGGGGACGCCGCGTGCAAACCGGGAGTTCACTCCGGCGGGGGTTCGTGACGCAGCACGTGCAGGGCCTCGCGGAGCGCCTCCGCGTCGTCCCCGCAGCGGTCCAGGACGTCGATGAGTTTGTGCAGGATCTCGTGGCGTTCGTAGCCGACGTCGAGCAGTGATTGTGCGGTATCCCACAATTGCGGGGGCTCACCGTCCCACAGGCGTTCCGCGAGGCGTTCGTGCGCGTCCAGGTGCTCCTCGTCGGCGCCGGGGTGCTCGAACTCCAGGATGACGCGGCGGTCGTCCGGGTCGGCCGGGTCCAGGGTGGACAGGTCGATGAAGCCGTGCCGCCCGGACCGCCTGTGAGTGCCGGACAGGAACGGCAGGGCGAACGCCCTCCGCGGCAGCGCCTCAAGGTCGCCGTCGGGCAGCAGCCGGTCGACGAGTTCGCGGTCGAGACCGAACGCGGACGGGTCGCGGTAGGCCTCGGCGAATTTCGCGGTGGCGTCCCAGAGGGCGTCGAGCGTCGCCCTGATGCCCTCCTCGGGCAGCCCTGTGCGCTTGCCTGCCCATCGCACCCACGCGGCCAGCACGTGGGGTACGGCCTCCTGCTCGGTCGGGGAGAGCAGGACCTTCCGAGGTAGCCAGTCGAGCAGGAACATCTCGCACTTGATGGGGCTGACCCGCAAGGGCCGCCCGTAGTCGTGGGTGCAGCCGTAGTCGATGATCCGGTCGACGCACCGGCTGGCCGCCGAGCGGTCGGACAGGCCCTCGGCCTCGTCCGAGGCAAGGAACCTCGCGGCGATCGTCGCTCGCCGGTCGCGTCCGTACACCGGCGGCTGGGGGAGGCGCCCGCCAGGCGGCAGGATGTCCACACGCGCGCGGACGAAGGCGTGGTAGGACCCGAAGTTCTCGTTCACCGGCGGATCGTCGGTGTCGTCGGTGAGGTCCAACGCGCTGTGCAGCAGCGCCTTGGCGTCCCGCGAGTCGAGGGGCTCGAACCGCATCAGCGGGTTGTCGCGACCCTCCCGGCGGCAGTGGTCCAGGAGCTTGTCGACCTGGGAGGAGACCCAGGCGTCCCTGACCATCCCGGGCATCGGCGGCCGTCCGGCACGCGCGGCCGGGGCGAACCGGTCGCCGGCAGGCTGGACGGCCCCGGCCTTGTTGCGATCGACCAGGATGACCAGGGCGTGCCGTTCGGCCCCTCCGTAGGTGTAGGTGCAGACGACGGAATCCTGGTCGCCGTAGACGTCCCTGGACACGAAGCACTCCTCGGGAGCGACCATCCCCACGCGGTCGGCCCAGCCTGGTCTGGCGACGCCGTTGCCCATCAGTTCCAATGCGGCGCGCTCGGCCTTGGCGGCCTGCCGCGGAGTGCCCATGTAGGCCATTCCGATGAGCAGCGCCAGCGCGGCCGGGGTCCCCGCCGTTCCGGCGTAGTCGACCAGTGCCTCGCCGATGATTTCCTCGACGTCGCCGTCCGGCACCCGGTGCCCCCACCACGACCCCAGGATTTCGCTGACGATGAGCTCTGCGTCCAAGGGGCTGCGCACGGCCAGGAGTTCGCGGGCGTGCTGCAGCATGCCGTCGAATATCGACGTGACCTCGTCGGGGGGTGTCGTTCCGTCCCGGGCCGGTTCCCCGGAGGAACGGTGGTGGCGGCGGGGACTCACCCTTCTAGCCTCTCAGATCAGCCGCGGGCAGTGCCCAGGACACGTCCGAACACGGGACGGCGACGACTCCGGGGCATGCGAAGAATCCGCTCAGCCGTCCAGTCCGGCCGGAGCGCGTCCGGACGGCGGCTCCGACTTGAGGATGCCGGTGAGATGCTCACGGGCCATCCGCTCGACCCTGGCGGGCGTGACCTCCAGACCCAGGTGCGCCATGCGCGCCTGGACGTCGGCCACGCACCGGAGCACCGTGTCCGAGTGGAAGGACGCGAACTCGTCGCAGAGCCGACGTGCGAGCGCGTCGCGGGTCTCGCTCCGGTGACCGGCCAGTGCAGGCATCAGCGCACACCTCCGCGCACGGGGTACCGGCGGACGGGGACGTCGCCGGCCGAGACGGAGCACACACGGAGCGCCCGAGGCCAGACGTTTCCGCGCGAACAGCGCCTCGATGTCCCATTCCAGCGCTTCTGCGGAGAGAGTCAATAGATATCAGGACGTCGTTGGGCAAATTCTGTGCCGTCCTTGGCGGAGGCCTCGTCCGGATCGGTGTCCGCCGCTCTGACCTGGGAATTCGGCCCGCCACTGGATGATCTCCGGACGGCGTCCCGCGACCTCTGCCAGGCGTCCGCCCAGCCTGCGTGGTGCCGCGCCGCCCAATCAAGCTCCACACGCCCGGTCAGCATCGCATTGAGCGCGCCCCGGTCCCGGAACGCCTCCCACAGGTGCCCCACCGTCACCACCACGACGACAAGGAAAAGCCAATCGTGGACGAACGTCGCGCCCGTCCGCCAACGGTCTCCCCAAGGGTCGGGGAACGTCATGATCTCGCCGGTGCCGAGCATCAGCAGGATCGCGCCCGCAGTGAACGCGGCGTTCAGCTTCTGCCCCGCGTTGAACTTCCCAACGGGAAGGACCCCGCGCCCGCCCTGCACGGCCCTGCGGTCGCGGCGCTTCAGCCACTCCCAGTCGTGCGGAGCGAATCTGTTCAACCGCCTCACGTCGGCCCTGAAGGCCCGCGAGACCAGCCCGAGCACGATCGGCAAAGGCAGCGCGAACCCGCACCACACATGGACGGTCTTCAGCGTCTCCCGATACCCCACCAGCGTCGACAACACCGGCAGATACAGGCACGCAGCGGTCGCCAAGCAGATCAGCATCAGCAACGCGGTCACGTGGTGGATCGACCTTTCCGCCACGGTGAACCGCATCAACCACGTCCGTTCGGACGAGCCCATGTCACGTCGGCGCATCGTTCCGGCCGTTCGACCGTCCCACCCAGGCGTCCACGTCGTAGCCGAGGTTCTCCCAGTAACCGGGAATGACCTTGTCGGTCAGTTCGATGCCGCCGAGCCACTTCAACGACTTGTAGCCGTACATGGGCGCCACGTAGAGCCGCGTCGGTCCACCGTGATCGTGCGTAACCGGCTTGCCGTCCATCTGGGTCGCCACAAGCACGTCCCGCCGCCGCGCCTGCTGCAGCGTCAGCGACTCTGTGTAGACACCGTCGAACGACGTGAACCGAACGGCACGGGCCTTCCGGGACACTCCTACCGCGTCCAAGAGATCGGGGAGCGCCACACCCACCCAGCGCACATCCGGTACTCGCCAACCCGTCACGCACTGGAAATCCCGGTCGAGCACGGTTTGGGGCAACCGCGCCAGGTCGGCCAGCCCGAACGCCTGAGGCTTGTCGACGAGACCGCCGACGGTCACGCGGTGGGTGGCCGCGCTGTGCCGCTTCACGCTCCCGGTGACGGAGTAGTACCGGAACCCTCCCGCCGCCGGAAGGATGTCCCCGATCGGCCCCACCGGCGCGAGAGTACGGCTCACCTTGTCCTGTACTGATGCCCCCACGGCGACCCCCGCCGCGCCGAGGCCGAGCATCCCGAGCACCACCCGCCTACCGACGGGACTGCCTTCCGCCCGTTCGTCCTCGCTCACTGTCTTATTCGAACACCAGGGCACGCGTCGCGCCAGGTCCCGGGCATTCCCGTAAGACTTCGGACAGATCTGAACCGGCTCTAAGCTGACCTCATGGCCACGAAGGTTCACCTTGCACAGCGTCCGGAAGCCGACGAACTGCTCGGACGCAGCCCGCTGGCCGCGCTGGTGGGCATGCTCCTCGACCAGCAGATCCCGATGGAATGGGCCTTCACCGGCCCCTACACCATCGTCCAGCGGCTCGGCACCGACGACCTGGACGCGCACGAGATCGCCGCGTACGACCCCGAGCGCTTCGCGGCGCTGCTGTCGGAGAAGCCCGCCGTCCACCGGTACCCCGGTTCCATGGCCAAGCGCGTCCAGCAGCTGTGCCAGTTCGTGGTGGACAACTACGACGGGGACGCGGAGAAGATCTGGAAGGGCGTCGACAGCGGCAAGGAGCTGTTCAAGCGGCTCAACGGCCTCCCTGGTTTCGGCAAGCAGAAGGCACAGATCTTCCTGGCGCTGCTAGGTAAGCAGTACGGAATCCGGCCTGAGGGCTGGCGCGAGGCCGCCGGCGCCTACGGCGAGGAGGGTTCCCATCGGTCCGTCGCCGACATCACCGGCCCCGAGTCGCTCGCCCAGGTCCGCGCCTTCAAACAGGAACAAAAAGCCGCGGCCAAAGCGGCCAAGTAGCCCACCGAACCCCAGCTGGCACCACGGGGTTCCAGGGGGTCGTCCCCCTGGGCCAGCGCAGCAACACAACTAACACTCCGAAGGAGCCGAGTTGACGCCCTGTGACCCCTGAGCGCCGTAATATCACCTACTCGCCGTCCTGGCGGACCGCCTCCCGTGTCCTCCGCGACGGTGTCCGAATCCGACGTGTTCGCCGGGGGCCGAAGGGAACAAGGATGTTCATCAGGGCTTCCGTACGCGGCGAACCATCGGGATGATGAATACCTGACTCCGACGGTGTTGTGATGGAGGCGGGAGCGCTAGCCTGCTCCCATTCACTCATAGTGATGAAAACTTGCCGCGCGGTACGGGACCCTCTGGGGCGGAGGTGTTGTCCATGAGCACCGAGACGTCCGTCCCGCATCCCCGCGTCTCAGGGGTGGAGGGGCAGCCCATGGATGCGTCCGACGCCGCGTTGTACGCGACCTTGCTGACCGAGGCACCCGCCGGGCTCGCCTTCTTCGACCGCGACCTGCGCTGCCGCAGGGCCAACGACGCGCTCGCCGCGCTTCTGCGCGTGCCTGTGCGGGAGCTGCAGCAGCGCAGGCCGGCCGAGGTTCTGCCCGAGGGGCTCGCGACGGCGGTCGAGACGGCCTTGCGCAAGGTGATCGACGAGAACCGTCCGCTGAGCGACCTCGATCTGGTCGTCCCGGCGGGTGAGCCGTCCGAGCCCGCCGAGCAGGCCGACGTGGCCGCCGCGCCGGTGGCGCCCGGGGACGCGGCGATGGTGGCGACGGCGGTCGAGGAGCGCATCCTGGCCTGCTCGTGGCTGCCGGCCAAGGGCGCCGACGGCAAGCACTTGGGCGTCGTCCTGACCGCCCTGGACGTGACCGAGCGGCGCAGGGCCGAGGAGGTCATCCGCCGCAAGGAGCAGCGCTACCGCTCGCTCGTGGAGGCCAGCGCCCAGGTGGTGTGGGTCGCCGCCCCGGACGGCGGCGTGATCGACGACGCCCCCGAGTGGCGCTCGATCACCGGCCAGGCGCCGGACGACTACGCGGTCGGCGGCTGGCTGTCGGTGGTCCACCCCGAGGACCGTCCCCGCATCGAGGCCGCCTGGCGCGAGTGCGTCGAGGAGAACCGGGTCTTCGAGACCAACTACCGGGTCCGCACCAAGAGCGGCACCTACCGGCACTTCGACGTACGGGCCGTGCCCATCTGGCAGGGCGACGCGGTCATCGAGTGGGTCGGCGCCAACACCGACGTCACCGGGCAGCGCGAGGCCGAAGAGATGCGCGGGCGGCTGACCGAGCAGCTGTCGGCGGCGGCGCTGCGCACGGCGCGCCTCCAGCAGGCCACCTCGATGCTGGCCGAGGCGCTGACCGTGTCCCAGGTCGTCCAGGTCATCACCGAGGTGGGACGATCGGCCATCGGCGCCGACTACTCTGCGGTGGCGCTGCTTGACGACGACAAGCTGCGGCTCAGCATCGTGGCCCCTTCGCAGCCGGGCGCAGACGGTGAGAGCGGTCCAGTGTCCCGCGACGACATCAAGGTCAGTGACCAGACCGTGATGTCGGTGGCGGTGCGCGAGAGCCGCCCGTTCCTGGCCGAGCATCCCGACAGCCTGCGCTTGCAGCTCGGCCACGGCGAGAAGGATCTGTTCGCCCAGCACACCGAAGAACGTGCCTGGGTGGGTCTTCCACTGCTGGCCGCTGGCGCGCCGATCGGCGCACTGCGTTTTTCGTTCACCCGGCCTAGGGAGATCACCGAGGAGGAACGGGTCTTCCTGGAGGCCCTGGCGGGCCAGTGCGCCCTGGCCGTCGAGCGAGCGCTGCTGTTCGAGCGCGAGCACCGGACGGCCGAGGAGCTCCAGCGCAGCCTCCTGCCCAGCGACCTTCCGCAACTGCCGAGCATGGTCTTGGCCGCCCGCTACAACCCTGCGACACGCCACGTCCAGGTCGGCGGCGACTGGTACGACGTGTTCCGGCTCCCTGACCATCGGCTCGCCATGGCCGTCGGCGACGTCATGGGCAAGGGCGTCCTGGCCGCGGCTGGGATGGGCCGCGTCCGCAACGCCCTGCGCGCCCTCGCGCTGAACGACCCGCGTCCGGCGGCGGTCCTGGCCGGGCTGGACCGGCTGTTCAGCGCCACCGAGGACGAGGAGCAGTTCACCACCGTCGCGTACGCGGTCATCGACCCCGAGACCGGGCACGGCGAATTCAGCAACGCGGGCCATCCGCCACCCCTCCTGATCTCCCCCGACACGCCCGCCCGCGTCAGCACGCAGGAGCCGGGAACGCCCCTCGGCTGGCCGAGCCAGCGACAGCAGACAAGTTTTTCCATCGAGACCGGCAACACTGTGGTGTTCTATTCCGATGGACTTGTGGAGAACCGTAGGCGTGGGGTGGACGCCGGGCTGGACGAGCTGGTCGCCGTGGCGGCGGACGCCCCACCTGAAGTGGTAGGAGATCCCGAGAGACTCGTCGACTTCCTGGTCGATCGGATGCTTGCCGGGTATGAGCAGGTAGACGATGTGACCGTGCTAGCCCTGCACGTCCCGCCCAAGCCCGCCTGAAGCGCGCCGAAGACGACGCGAAGACGGCGGAGCACGTTCGAAGGACCGTCCCGCGCCCTCTAAGGTGGAGAGTTACCGGGTAGGACTTCACAGGCGGAATGCGCAGCAGTGCCAGAATGCTTGACCCAATGAGAGCGGGTACGCTGCGGTCCCGCACCGGGAGTCCGCTCCGTGTGCGGTCCCACCCAGTGTGAGGCCGGGCCCGTCAGGGCACTTGGGTCAGCCAAGCCACACGTTCGTTCGAGAGGTATTTGTGTCGCCTGCTAGCTCGACCTCGAAAGCGTCAGATCTGCACGATCACGTCATCGCGCAACTGATCGAGCGTGGACGGTCCCAGGGCAATCGCCTCGAAGCCGACGACGTACGACGTACGTTCGAGGAGGCCGACATCCCCGTGTCCGCGGCCTCCAGCATTCTGCGGAGCCTCAGCAAGGAGGGTGTGACCGTCATGGTGAGCGCTGCCGACTCCGCGGCGCCCAAGCGTTCGCGCAAGCGCGCGGCGCAGCCGGTGCGCAGGCCCAAGACCGCCGCGGCGGCCAAGGAGCAGCCCGACACGGTGACCGCGGTCGTCGGCGACGACGCGGCATCCCAGGCGGCCTCCGAGGAGATCGCGGCCGAGCCGCGTCCTGCGGCCGTCAAGCCCACGCCGAAGAAGGCCGCGTCCGCGAAGGGCCCCAAGTCCAAGAAGGGCGCGCCCGCGAAGAAGGGCGCCGTGCAGGCCGCTAAGGCGGCCCCGGCCAAGACCGACAAGAAGGCGTCCGACGACCCGGACGTCGACGACGAGGTGGAGGTCGACCTCGAAGCCGACCTCGCCGACCTCGACGTCGAACTCGTCGAGGACGACGCGGCCGCCGAGCCCGTGGAGGCGGAGGCGCCCGAGGTCGAGGAGGACGAGCCCGTCGCCGTGCCCGCGGCGAAGGCGCAGCCCGCCCCCGGCAAGCCCGCCGAGGGCACGCCGGCCGAGGAGGAGGGCTTCACCCTCGGCGACGACGACGAGGACGCGCCCGCCCAGCAGATCGCGGCCGCCGGCGCCACCGCCGACCCCGTCAAGGACTACCTCAAGCAGATCGGCAAGGTCCCGCTGCTCAACGCCGAGCAGGAGGTGGAGCTCGCCAAGCGCATCGAGGCCGGGCTCTTCGCCGAGGAGCGCCTCGCCGTCGCCGCCGCGGCCATGTCCGTGGAGGACCTCGAAGACTTCGAGTGGATCGCCGAGGACGGACGCCGCGCCAAGAACCACCTCCTGGAGGCCAACCTCCGGCTGGTGGTGTCGCTGGCCAAGCGCTACACCGGACGCGGCATGCTGTTCCTGGACCTGATCCAGGAGGGCAACCTCGGCCTGATCCGCGCGGTCGAGAAGTTCGACTACACCAAGGGCTACAAGTTCTCCACGTACGCCACCTGGTGGATCCGGCAGGCGATCACCCGCGCGATGGCCGACCAGGCCCGCACCATCCGCATCCCGGTGCACATGGTCGAGGTCATCAACAAGCTGGCGCGCGTGCAGCGGCAGATGCTCCAGGACCTGGGTCGCGAGCCCACCCCGGAGGAGCTCGCCAAGGAACTGGACATGACCCCGGAGAAGGTCGTCGAGGTCCAGAAGTACGGTCGCGAGCCGATTTCGCTGCACACCCCGCTGGGCGAGGACGGCGACAGCGAGTTCGGCGACCTCATCGAGGACTCCGAGGCCATCGTCCCGGCGGACGCGGTCAGCTTCACGCTTCTGCAGGAGCAGCTGCACTCCGTCCTGGACACGCTCAGCGAGCGCGAGGCGGGCGTGGTGTCGATGCGGTTCGGCCTCACCGACGGCCAGCCGAAGACCCTGGACGAGATCGGCAAGGTGTACGGGGTGACCCGGGAACGCATCCGCCAGATCGAGTCCAAGACGATGTCGAAGCTGCGTCACCCGTCCCGGTCCCAGGTCCTGCGCGACTACCTGGACTGAACCTTCTGCTACACGGATACAGGGCTCCTCTTGCCGGGGGCCCTGTTTCGTGTGGTCAGTCGGGGAGGACGATGTCGAGGTTCGTGCCGTTGAGTTCGGCGGTGTGGCCGAGTTCGGCGACGGCCTTCAGGAGCGCGTCGGGAGTGCGCGGCGCGGCGCCCGCCTTGAGCAGGTCGTGCGCGATCTGCCCGCGCGTCGCCTTCGCCATGTGGCTGACCACGGTCCGCTTCGGGACGCCGCCGACGACCTGTTCGCGGAACACCCGGACGGCCACGGCCGGCGCGGGGGCCTTCCACACGGCCGCGTACGGCCCGGAGCGCATGTCGACGGTCAGGTCGTCGTCCAGCCGCAGGGCCTTGCGCATGGGCGGGCGCCACAGCGTCCCCAGACGGCCCGCAGGGGGCAGCGAGACCGCCATGGCCAGCCGGTACGGCGGGACGCGGTCCGTGAGCCGCAGCGCGCCCCACAGCCCCGAGAAGACGATGATCTGCTCGGCGGCGGACTCGGCGTCCAGGTCGGCGAGGTTCAGGTTGTCGTACAGGACGCCCGTGTAGAGCCGTGCCGCGGGCAGCGTCGGCGCTTCGCGCAGTGCCAGGTTGCGGGCCAAAGCCTCGTCCACCTGGCCCGCCGGGAGGGCGAGCACCTCCGCCGCGTTCCTGCGGCGGCTCGCCCGCGTCAGGGCCTTCAGGACGCGTTCGCGCATCGCGTTGAGGCCGGGGAAGCTCAGTGAGCCCAGGTCGAGGGGCGGACCGTCCCCGCCGTTGGCCTTCTTCTCCGACGGCGGCAGCAGGATGTGCACGATCCTCCCGAAAGCGGTGACGGGGTACCCGGAGCTCGGGCAGCAATTCTCGATACGTTATGCGATCAATCAATTACAGAACGTAGCTGCGTCCAATTGGCTCCGTGGAGAGCCGAAGGGGCGGAATGTGAACGGCGGCCACCGTCTCCGGTGGCCGCCGTTCAAGGGTCCTGCTATATGGGGATCACCGCTCGTCGTCCTGAGCGGTTGCCGGGGTGGTTTCGTTGAGCCGGTCAGTCTCGTCCTGAATGTCGGCCCCGTTGGAGCGGAGGGCCTCTGCGTACTTGCGCCCGTGGTGGGCGCAGAACAGAAGGTCGCCGCCGCCTACAAGGACTGCACGGACGTAGGCCTGGGCGCCGCAGCGGTCGCATCGGTCGGCGACGGTCAACGGCTTGGTTGGGGCAAGGGCTCCAGTCACGGCACCTTCCTCATGCTCGGGGTCGGTACTTAGGACAACATCTAACCCGACGCTGACGTTCCCAACCTGGTTCTTCGTACGCCCACAGCAGAATGGCCCAATAGGTGACCGACATCACATTAGACGGAGTCCCAGCGGAACAGGCGCATGGCGACCAGACCGCCGACGACCGCGACGCCGAGCAGGATGCCTATTTGCGGCAATGCGGACGTCGGGCCTAGGCCGCGGCCCATCACGTTGAGCATCCCTTCGTTCAGGTACCGCAGCGGGAAGACGTATGAGAGGGCCCTCATCCAGCCCGGTGTGGCGTCCAGCGGGAAGAACGAACCGCCCAGGAACGCCAACGGGGACAGCCCGAGCACCGACACGTCTCCCTCGTCCGCCTCCCGCAGCCCCTCGATGATTTCCGGGATCGTCGTCTTGCCGGCGCCGTTCGGACCGAGGATCCCGAAGAACTCGCCCTCCGCGACTCCGAACGTCACCCCGCCGCCGTTGCGGGTAGCCTGGCGAACCGTCCGGGTCCGCCGCGCAGACGTGCCGGAACGTCCGCGGCGGCGAGCCTTTCGGAGGATTGTCGGCGACCGGGGGTACTCTTCTGCCGACCGTCCCACCCCCGAGGAGCGCACGCACGTTGACCGCCGCGACCGCTGAAGCGACCACCGATGACCAGCACGGCTACTCCGCCCGGCACCTCTCGGTGCTGGAGGGCCTGGAGGCCGTGCGCAAGCGACCCGGCATGTACGTCGGGTCGACCGACAGCCGGGGCCTCGCGCACTGCCTGTGGGAGATCGTCGACAACTGCGTCGACGAGGCCCTCGCCGGCTACTGCACCCACATCAGCGTGACGCTGCACGCCGACGGGTCCTTCGAGGTGGCCGACAACGGCCGCGGCATCCCGGTCGACCTGGAGCCGAAGACGGGCCTTCCGGGCGTCGAGCTGGTCATGACGCGGCTGCACGCGGGCGGCAAGTTCGGCGGGGTCTCCTACACCGCGTCCGGCGGCCTGCACGGCGTCGGCGCGTCCGTGGTGAACGCGCTGTCCGCGCGGCTGGACGTCGAGGTCGACCGCGACGGCCACACCCACGCGATCAGCTTCAGGCGCGGCCTGCCGGGCGAGTTCGCCGACGACGGGCGCCCGAACGCCCGGTTCAAGAAGAAGTCCGGCCTGCGGCAGATCCGCAAGGTCGCCAAGAAGGTCACGGGCACCCGTACCCGCTTCTGGCCCGACCTGCAGATCTTCCTGAAGGACGCCACGGTCGAGCAGTCCCTCGTCCTCGACCGGATGCGCCAGACCGCGTTCCTCATCCCCGGCCTCACCATCGACGTCCGCGACGAGCGCGGCGAGGAGATCGTCGACGAGACGTTCCGGTTCGACGGCGGCATCAGCGAGTACTGCGCCTACCTGGCCAAGGACGCCGCGCTCGTCGACGTCCTGCGGCTCCAGGGCCGCGGCCACTTCACCGAGACCGTGCCCGTCCTCGACGACCAGGGCCACCTCACGCCCACCGACGTCGAACGCGATCTCGAGGTCGACATCGCGCTGCGCTGGGGCACCGGCTACGACACGATCACCAAGTCGTTCGTCAACGTGATCGCCACCCCGAAGGGCGGCACGCACGTCCGCGGGTTCGACCGGGCCGTGCTGAAGGTGCTCAACGAGCAGCTCCGGGCCACCAAGCTGCTGAAGAACGGCGACGAGGACGTCCTGAAGGAGGACGTCCTGGAGGGCCTCACCGCGGTCGTGACCGTCCGGCTGCCCGAGCCGCAGTTCGAGGGCCAGACCAAGGAGGTCCTCGGCACGTCCGCCGCCACCCGCATCGTGTCCCAGGTCGTCCTGCGGGAGCTGCGCGGGATCTTCGAGAACCCGCCGCGCGGGCAGAAGCAGCCGCTGCGGGCCGTCCTGGAGAAGATCGCCGGCGCCGCCAAGACCCGCATCGCCGCCCGCACCCAGCGCGACAACCAGCGCCGCAAGAACGCCCTGGAGAACTCCGCGCTGCCCGCCAAGCTCGTCGACTGCCGCACCGCCGACGACCGCAGCGAGCTGTTCATCGTCGAGGGCGACTCGGCGCTCGGCACCGCCAAGCTCGCCCGCAACTCCGAGTTCCAGGCGCTGCTGCCGATCCGCGGCAAGATCCTCAACGTGCAGAAGGCGTCCGTCGCCGACATGCTCAAGAACGCCGAGTGCGCCGCGATCATCCAGGTCATCGGCGCCGGCTCGGGCCGCACCTTCGACATCGACGCGTCCCGCTACGGCCGGATCATCCTGATGGCCGACGCGGACGTCGACGGCTCGCACATCCGCACCCTGCTGCTCACGCTGCTGTACCGCTACATGCGGCCGATGCTGGAGGAGGGGCGCGTCTACACGGCCGTCCCGCCGCTGCACCGCATCGAGCTGGTCAAGCCCAAGAAGGGGCAGGACAAGTACGTCTACTGCTACAGCGACGGCGAGCTGACCCGCAAGCTGGTCGAGTTCGAGCGCAAGGGCCAGCGCTGGAAGGAGCCCGTCCAGCGCTACAAGGGCCTCGGCGAGATGGACGCCGACCAGCTCGCGGAGACCACCATGGACCCGCGCTACCGCATGCTGCGCCGCATCCGCGTCGAGGACGCCGACGAGGCGTCCAAGATCTTCGAGCTGCTGATGGGCAGCGACGTCGCCCCGCGGCGCGCGTTCATCACCGCCGGCGCCTCCGAACTCGACGCCGAACGCATCGACGTCTGACCCTGCCCCACCGGCTTCTGGGTTGGCCTACGGCGTCTGGGTTGGCTTTTGGCGTCTGGGCTGGCTCTGTGGCGGTCGGCGCGTCCACCCGGCGGTGGAGAGCGGGAGTCCAGCCTGGCGCCGATCCGCGCATCGCCGCCGGTCCCGTAGCTTCGTAGCGTGAAATGCAGAACGTCGCTCATCGAGCGGTACGCGATGGCGGTCATCGTCACCGTCCTGCTGGGCTGGGCGGTGGTCGCCTACGTGCGCGCCCTGTTGGACTCCGAGGACCCGCCGGCGCTGCACGGGCTCGGCCTGGCCATCACCGTCCTGAACGTCGTCATGATCGCCTTCCTGGTCGGCGGCATGCGCGTCGGCCGGAAGAAGGAGTCGCGGTGGCGGACGGCGTCGATTGTCCTGCTCGTCGGCGCCGTGACGGTGTCGGTTGCGTTCTACGGGATCGACCCCGACTTCGGCGGCGGATTCGTCGTCGCCATGATCGCTCTCTGGGCGCTGTTCTTCCGGCTGCCGCTGCTCTGGGGCATCGCCGCGAGCGGCATGACGGTCCTCGCGGTGAGCGTGCTCGGGGAGCTCTTCCGGGACGACGGCGCCGACCTCGGGCTGCTGATCGCCTTCATGGGCGTCACCCTGGGCGCCGCGGCGAGCCGCCAGGGCACCGTCGCGCAGGAGGCGACGCGCCGCGCGGAGGCCGCCAACGCCGTGCTCGCCGAACGGTCCCACATCGCGCGGGAGATCCACGACATCCTCGCCCATTCGCTGTCGGCGCAGATCGTCCATCTGGAAGGGGCGAGGCTGCTGCTGTCCCGGGACGGCGACCGTGTGCAGGCCCTGGACCGGGTAGAGCGCGCGCGGAACCTCGCCCGTTCGGGCCTGGACGAGACCAGGCGCGCCTTGGCCACGCTTCGGGGGGAGATCCCGGAGCCTAAGGACGCCATCGCCGAACTGGCCGAGGAGTTCTACGCGAGCACCGGCCGTCCCTGCGACGTGCAGGTGACGGGTGCACCTCGTGAACTGTCGCCGCAGGCGGGGCTCGCCGTCGTCCGTACCGCGCAGGAGGCGCTCACGAACGTCCGCAAACACGCTCCCGGCGCGCGCGCACACGTCGTCCTGCGCTATCTGAACGACGGGGTCGAACTCGAAGTGACCGACACCGGCGCCACCGAACCCGTCGTGGAGATGGGCGGCGGCGGGTACGGCCTGGTGGGGATGCGGGAGCGCGCCGAACTGATCGATGGGACGCTGGTGACGGGGCCGGACGGCAAGGGATTCCAGGTGTCCCTCAAGGTGCCGGTGTGACGGGAGACGGGGCGCGGTGAGCGAGAAGACGAGAATCCTGGTCGTCGACGACCAGACCGTCGTGCGCGAAGGCCTGGTGCTGCTGCTCGAACTCCTGCCCGGCCTTGAGGTGGCCGGGGCCTGCGGGGACGGCGAGCAGGCCGTGGCGATGGTCGCGGAACTAGGCCCGGACGTCGTCCTGATGGACCTGCGGATGCCGCGGATGGACGGCGTCGAGGCGACCCGCCGGATCAAACAGGCCCATCCCGACGTGGAGATCGTCGTCCTCACGACCTACGCCGACGACGAGTCGATCTTCGCGGCGCTGCGCGCCGGGGCCCGCGGCTACCTCACCAAGGACGCCGGCGCGGACGAGATCGCGCGGGCCGTCGCCGCCGTCCGCGGGGGAGCGGCGCAGCTCGACCCGGCCGTCCAGCGCCGCCTCGTCGACGCCGTCGCCACCGGCGACCGGCCCCGCCGTCCCGCCCGCGGCGGCCTGCCGGACGGCCTCACCCGCCGCGAGGCCGAGGTGCTCGCCCTGATCGCGCAGGGGCGCTCCAACGCCGAGATCGCGGGCGCGCTGTTCATCTCCGAGGCGACCGTCAAGACGCACATCAACAACCTGTTCGCCAAGGCCAGCCTGCGCGACCGGGCGCAGGCCGTCACCTACGCCTTCAAGCACGGCCTCGCCGGTTGATCGTCGATCACCGGGCGGCAAGATCTCGGTCAAAGGCCGCGTGACCGGGTCCGCGCGGGCGCAGCATGAAGACCGTGCTCAGAACCTGCATGATCGCGGACTACCTGCGCCCGTACGCGCAATGGCGGATCAACCGTCCCGACCCGTGCGACGACGGCCGCAACGCCCGCGCCGCGATCGGTCTCATCGACGCGGCGGCCTATGTGATGCAACTGGACGACAGCGCGCGCGTCATCGTCCGCATGGCCATTGCCGGGTGCTTCGCCATGGGCCGTTTCAACCCGGGCGCGGAAGGCGAGAATCTCATCCGCTTCTGGCATTACGACAACGCCGACGGCGGGCCGTCCGACCTCCTCGAAGCATTGGCGGCGTCCGCGGAACGCGGCCTGCACCCGGGAAGCGAGAGGGCCTCCCTGTTGCCGCGTCCGCGCGAGGGCGAAGCCACTCCGGCGTAACTCGGCCGGTGTGATTTCCGTGGCGTGATTACAGCCGACGTAACTACACCGGCTCGTTTCCGGGCCTCCCTTTGATTCCGCAACCGAGGCCCGGCGTGTACGGCGTGTACGGCGTGCCCGGCTCGGGGACATCGATCGCCTGCCACGGCCGGGCCGAGCGCTGTCCGGGGGGACGCGGACCTCTGCGGGGAGCGGGCGGGGCCCGTCGTCCCGACGGTCGGCGATGTCGTTGCCGCCCGCGGCGACAGCGGGTCGGCCTGATCCGGTAAGGGATCAAACGAAATTACGGCATACGGAACTGTGCTTATGTGAGAACGGCCAGACCGATATTGGGTTTCCGTGTCCTGAAAGTGCTCGGTCCTTATGTAGATCGGCCGGAATAACCTGTTGCCGCGTCGTGGCCCGTCGGTCACCATTGGTGGCAGGCACGGTCAATTTCCCCTTAGGTTCCTCAATCGACGTCCTCCCTGCGTGCGTCACCCACTCGCGAGGGGATCCGCGATCATGGACGATTACTACGCCCTCCTCGGAGTGGAGCGAACGGCCCCCGTAAAGGATCTTGAAAAGCAGATCCGGACCCAGCTGCGCACCTGGTCGAAGCGGAGCAACCACCCGGATCTGTCCCGGCGGCAGGAGGCCGAGCGGCGGGTTCAGCAGCTCGGCGAGGCGCGCAAGATCCTGCTAGACGCGGACCGCCGCGCCGAGTACGACCGAGGGCTGGCGCTCGCACCCGCGTCCGCGTCCACGTCCCGCGAGCCCGCCACCGGGAAACCGGCCGGCGTCGGCTGGCTCGACGAGGCCAGGCGCCACATCGTGGCCGGCGACTACTTCTCGGCGTCGTACGCCGCGCGGCAGGCGCGCGACGCCGATCCCGGCGACCCCGAGACGTGGAGCATCCTGGCCTGGGTGAACGCCGAGACGGGCAACCTGCGCGACGCGCTGTTCGAGGCCGGCCGGGCGGTCGAGCTCGACCCGCGGGACGCGAGCCGCCACCTCGATCTCGGCGACGTCCAGGCGCGGACGCAGCTGGCCGACGCCGCGCTCGCTTCCTACCGCCGCGCTCTGGAACTGGATCCCGAGCTGGAGGAGGCCGTCGTCGGCATCGCGGGGATCGTCCAGGACGCCGGGCGGCACGCCGACGCCCTGCGGCTGCTGGAGGACCTCCTCCCGCGCAGCCGCGATCCGGAATGGCTCGGCAACCAGCTCGGGATCGCGCTGCTCACCGCGGCCGAGGCGGTCCCAAGGGCGCAGTGGGCGGACGGCTACACGGTGACCAGCCCCGCCGAGGTGAACTTCATGCGCGAGCACGTCGACCGGGCGCGCGAGGTCACCCGGGATCCCGGCCTCCTGGCCGTCGCCGCCGACATCGAACGGAGCCTCGACTGGTGCACCGAGCGGCACTGGCGCACGCCCGGCTGCATGGGAAACGGCTGCCTCATCGCCATCGGAACCGTCGGGCTCATCGTGGCCGGGATCGTCTCCCTCGGCGTCCTCGCCTCCGGCGACATCCTGGGCATCTTCGTGCTTCTGATCCTCTGGGCGATCGGCGTCGGAGCGGTCGCCGCGATCACCTACCTGTCGGGATTCCAGCCCGGCTGGAAGATCAATCAGATCGCTCATTTCCAGCAGAACAGATATCTCGGACCGTGGTGACGAACGGGCGGGGCGACGGGAACGGGAGAATCCGATGGGACATGCGATAGGAATCGATCTCGGCACGACCTTCAGCGCCGCCGCCGTCATCAGGCCGGGCGGACGGCCGGAATTGCTCTGGAACCGCGAGGGCGACCACCTCACCCCGTCCGTCGTGCTGTTCCAGGACGCCGGGCAAGTGCTGGTGGGAAAGACCGCAAAGAACGCGGCCAAGGACCTGCCGGACGACTGCGTGCAATTCGTGAAACGGCAGATGGGCAACCCCGGCTGGAGCTTCGCCGACTCGCACGGCGGGGTGCACGGCGCGGAGGAACTGTCCGGGCTGATCCTCAGGCGCCTCGCGGAGGACGCCGCCGAGGCGCTCGGCGAGGTGGTCCGCGACGTCGTGATCACCGTGCCCGCCTATTTCGACGACGCGCGGCGCACCGCCACCCGGCAGGCCGGGGAGATCGCGGGCCTGAACGTGCTGCGGCTGATCAACGAGCCGACCGCCGCGGGCATCGCGTTCGGCAGCGGCGACATGCCGTCCGGCACCCTGCTCGTGTACGACCTCGGCGGCGGCACCTTCGACGTCACGGTGATGCGGGTCGGCGGCGACGAGCTGGAGGTCATCGCCACCACCGGCGACCGGAACCTCGGCGGCTTCGACTTCGACAACCGGCTGATGGAGCATGTGGCCGGGGAGGTGCTGGCGCGGGGCGGTCCCGATCTCAACGACGACGGCCGGCTCCAGGGCGAGCTGCGCGAGAAGTGCGAGCAGGCGAAGCACGCGCTGACCCGGACGGCGCAGACCCGGCTGTTCTTCAGCGACCCGCAGGGCACCTACACGGTCACGGTCACCCGGGACGAGTTCGAGCGGCTCACCGAGGACCTGCTGGCCCGCACCGCCGACGCCGTCGACGAGGTGCTCGACGAGGCGCGGCTCTCCTGGACGGGCATCGACCGCCTGCTGCTCGTCGGCGGGTCGACGAAGATGCCGATGGTGCGCGAGATGATCGAGCGCGTCTCGGGGAAGGCGCCGGACACGTCCGTCAACCCGGACGAGGCGATCGCGCTGGGCGCGGCGATCGTCGCGGAGCACGAGCTGGCCAGGCGGGACAGGCCGGAGGCCGAGATCCCGTACACGATCCAGGACGTGACGTCGCAGGGCCTCGGGGTCATCGCGGTGGAGGACGACCTCGTCACCGACTACAACCAGATCATCATCGCCAAGAACACCCGGATACCGTGCCAGGAGTTCCAGGTGTTCGAGACGGTCGCGCACCATCAGCGCAGGCTCGACCTGCAGGTCACCGAAGGCGACGACGACGATCCGGACTATGTGACCAAGCTGGTGGAGCGTCCGATCACGCTTCCGGGCGGCCTGCCCAAGGGAGCGCCGATCAAGGTCGTCATGTCCTACGACATCGACGGCGTCGTGCACGTGGAGCTCATCGACCTCACCAACGACCGCTCGCTGGGAGAGGTCGAACTGGAAAGGCCGCGCAATCTCGACGCCGGGCAGGTCACCGGCCTCTCCACGGCACTGAAGACCGTGGACGTGCTGTGACCCGGCCCGAGGAGCCCGCCGGCACGGGCGAGGTGCTCCGGCGCCTGGACGAGCTGACCGACCTGTTCCGCAGGCGCCTCCAGGACGACCGGGACAAGCGGCGGCTCATCGAGCAGCTGGGCGAGCGGCTGAGCCAGGCCGAGTCGGGGCCGTTCCGCCAATACCTGCATCCCTTCGTCAACGGGCTGGCGCTCGTCCTCGACCGGCTCGACCGCTATGCCGGGCCCGACCCGGAGTTCATCGCCTCGATCCGGGCGGAGCTGCTCCAGCTGCTCGACCTGCACGGCGTCACCGAGGTGCCGGTGTCGGGGCCGTTCGACCCGTCCCGGCATGAGGCGGTCGGCGTCCGCCTGGCTCCCGGGACGCCGCCCGGGACGGTGCTGGAGGTCCACTCCCGCGGCCTGGCGCACGGATCCTGGGTCTTCCGGCCCGCCCGCGTCGTCGTCTCCGCCCCACCGCCCGAACCACCGAACCGCCCCGAACCAACCGCCGCGCCCAGACCGATGGACGCGCCCGGACCGACGGCTGCGCCCGGACCGACGGCTGCGGGCGGGCCGACGGCTGCGGGCGGGCCGACGGCTGCGGGCGGGCCGACGGCTGCGGGCGGGCCGACGGCTGCGGGCGGGCCGATGGGCGCGCCCGGGCCGACGGCTGCGGCCGAGCTGATGGACGCGGGCGGGCCGACGGCTGCGGCCGGACCGATGGATGCGGCCGGACCGATGGATGCGGCCGAGCCGGTGGACGTGCCCGGACTGGTGGACGCGCCCGAGCTGGGGGAGCCGCCCGAAACCGGGCCGGTGCCTCCGTCGTAGGCTCCGGCCTAGACGGGGCCGGAGACCGCGGCCGAGGGACGGCGCAGGTCCCGGGCGCGGTGCGGGTGCCCGGGATCTGCGCGCATCACTCCTCGGGTTCGTCTTCGTCCGGGGGCGGGGGGCCGAGGGGGCCGCTGATGGCGGTGAGAGGCTTGTCGAGTTTCTCGCCGGAACCGTCGCGGCGGCCGAGCGTCACGTTCAGCATGGCCGGTCTGCCGTTGGCGGACGCGGCGCGCAGCGGGGTCGGCGCGGCCCATGCCTGGAGCAGGACGTCCTCGCCCTTGAGGAAGCGGTG
Source organism: Actinomadura sp. 9N215 (assembly GCF_044326345.1). Taxonomy (NCBI): domain Bacteria; kingdom Bacillati; phylum Actinomycetota; class Actinomycetes; order Streptosporangiales; family Thermomonosporaceae; genus Actinomadura; species Actinomadura sp. 9N215. The sequence goes on along the minus strand of NZ_JBIRBA010000022.1, from coordinate 100,731 downwards.
CGCGCGGACGCCTCCGGTCGCGCGTCCCTTGGACGGGAACTCGGCGAAGTCGGCGAGCTTGATCGCCCCGGTCTGGGTGCCGGGCAGCGCGGACGACGAGCCGGAGATCGTGATCACGCGCGCCTCGCGGGCCGGGTCGATGGCGCCGAACCACAGGACGCGGGCGTCCGGGCCCAGCTTGATGCCCGCCATGCCGCCCGCGGCGCGGCCCTGGGGCCGGACGATCGAGGCGGCGAAGTGCAGCAGCTGCGCGTCGGTGGTGATGAAGACGAGGTGCTGGTCTTCGGAGAGGAGCTGGACGGCCCCGACGACGCGGTCGCCGTCCTTGAGGCCGATGACCTCGAAGTCGTCGCGGTTTGCGGGGAACTCGGGGACGACCCGTTTGACCACGCCCTGCGCGGTTCCGAGGGCCAGGCCGCCGCCCTCCTCGGAGACGGCGGCGATGCCGACGACCGTCTCGTCCGGCTCCAGGTCGACGTACTCGGTGACCTGGGCGCCGCCCGCCAGGGACGGCGGCGTCGCGGACGCCGGAAGCGTCGGCAGGTCGAGGACGTCGACGCGGATCATGCGGCCGTGCGACGTCACCGCGCCGACCTGGCCGCGCGCCGTGGCGGGAACGACGGACGTCAGCACGTCGTGCGCGGCGCGGGGCCCGCTGTCGGGCAGCGGGCCTGGGCCGTGCGTGCGGGCCATGAGCCCGGTGGACGACAGCAGCACCGTGCACGGGTCGTCCGCGACCTCCAGCGGGACGGCCGACGCCGCGGTCTGCCCGGACGATTCGAGGAGGATCGTGCGGCGCGGGGTGGCGAACTCCTTCGCGACCTCGCCGAGCTCCTTGGACACGACGCCGCGCAGCTTCCGCTCCGATTCGAGGATCGCGGTCAGCTGGGCGATCTCCTTGGCGAGCTGCTCCTTCTCCTTCTCCAGTTCGAGCCGGTCGTACCGGGTGAGGCGGCGCAGCGGCGTGTCGAGGATGTACTGGGCCTGGATGTCGGACAGCTCGAAGATCTGCATCAGGCGCTGTTTGGCCTGCGCGGCGTCGTCGCTCTGCCGGATGACCTGGATGACCTCGTCGATGTTGAGCAGGGCGACGAGCAGGCCGTCCACGAGGTGCAGGCGGTCCTCGCGCTTTTTGCGGCGGAACATCGAGCGGCGCCGGACGACCTCGATGCGGTGGTCGACGTAGACCTGCAGCATGTCGCGGAGGCCGAGGGTGCGCGGCTGCCCGTCGATGAGCGCGACGTTGTTGATGCCGAACGTCTCCTCCATCGGCGTGAGCCGGTAGAGGTCCTGCAGGACGGCCTCCGGGTTGAACCCGTTCTTGATCTCGATGACGAGGCGGAGGCCGACGTTGCGGTCGGTGAGGTCCTTCAGGTCGGCGATGCCCTGGAGCTTCTTCGCGTTGACCAGTTCCTTGATCTTGGCTTTGACGCGCTCCGGGCCGACGGCATACGGGAGCTCGCTGACGACGATGCCCTTGCGGCGCGCCGTCACGTTCTCGATGGTCGTCGTGGCGCGGGTGCGGAACGTTCCCCGGCCGTTCGCGTAGGCGTCGCGGATGCCGTCCAGGCCGACGATCTTGCCTCCGGTGGGCAGGTCGGGGCCTGGGACGTGGCGCATCAGGTCGTCGAGCGTGGCGTCCGGGTGGTCGATCAGGTGCCGGGCCGCGGCGATGACCTCGCCGAGGTTGTGCGGCGCCATGTTCGTCGCCATTCCGACCGCGATGCCGGACGCGCCGTTCACCAGCAGGTTCGGGAACGCGGCGGGGAGGACCTCGGGCTCGGTCTCCTGCCCGTCGTAGTTCGGGCGGAAGTCGACGGTGTCCTCGTCGATGGAGGCGACCATCAGCATCGCCTCGCGGGACAGGCGCGCCTCGGTGTACCGCATCGCGGCGGGCATGTCGTCGCCGCCGAGCGACCCGAAGTTGCCGTGCCCGTCGACCAGCGGCATCCGCATCGCCCAGGACTGCGCCATCCGCACCATCGCGTCGTAGATCGCGCTGTCGCCGTGCGGGTGCAGCTTGCCCATGACCTCGCCGACGACGCGGGCGCACTTGACGTGCCCGCGGTCGGGGCGCAGCCCCATCTCGTTCATCGAGTACAGGATCCGGCGCTGGACGGGCTTCAGCCCGTCGCGCACGTCGGGGAGCGCCCGCTGGTAGATGACCGAGAGGGCGTACTCGAGGTAACTGCCGCGCATCTCGTCGGAGACATCGACGTCGACGATGTTCTCTTCGAAGTCCGGCGGCGGGGGAGGGGCCTGGGATCCGCGTCGTGCCATGCCCACATTCTTGCCGGTCCCGGGGACATCTTTCGCCCGCCCCACCCGGTGTGGCGTCCCGTTCGCCGAATCGGTGCCGTTCCGTCACTCCCGCCGACCTGGCAGATTGGTGCCGGACGGTTCCGGTTCCCGCAGGTGGAGGCATCCTTGAGCGCGCTGGCCGACTTCCAGAACTCGATCTATCTGCAGGGGCTCGGCGACGCCGTCCCGGCACTGCCGACGGACCTGACGAGGCTGGAGGGTCTCGCCGAGCGGTCGCTGTCGGCGCGGGCGTTCGGGTACGTGGCGGGGGCGGCGGGCAGCGAGGCGACCGCGCGGGCCAACCGCGCGGCGTTCGACCGGTGGCGGATCGTGCCGAGGATGCTCAGGGACGTGACCCACCGCGACCTGTCCGTGCAGGTGCTGGGCAGCGCGATGCCGTGTCCCCTGTTGCTCGGGCCCGTCGGCGTCTTGTCGATCCTCCATCCCGACGGTGAGCTGGCCGTCGCGCGGGCGGCCGCGGCCGAGGGCGTACCGATGGTGTTGAGCACGGCGTCCTCGCACAACATCGAGGACGTCGCGGACGCGAACGGCGACGGTCCGCGCTGGTACCAGCTGTACTGGCCGAAGAACCGGGATCTCGCCGTCAGCTTCTTGGAGCGGGCTAAGGCGGCCGGGTACACGGCCCTCGTCGTCACTCTCGACACGTTCACGCTGGCGTGGCGTCCACGCGACCTGGACCAGGCGTACCTGCCGTTCCTGCGCGGCATCGGCATCGCCAACTACCTCAGCGACCCGGTGTTCCAGGGCATGGTCGGCGGCCCGATCACCGGCGCCAACCGGGACCAGGCGATCCTGCACTGGGTCGCCAACTTCGGGAACCCCGCCCTGACCTGGGACGACCTGATCTTCCTGCGGGAGCACTGGGACGGCCCGATCGCGCTGAAGGGCATCCAGCACCCGGACGACGCCCGCCAGGCCGTCGACGCGGGCATGGACGGCGTGATCGTCTCCAACCACGGCGGACGCCAGGTGGACGGCGCCGTCGCCTCACTCGACGCGCTGCCGGGTGTGGTCGAGGCCGTCCGCGACCAGGCGGAGGTGCTGTTCGACAGCGGAATCCGCACGGGATCGGACATCGCCAAGGCGCTCGCAATCGGCGCCAAGGCGGTGTTGGTCGCGCGTCCGTACGCGTATGGGCTGGCGCTCGCGGGTGAGGCGGGCGTACGGCACGTCTTGCGTTGCCTCCAGGCCGAACTGGAATTGACGCTGGCGCTCTCGGGCTTCACCCGTCCGGACGAACTCAACCCGGAAATCCTCGTGCGCGCGTGACAAACACGGGCGTCAGGAGCGGCTGGTACGGACGGGCGTCAGGAGCGGCGGGCCAGGACCAGGCTGCCTCGTTTGGTCACCGGGAGGGGCGTTCGCAGGCGGCGGGCCGCCTCGGCCGCTTCCGGGCGGGGCATGTGGCGCGCGATCAGGTAGTCGCGGACGGCGTCGTGGTCGGGAAGCGTGAGCAGCGGCGCGTCCCACCGTTCCACCTCGACCTCGCCGAACACCTCGCAGACGCGGGCCGGGGCCTCCTCCGCGTCGAACGTGGTCGGCTCGGGACGCCAGACGTGGGCCAGTTCCGGGCTGTCGGTCCGGCAGATCGCGGTGACGAGCAGGACGCCGCCCGGGGCGAGGACGCGGCGGGCCTCGCGGAGCGCGAGACCGGGATCGTCCAGGTGGTAGAGCATGTTCACGGCGACGGCGGCGTCGAACGTCCCGTCCCTGAAGGGCAGGCGCAGCGCGTCGGCCCGGACGCGCGGCCGCGGATGCGCGCGCAGGAGGGTGGCGGACGCGTCCAGCCCGACCAGCCGGAACGGCGGCGGGTGGGGGAGGGCGTCGCTGAGCGCGCCCTCCCCGCAGCCGATGTCCAGGACGCGGGACGGCTCGCCGTGCAGCAGTTTCGCGGCGATGTGGTCGTGCAGGCTCCGCGCCCCGATCAGGTACTTCCTGGTGACCCTGGAGGCGAGGCGGAAGCGCTCCGGGTCCGAGTCGTAGTCGGGTGTGAGGGCCATGGACTGAGTCTGCCCGGTGAACAGCCCTGAAAAGCGCCGCTGGGGATCGGCGCCCAGGCAGGCGGCGCGTCGGTGGCGCGTCGGTGGCGGGTCGGTGGCGTGTCGGAGTGTGTCAGGCGGTGGTTCCGCCGTCGACGACCAGGTCGTGCCCGACAACGTGGCTCGACGCGTCCGACGCCAGCCACAGCACTGTTTCCGCCACCTCGGACGTATCGGCCACGCGTCCCGACGGGGAGGCCGTGCGCATCCGCTCCACGCGCTCGGCGCGGGTCTCGCCGGGGAGCAGCGACATGGGCGTGTCGCTGGCGCCGGGGCTGACGGCGTTGATGCGGACGCCGTCCGCGATGTGGTCGAGGGCCGCGGCACGGGTGAGGACGCTGACCGCCGCCTTGGACGCCGCGTAGGCTGCCAGTCCCGGGCGGCGGCCGTGCGACCCGATGTTGGACGCGATGTTGACGATCGTCCCGCCGCCAAGGCGGCGCATGTGCGCGATCTCGTGCTTCATCGACAGGAACACGCCGGTCAGGTTCACCGCGAGGACGTCGTCCCAGGCGGCCTCGTCGATGTCGGCGAGCGGTCCGGCGGCGGCGAGGATTCCGGCGTTGTTGACGGCGACGTGGAGGCCGCCGTGGCGCGCGACGACGGTCTCCACCATCCGGGCGACGGCGGACGTGTCGGTGACGTCGGCGACGACATGGTCGGCGCACGGGCCGATCTCCTTGACCGCGTCGGTGAGCGCGTCCGCGTCGCGTCCGGCGAGGACGACCGTGGCGCCCTCGCGGACGAAGGCGCGCGCGATGGCGCGGCCGATGCCGCCGGCCCCGCCGGTGATGAGCGCGATCCTGCGGTCGAACGTCATGGCCTGGCTCCTAATACTAGATTGATCGTTCTTGAATTGGAGTGAAGGAGGCTCCGCCGGGGCGGGAAGGCAGGGAAAGGTCAGTCGAAGACGGCCAGCGCCTCGCGTGTCGCGTCGTGGAGGCGGTCGTCGTCGGCGGGCGCGCGGCCCAGCACGCGAAGGCCCTGGAAGAACACGACCAGGAACCGCGCCAGCGCGCGCGGGTCGCGGCCGGGGGATAGCTCGCCCTGCGCGCGGGCGCGGGTGAGCGCCGAGGTGAGCGACGCCTCCAGGAAGGTCCAGCTCGCCTCGACCAGCCGGGCCGCCTCCGGATCGCGGGCGGCGAGCTCCACCGCGGTGTTGACGACGAAGCAGCCGTGTCGCGGCCGGTCGCGGGCCGACTCCGCGGCATAGCGCTCGATCAGCCTCCGGACCTGGGGCAGGACGGGGCCCGGCTGCGACAGCGCCTCCGCGAGCGCCGGGTTCGTCGTCCGCAGATAGTGCTCGAACGCCTTCAGGTAAAGCTCGTGCTTGCCGCCGAACGTCGCGTAGATGCTGGCGCGGGCGACGCCGAGATGCGCCACGAGGTCGGCCATGGACGTCGCCTCGTACCCGCGCTCCCAGAACAGGTCCAGGGCGCGCCGGAGCGCCTCGTCCGGGTCGAACTCCTTCGTCCGTGGCATGCCGACGACGATAGGCCTATCGAGAACGAACGGTCAAATATCAGAGCTGAGGGCGGGCGGGGACGGCCGGACGGTCCAGGTCCAGGGCGTCCAGCACCGACCCGTCCGCGGCGAGCGCCTCGACGACCGGGCCGCGGCGCGCGCCCCACACCACGGCCACGTGCCCGTGCGCGGGGACGTCCAGCAGCCGCTTGCCGACCCGGATCCGCACGACCTCCGCCGACGCCCGCAGCCGCGCCTCGCTCACCCACTTCGCGCCCCACGGCAGCAGCCGGTTGGCGTTCCGGACCGTCCGGCCAGACCCGTACTTCAGCAGGTGCCGGCCCATCTCCCCGGACGAGCGGCGCGCCAGCGGCTCCTCGGGGGCCGAGCCGCCGGCGCCGCCCAGCTCCATCCACTCGCCGTCGCGGCGGTGGAACGTCCAGCCCTCGATGAAGCCGGACGCCACGTCGCCCCACTGGTGGAGGAACGTGACAACGGCGACGTCGCCGTCCATGTCGAGCCCGAGCGGAAGGAAGTCCCGTCCGTCGGCGAAGGCGGCGGGAGCCGGGTGGGGAAGGCCGTCCTTGAGGAGCCGCATGCACTCCTCGCGCACCTCGTGGTCGTTCATGTTGCGGGGTGGTCGTTCATGTCGCGAGACCTCTGGATCGTGCAGGCAGGGCAAATCATGCAGCTGGGGCGATTCTGCGGGCAGAACGATCCTGCGGGCAGAACAAGCAGGCAGAACAAGCTGGCAGAACAAGCTGGCAGGACAACGGGCAGGACAAAGGGCCCTCCCGCGAGAGGGCCCCACGTGTGGACACACTCTAGAGGTCCGGCTCGTCTGGTTTCACCCGTCTGGCGTACTCCCGTCCACGCGTTGCCACCCGTCCTGCCTCTCACCGTCAGTCACCTCGGTGTCGCGGCAAGGGGTGGCACTAGGTTCACCCCGCACCTGAGGCCCGGTTCATGGTGGCCCGCGAAACGGGGCAATACGGTTGCTCCATGGCATCCACCTCCGGGACCGCGCCACGTGCCCGCGTGCACGCTCCGTGGTCGGCGACGGCGTGGCGCGACACCGCGTTCGTCGCGTCCGGGGTGCCGCTCCAGGCCGCCGGATGGCTGATCGCCGGCTCGCTCTGGACGCTCTGGACACCGGCGAAGTCGGTCAAGATCCTGTTCCTCGCCGGCACGTCGGTCGTCCTGGTGCTGCTCGTGCTGCGGCCGCTGACGACCTGGCAGCGGGAACGCTGCTGGGCGATGCTGGGCCTGCACATACCGCGGATGCCCGGCTTCGACGACGGGCGTCCGCGCTACACGCCGCGTTATCTGCGCTCGCCTGAGCTGTGGCGGGTCCTGCAGTACCACATGGTCGCGGGGCCGTTCCTGGCGCTCGGCGGTCTCGGCGTCATCGCCGCGTGGGCGAGCGGGCTGGCCCTCACCGGGGCCGGGCTGTACGGGTGGGCGCTGCCGCCGTCCAGCCCGATGAACCCCGTCGCCCATCCGGCGCGGATCGTCGCCCTGACCGCGGTGGGCGTGCTGCTGCTGGCGGCGGCGCCGTGGGCGGCGGCGGGCGTCCGCCGGCTGGACGCCCGCGCCGCGTCCGCGCTGCTCGGCCCCGACCGCGCGAAGGAGCTCGAGCGGCGTGTCGAGGACCTCGCCGAGAAACGCGCCAGCGTCGTGGACGCCGCCGACCTCGAACGCCGCCGCATCGAGCGCGACCTGCACGACGGGGCGCAGCAGCGGCTCGTCTCGCTCGCGCTGAACCTCGGGCTCGCCCGAGCGAGACCCTCGGCGGGGTCCCGGACGACGCCATGCAGGTGATCGTCGAGGCGCACGAGGAGGCCAAGGAGGCGCTGACCGAGCTGCGCACCCTGATCCGCGGCCTCCACCCGGCCGTGCTGGAGGACCGCGGCCTGGACGCCGCGCTGTCCGGCGTCGCCGCGCGGGTGCCGGTCGCCGTCCGGCTGCGGGTCGAGGTCGAGCCGCGCGCCTCGTCCACCGTCGAGGCCGTCGCGTACTTCGTCGTGTCCGAGGCCCTCACCAACGTGGCCAGGCACGCGCGGGCCACCGAGGTGGACGTCGCCGTGATCCGGCGCGGCGACGTGCTGCACGTCACCGTCACCGACGACGGCATCGGCGGCGCCGCCCCGTCTGGCCTCACCGACCCGTCCGGCGACACGGGCACCTCCTGCGACGCGGGCTCGTCCGGCGGCACGGGTTCGTCCGGCGGCACGGGCTTGTCCGGCGGGACGGGTTCGTCCGGCGGGATGGGTTCGTTCGGTGGGATGGGTTCGTTCGGTGGGACGGGTTCGTTCGGCGGCGCGGGTTCGTTCGGTGGGACGGGGTCGTCTGATGGGACGGGGTCGTCGGGTGCTGCGGGCTCGTCCGGGGGGACGGGGCTGGCCGGGCTCGCGCGGCGCGTCCGGTCCGTGGACGGCACGTTCCGCATCACCAGCCCCGCGGGGGGACCGACGACCGTCACCGTGGAGCTGCCGTGCGCGTTGTGATCGCCGAGGACTCCGTCCTGCTCCGCGCCGGGCTGATCAAGCTGCTGGAGACCTCCGGGTTCGAGGTCGCGGCGGCGGTCGGCGAGGCCGACGGGCTGCTCGCCGCCGTCCGCGCGCACCGCCCGGACGCGGCCATCGTGGATGTCCGCATGCCGCCCGGCTTCACCGACGAGGGCGTCCGGGCCGCGCTGGTCATGCGGCGGGAGTCGCCGGAGGTGTCCGTCCTGCTGCTGTCCCAGTACGTGGAGGAGCGGTACGCGGCGGACCTGCTGTCGACCAGCACCAGCGGCATCGGCTACCTCCTCAAGGACCGGGTCGCGGACGTCTCGGTTTTCCTGGACGCGCTGCGGCGGGTCGCGTCCGGCGGCGCCGCGCTGGACCCCGAGGTCGTCTCCCAGCTGCTGCTGCGGCGGCACCGCGACCCGCTCGACCGGCTCACCCCGCGGGAGAAGGAGGTCCTGGCGGTGATGGCGGAGGGCCGCTCCAACGCGGGCATCGCCGCGGCGCTGGTGGTGAGCGAGAGCGCGGTCGCCAAGCACATCAACAACATCTTCGCGAAGCTCGACCTCCCGCACACCGAGGGCGACCATCGCCGCGTGCTCGCCGTCCTCCGCTTCCTGGAGGGCGAGACATGACCGCCCGCGACTCCAGGACGGAGGCCCGGACAACACCGCGAGACCACTCCGCCACCGAACCGCCCACCGCAGACCCAGCCGGTTCCGGGCCAGCCGGTTCCGGGCCAGCCGGTTCCGGGCCAGCCGGTTCAGGGCCAGCCAGTTCAGAATCGACCGCTTCCGGACCAACCGCTTCCGGGCTAGCCGGTTCAGGATCGACCGGTTCCGGGCCTACCGGTTCAGGGGCGGGCGGTTCCGGGGTTGCCGGTTCAGGGGTGGGCGGTTCCGGGGTTGCCGGTTCAGGGGTGGGCGGGGGCGATCAGGTTGTCGGACGGCCCCGGCGGCGCGGGAAATGGATCGTCCTGGCGATCGCGACCGTGCTGGTCGTGGTGGTCCCGGCCGGTCTCACGGCGTGGGGGCGCGTCATCCGGCAGACGATGACGTCCGACACCGTCCACCGGTACGCGATCAAGGAGTTGCGGCTGGACATCGGCGGCGCCGAGGTGTCCGTCGGCCCGGGACCGGACGGCGAGGCGCGCGTCTACCGGCAGCTCAGATGGGGGGTTCGCAAGCCGTACGTCACCGAGTCGGTGGCGGGCGACGTGCTCTTCCTCATGTTCCGCTGCAACGGGCCGGGCCTGATCAGCGGCCGGGAATGCGGCGGCGACATCGACATCCGGGTGCCGCGTGGGGTGCGGGTGTCGGCCGTGTCGGGATCCGGGCAGCTCAGCGTCCGGGAACTGAGCGGCGACCTCGACCTGCGGACGGGCTCCGGCGAGGTCAGGGTCGCGGACGTGCGCGGACGGCTGCGGCTCCGGGCCAGGTCCGGCAAGGTCGTCGCGACCGGGCTGGCGTCGCGGCGGGTCCGCGCCGACGTGTCGTCCGGCCTGCTCGACCTCCGCTTCGCCGAGCCGCCGGACGCCGTGGAGGCGGTGGCCCATTCCGGGACGGTCAAGATGATCGTCCCGCCCGGCTCGGTCTACCAGGTCGTCGGCTGGACGGGCCCGGGAGCCGCGCACCTCAACAAGGCGGTCGTGGACGACGCCTCGCCGCGCCGCATCTCCGTCCAGAGCGGGTCGGGCGACACCTACCTCGACTACCGCGAAGACGAGTGACGGCCACCACACCGCTCGAATTTGCGTCATTTGTGTGGAGCGGGTTAACTGCTGACATGACCTCCGTACGCCTGTGCCCCGAGCACCGCCCGCAGAATTCGCGGGCCGTGCGGCGTATGTGCTGCCGTCGAATGTGTGACCGCTGAGGGCCCCTGCCTGAGCCTCGCGCCCCGAAGCGAGCGAACCCCGACACGCGAGTCGTGCATGTATTTCGAACGCCATCTGCTGAGCCACACCCCGTACCCGCCTGGCCGCTCCTGAGCGCGCTCCTGCTCGGCTGAGCCCAGGCGCGCCGAGCGTGCGATCGGCCATGTCCGACCACACCGCCGGCCATATCCCCACCAGCTCTGACCTGTTCATCGCCGCCCCGCCGGGGCGGCCCTCCGTCCGCATGGATTGATTTCCTGTGATTCAGATCGAAAAACTCCGAAAGGTCTACCGCGGCCGTGGCCGCGAGGTGACCGCCGTCGACGGCGTCGACCTGACCGTCGCCGAGGGTGAGGTCTTCGGCGTGCTCGGACGCAGCGGCGCCGGGAAGAGCACGCTGCTGCGCTGCGTCAACCTGCTGGAACGTCCGGACGAGGGCCGCGTCGTGATCGACGGCCGGGACCTGCTGTCGCTGCGCGGCGGCGAGCTCCGCCGGGCGCGCCAGGGCATCGGCATGATCCACCAGCATTTCGGCCTGCTCGGCAGCCGCACCGTCGCCGGCAACGTCGCGTTCCCGCTGGAGGTCATGGGCGTCCCGCGCGCCGAGCGGGCCCGCCGCGTCGCCGAGCTCCTCGATCTCGTCGGGCTCGCCGGTCACGCGAAGGCGTACCCGGCGCGGATCTCCGGCGGGCAGAAGCAGCGCGTCGGCATCGCCCGCGCCCTCGCCGGACGGCCGAAGGTGCTGCTCTCGGACGAGGCGACGTCCTCTCTCGACCCGGAGACGACCGCGTCGATCCTGGACCTGCTGCGCGACCTCAACAGGCGGCTCGGCCTCACGATCCTGCTGATCACCCACGAGATGGGCGTGGTCAAGAGCATCTGCGACTCGGCCGCCGTCATGCGGGACGGCCGCCTCACCGAGCAGGGCCCGGTGCCCGAGCTGCTCGCCCGCCCGGGGTCCGAGCTGGCCCGCGGCCTGTTCCCGCTGCCGCCCGCCGAGCCCCGCGACGGTTACACACTCGTCGAGGTCACGTTCGTCGGCGGCGCCACCGGCGAGCCGGTCGTGTCGGCGCTGGCCCGCAAGTACTCCCTGGACGTCAACATCCTCGGCGGCGCCGTCGAGACGGTCGGCGGCGAACGCGTCGGACGCCTCCAGCTCGAACTCCCCGGCGACCCGTCCCTGAACGCCGCGCAAATCGCCTTCCTCCGCGAAGCCGGCCTCGCCGTAACCGTCAAGCCCCCCGCCCACGACGCCAAGACGGCGCACGACATCAAGCCCCCGCCCAACGCCGAGCCCGCGCCCGACGCCAAAACGGCCCGCGAAGTTGAGGCCGCGCCCGATGTCGAGGCCGCGCGCGACGCTGAGGCCGCGCCCGACGCCAGGACGGCCTACGACATCAAGGCCGCGCCCGACGCTGAGCTCGTGCACGACGCCAGGACGGCCTACGACACCAAGGCCGCGCCCGACGCTGAGCGCGCGCCCGACGCCAGGACGGCTCACGAAGTCGAGGCCGCGCCCAACGCCGAGCCCGCGCCCGACGCCAAGACGGCCCACGAAGTCGAGGCCGCGCCCGACGCCAGGACGGCTCACGAAGTTGAGGCCGCGCGGGACGCCGGGACGGCTCACGAAGTTGAGGCCGTGCGCGGTGTCGAGGAGGACGTTCGATGAGCTGGGACGAGGTCACTCCGCTGCTGTGGCCCGCCACGGTCGACACCCTCTACATGACCGGTGTGGCGACGCTGTTCACCGCCGTCCTCGGGCTGCTGCTCGGGGTGCTGCTGGTGGTCACCGAGCGCGGCGGGCTGCTGCCCGCGCCGCCGGTCAACAAGGTGCTCGGCGTGGTCGTCAACATCGGGCGGTCGCTGCCGTTCCTGATCCTGATGGTGGCGATCATCCCGTTCACCCGGACGGTCGTCGGCACCAGCATCGGGAATGCGGCCGCGATCGTCCCGCTGACCGTCGGCGCCATCCCGTTCTACGCGCGGCTCGTCGAGATCGCGCTGCGCGAGGTGGACCCGGGCGTGATCGCCGCGGCGGACGCGATGGGCGCCACCCGCCGGGAGATCGTCGGCAAGGTCCTGCTGCGCGAGGCGCGGCCGGGCCTGGTGTCCGGGCTGACCGTCACCGTGATCGCGCTGATCGGCTACACGGCGATGGCCGGGACGGTCGGCGGCGGCGGGCTCGGCAACCTCGCCGTCGTCTACGGCTACGAGCGCTTCGAGACCAAGGTCATGGTCGCCACCGTCGCGCTGCTCATCGTCCTGGTCCTGATCATCCAGGCCGCGGGGGACCTCGCGGCCCGGCGCCTGACCCATAGATAACGAAGAGAAAGGCACCTGTCGTGCTTCGCAAGATCACTGTCGCGCTGGCCTCCGTCGGTCTCCTCGCGGGACTCACCGCCTGCGGCTCGTCGGCGGCGTCGGACGACCCGGACGCCCCGCTGAAGGTCGCGGTCAACCCGGTCCCGCACGGCGACATCCTGACGTACGTCAAGGACAATCTGGCGTCCAAGGCCGGGCTGAAGCTCGACGTCGTGACGTTCAGCGACTACCAGCAGCCGAACACGGCGCTGAAGGAGAAGCAGGTCACGGCCAACTACTTCCAGCATGTGCCGTTCATGAAGGAGTTCGAGAAGAAGTCCGGGACGACGCTGTCGTTCGTCGCGCCCGTCCACCTCGAACCGCTCGGCGTGTACTCGAAGAAGGCGACGAGCCTGCAGGACGTGCCGCGGGGCGCGACCGTCGCCGTCCCGAACGACCCGGCCAACGAGGGACGTGCGCTCAAGCTGCTCGCCGGAAACGGCCTCATCACGCTGAAGCCGGACGCGCCCTCCACCGCGACCGAGCGCGATATCGCGTCCAATCCGAAGGGCCTGAAGATCAAGCCGCTGAAGGCCGCGCAACTGCCGCGGTCGCTGGACGACGTCGACCTCTCGGTCATCAACGGGAACTACGCGATCGAGGCGGGCCTCGCGCCGAACAAGGACGCGCTCGCCGCCGAGAAGCCCGAGGGCAACCCGTACGCCAACGGCGTCGTGACCCTGCCGGAGAACAAGGACGACGCGCGCGTGAAGAAGCTCGTCCAACTGCTGCAGGGGCCCGAGGTCAAGAAGTTCGTCGAGGACAAGTACAAGGGGTCGGTGCTCATCGCGACCTAATCGCGCGGGAACGCCGGGGAACGCCGGGAAACGCGGGAAATCGCGGCGTACTGTCCTCCGGTCCTGATAGGCATGGGCCGACGATCTCGCTCGCGAAGGGGACCCATGGGCGTTTACGAGCACCTTGAGGAGTACGCCGGACTTCCGGTTGCCACGTTCAACGAGGAGACGGGGCCCGACGACACCGAGGAGGAGGACGACGGCCGCGGCGCGGCGCCCGCCGGGGAGTTCCCGCCCGCGGCCGAGGCCGCCTGGTACGTCGGGACGTCCTTCAGCGAGGAGCCGTTCGGCGACATCTTCGCGCGGTTCCTCCGGACGATCGACACCACCGAGGTCACCGCGTTGATCATCGGCTACTGGGGTGCGTCCTACGACGACGGCGTCGCCGACCCGGTCGATCTGCTGTGCGGGGCGGCCGCGTCCTTCCCGAAGCTGAAGGCGCTGTTCCTCGGCGACATCACCGGCGAGGAGGCGGAGATCTCCTGGATCGAGCTCTCCGACATCTCGCCGCTGTTCACCACGTTTCCCGCGCTGGAGCGGTTCGAGATCCGCGGCTCGCAGGGGCTGCGGCTCGAACCGGTCAAGAACGAGAAGCTGAAGGTGCTGCGGTTCGAGTCGGGCGGGCTGCCGGGGCACATCGTCCAGGCGGTGGGGGCGAGCGAGTTGCCGAACCTGGAGCACCTCGACCTGTGGCTCGGCGAGGACAACTACGGCGGCGACGCGACCGTCGCCGACCTCGCGCCGTTCCTCGGCGGAGAGCGGTTCCCCGCGCTGCGCCACCTCGGCCTGGAGGACAGCGAGCTCCAGGACGAGATCGCGGCTGCGGTCGCGGGCGCGCCCGTCGTGGCGCGACTGGAGTCGCTCAGCCTCGCGATGGGCATCCTCACCGACCAGGGCGCCGAGGCGCTGCTGTCCGGCCAGCCGCTCACGCACCTGCGCAAACTCGACCTGCACCACCATTTCCTGTCGGACGCCATGGTGGAGCGGGTGAAGGCGGCGCTGCCCGGCGTCGACGTCGACCTGGACGACCAGGGAAAGCCGGACGACGACTGGCGCTACATCGCGGTGTCCGAATGACCCGGCCCACCGCCGATCACCGCGCCACGACGGCTGGTCGGCGCGCCGCGGGTTCGGGATGACGTTCGTCGTTGTCGGCACGCCCGGCGACCGGCGTACCGTGCTGTTCGCCGCCGCGTGCCGGTCGTCCGGGCTGCCCGAGCCCCGCCTCATCGCCTGGACGGACGTGCTGCGCGGTGCGGAGATCGTCCTCCGGCCGGGCGACCTGCTGCGCGTCGACTCGCCCGGCGAGGACCGGGACGCCGACGCGCTGCTGCGCGGCCCCGGCGCACCGGCCCGGGTGGGCGGCGGGGCGCGCTGGTACCGGACGTTCACGGCGGCGCTGGGCCGGCTGTCCGCGGCGGCGTCGGCGGCCGGGGCGCGGATCTTCGGCGACGTCGAGGAGATCGGCGTCATGTTCGACAAGCGGCTCGCGCACGCCCGCCTCCGGGCCGCCGGGGTGCCGGTACCGCCCGCCCTGCCGCAGGTCGACGGCTACGCGGCGCTTCGTTCCCGGATGGACGAGGCGGGGGAGCGGCGGGTGTTCGTCAAGCCGGCGCACGGCTCGTCCGCGTCCGGCGTGGTCGCACTGCAGACCGCGCCCGGCACCGTGTCCGACGCCGGGCCGGGCCGGGTGCGGGCGGTCACGTCGGCGTTCATGGCGGGGGACGAGCTGTTCAATTCGCTGCGCGTCCGCTCCTACGAGACCGACGGCGAGGTGTCCGCTCTCATCGACGCGCTCGCACCGGACGGTCTCCACGTGGAGCGCTGGCTGCCGAAGGCGACGGTCGGCGGCCGCGTGTTCGATTTGCGTGTCGTCGTCATCGGAGGTGAACCCACGCACGCGGTCGTCCGGACGAGCCGTCACCCGATGACCAACCTGCATCTGGGCGGTGCAAGGGGCGACCTGGCGGCGGTGCAACGCGCCCTTGGGGAGAACGGTTGGCAACAGGCACTAGACGTGTGCGCGCGGGCCGCCGCCTGTTTCCCCGGCAGTCTCATGGTCGGCGTCGACCTGCTCGTCGGCCATGGGATGAAGCGCCTCGCCGTCTGCGAGGTCAATGCGTTCGGCGATCTGCTGCCCGGCCTGACCGGTCTGCCCGGCAGCCTCGCCCAGGGCCTGGACACCTATGCCGCCCAGATCAAACATGCCGCTCAGATCAGAGCCGCATTGCCCGCATGTACGACATGAACCAGGTCATCGGCAGCCACGACGTGCTGCTGGTGACCCTCGACACGCTGCGCTACGACGTGGCCGCCGAACTGGCCGCGTCCGGTGAGACGCCCACGTTGACCGGGCTTCTCCCAGAAGGGCGCTGGGAGCGCCGCCACACGCCGGGCAGTTTCACCTACGCCGCGCACACCGCGATGCTCGCCGGGTTCCTGCCGACGCCCGCGTCGCCTGGACCGCACCCACGCCTCTTCGCCGGAACGTTCCCGGGCAGCGAGACGACCACCGACGGCACCTGGACGTTCGATGCCGCCGACGTGCCGTCTGGCCTCGCAGCCGCCGGGTACTACACGGTCTGCGTGGGCGGCGTCGGGTTCTTCAACAAGCAGACACCGCTCGGATCCGCGCTGCCGTCGCTGTTCGCGGAGAGCCACTGGGAACGCGGGTTCGGAGTGACCGATCCGGAGTCGCTGCCCAACCAAATCGACCGCGTCGCCGAAATCATGACGCGGCTGCATGCCGAACGCCGCCTGTTCCTGCTGCTGAACGTCGCGTCCCTGCACCAGCCCAACTGGTTCTACCTGGACGGTGCCGCCCCCTCGGACGGGGACACGCGCGCCAGCCACGCAGCGGCACTCCGGCATGTCGACGCCCACCTCGGCCGGCTGTTCTCCCTGATGCGCCGCCCCTGCTTCGTCATCGTCTGCTCAGACCACGGGACGGCCTACGGCGAGGACGGCCACACCGGGCACCGCATCGGCCACGAGGTCGTCTGGACCGTCCCATACGGGGAGTTCGTTCTGTCGTGAACCAGTACCAGGCGTACGTGTACGCGTACCCGCACAAGACCGCCTACCGTCCGCTGCCTACACCACCTGCCCTACGCGACGTATGGGCCGACGAGCCTCTGGACACGCTCTTCCTCTATCTACACGTGCCCTTCTGCGAGATGCGGTGCGGCTTCTGCAACCTGTTCACCCGCACCGGCGCCCCCGAAGAGCTGACCAACGCCTACCTGGACGCGCTCGACCGGCAGGCCACCGCCGTCCTGGACGCCCTGGACGGCGACGGCTCGTTCGCCACCGCGGCGTTCGGCGGCGGCACACCGACCTACCTCACCGCACCCGAACTGGAACGGCTCTGCGACATCGCCGGACGGTTCCCGGGATTCGGCGCGATTCCGCTGGGCGTGGAGACGTCACCGGCCACCGCGACCACCGACCGGTTGACAGTGCTCGCCGAACGCGGAACGACCCGGATTTCCATCGGCGTCCAGAGTTTCCTCGACGAAGAGGCCCGCGCGGCCGTCCGTCCTCAGAAACGCGCCGAAGTCGAGGCGGCGCTGGACCGCATCCGTGCGGCGGGCTTCCCGACCCTCAACATCGACCTCATCTACGGCATCGACGGTCAGACGCCCGCGACGTGGATGCACTCCCTGAACGCCGCCCTGGCCTGGCGTCCGGAGGAGGTCTATCTCTATCCCCTCTATGTCCGTCCGAAGACCGGTCTCGAACATCGCGCGCAAGACTGGGACGACTACCGCGCCACCCTCTACCGGATCGGCCGTGACCACCTCTTGGCCGAAGGCTACGAGCAGGTGTCGATGCGAATGTTCCGCATCCCACCCGCCTCTTCCTCCGGCACCGGCAATGGCACCGAATACTGCTGCCAATCCGACGGCATGGTCGGCCTGGGCTGCGGAGCCCGTTCCTACACGTCCAGCCTTCACTACTCGTTTGAATACGCGGTCGAGACAAGGCACGTCCGCTCAATCATTGACGACTACATACGCGAGGACGACTTCACAACCGCCCGCGTCGGTTTCCACCTGGACGACGACGAACGCCGCCGTCGGCACCTCGTCCAATCCCTCCTGCAAGCATCCGGCCTAGACCGAAGCCTCTACCGGTCGCGCTTCGGCACAGATCCACTGAACGACTTCCCCGCCGACCTCAAGTCATTCCAAGACCGCGGATGGCTGGAGACGTCCGACGACACCATCCGGCTGACTCCCGAAGGGCTCGCCTACTCCGACGCCATCGGCCCGGCACTGTTCTCACCGCGCGTCCAAGCGCTGATGGCGTCCTACGAGGCCCGCTGATGGAGCACCTGACCATCCTCTACAGGGGGTCGCTCGCCAGCTGCGATTACGACTGCCCGTATTGCCCTTTCGCCAAGCGTCGCGACACACCGGAGCAGCTCCGCGCCGACCGCGCCGCACTCGAACGCTTCACCGCCTGGATCTCCGCCCAAGACCACCGCGTCTCCGTCCTGTTCACCCCCTGGGGCGAGGGCCTCGTCCGATCCTGGTACCGGCGCGCCCTCGTCGACCTGAGCCACCTGCCGCACGTCGAGCGGGTCGCGATCCAGACGAACCTCAGTCACCGCGTCTCGTGGACGTCCGACGCCGACCCCGCCCGCCTCGCGCTATGGGCGACCTACCACCCCGGCCAGGTGCCTTACGACCGCTTCCTCGGCAAGTGCCGCGACCTGGCGGCGCGCGGCGTGCGGTTCAGCGTCGGCATCGTCGGCCTGACCGAGCACCTCGGCGCCGCCCGGTGCCTCCGCGCCGACCTGCCCGCCGGGACGTACCTGTGGGTCAACGCCGCCGACGGCCACGTCTACGACGACGCGGAAGCCGACGCCTGGACCGCCATCGACCCCCTGTTCCCGCTGAGCCGCCGCCCGCACTCCAGCCGCGGCCTCGCCTGCAAGACGGGCCACACCGTCGTCTCCGTGGACGGCGACGGCACCGTACGCCGCTGCCATTTCGTCCCCGCCGTCTTGGGCAACCTCTACGACGGCTCGTTCCGGAACGCCCTCACCCCACGCCCTTGCCCGCTCGACACGTGCGACTGCCACATCGGCTACGTCCACCTCGAACCACTCGGCCTGTACGACACCTTCGCCGGAGGCGTCCTGGAACGGATCCCGGCCCTCCTCGCGTGAGCAGGACGGGCGTGAGCCGGTCACGGCGCCATCGGACCGGTTCCCATGCGCGGCGCGCGTGTGAGAGCGCATGCTTGCGTTAACCGGTGAAACCTAGGCGGATCCGTGGACCATTTACAGCGTCCTCACTTCGTCCTCGCGCTGAGGCCGGTCGAGGCCGCCGTGCGCGCGGCGCGCGACACGGTGCGCGCGGCCATGGCGGGCTGGAACCGCCAGGACGTCAACGGCGACCTCGAACTCATCACCAGCGAGCTCGTCACCAACGCGATCCGGCACGCGACCACGATCACGCTGGTCGTCTCCCTGCCCGACGACACGACCGCCATGGTCGAGGTGTGGGACGACAACCCGGAGGGCCCGCAGGCGCCGTTGGCCGACCTCCAGGCCGAGAGCGGTCGCGGCCTCATGCTCGTCGGCGCGCTCTCACGGTCGTGGGGCTGGCGCTCCACCGCGAACGGGAAGGTCACCTGGGCACAGACCGTCACGCCGTGAGGGCGGGAGCGGGGCTGGCGTCCGTTGGTGACTGGGGAAGTGCGACCAACGGACACCCGCCGGGGCCGGGGACGTCCCGGCCGTCCGTGGGCTCAGGTCTGCTTCTCGGGGTGGTAGTCGGCCTCGTCCACACCGAACGTCCAGGCGACGCCCGCGCGCGCTGTGCGAGTGCCGGGCGGGACGCGCAAATAGTAAGTGCGGTGGGTTCCGTCCGGCTCCGGCGTTGAATTCACCACCTCCACCATGGCCACGGGTTCGTCGCCGGGCAGATCGATCGACCACAGGACGCCCGTCTCGTCCCGGTGCAGGGGACGCGCTCCCGTCTCGGCCAGATAGCGGTCGTAGCCGAAGATCTCCAGCATCACCCGGCGCAGCTCGGCGTTCTCCTCGGACGAGATGCGCGCGGCCGTGAGGCCCGTCAACGAGTCGACGAAATCGGGCGGGATCGGCATCCCGCGCCAGGCGTGCAGGGCGAAACCGTCCGGGTAGGCGAGGGCCGGGCCGTCGCCGCGGTGCAGGCGTCCGGGCTCGTCCCTGTGCAGCTCGCCGGGCCGCTCCGACAGGACGACCAGCCGCTCGTAGGGCCACCACCAGCCGGTGGACCGGGCGGCCTCGGCGAGACCGGCCAGCGGGCCGTCCAGCCGTCCGAGCGTCTCGAACAGCGCCAGCCACGGCGCGTCGTGCTGGCCGAGGACGGCGTCGAGCGTGGCGCCGCGCAAGAGGGACGCGGTCGCCTCCGCCTGCGCGTCGGTCACGTCGGCCTCCGCGAGGCCGACGAGGTCGCCGACGGCGCCGCGCACGCGCGCGACCAACGCCTGGACCTGGTTCCAGAGCAGGCCGCCCGTCTCGGCCCACACCTGCGGCCACTGCTCCGGCCCCTGTTCGGAGCAGGCCGCGGTGCGTTCGGCCTCCCATGGACGCGTCCGGACCTCGGCGAGGACGCTCGTCCCCGCGGCGCCGTCTCCGAGGTCGGCCCAGGCCTGATCGACCAGCGCGCCCAGCCCGGCCGCCGTCAGCGCGTCGCCGTGCCCGGCCAGGACGGCCGCCGCCACGGCCCCGCGCGCGGGGGAGGGCACCCAGACGTACCGTTCGGGAGCGTCCAGACCGGCGGCCGCGTACGCCGCTGCGACTCCGGCCTCCGCCCGGCCACGGTCGGCGGGACCGGTGCCGAAGGCCGCCGACTGCCAGTCGCCGACCACGAAGTGGGGTTCGCGTGCTGTCGCGGTGAGCATCCTGGGCCCCTCAGTCGGCCACGACGCGGACGGCGCCGGGCACGTACTCGCGCTGGCGGATCACCCGGTACCAGCCCTTCGGCAGGGTGATCGCCGCATGCTCCTCGTGGACCAGCCGTCCGCCGGACGGCAGATGCAGATGGTCCGGGGTGAGCGGGTCGGGCGCGCGCATCAGCGACCCGGGCGCGGACAGCGCGTGCGCGTGCCCGGTGGCCTCCCCGAGTGCCAGGACCATGCGTCCCCGTCCGTCCCGCGGCGCCGGCCGCAGGTCGCGGACGGACCGCGGAACCGCCTCCTCGGGCACGGGCAGGATCAGGATGTCTCCCTGTCGGTACATGCCGCGAACGTAACGTCCGCCACCGACAAAACGACCGCCGGGAGACGGTCCGCGGACGACGCGCGGGCGGTCGCGCGTGACGGCCGCGCTAGAAGCCGCGGGTACGGCGGGCCGCGGGCCGGGCCCAGCGTCCGGACGCGCTCAACCCGACGTGCTGGAACGCCCGGACGAGTTCCCCGCCGAGGTTGACGCCGGCGCCCAGCGCGAGGGCCACCGACACGGCGCCGATGAGGCTCAGCACACCCGCCTCAGGGGATCCGGTGTTGAGCTCGACCATCCCCCTGTAGAGCGCGGTTCCGGGCAGCAGAGGCCCGATGGCCGGCACGACGAACGGCATCACGGGTTGCCCGTGCCTACGCGCCAGCCAGTTCGCCAGGACGCCGACGACGGTGGCCGCCATGGCCGCCGCCAGCACGGGTGGAGCTTCCCACCCACGCGCCAGGACGTACAGCACCCACATCAGTCCGCCGCCCAGCGCCGCGGCGGTCAGCACGGCACGCGGCACGGCGAGCGACACCGCGAACGTCAGCGAGATGGCGGCCGCCGCTATGACCGCGACCGGTTCGAGCTCGGCCGCCGGGGAGGGCAGATGCCGGACATCGATGGACACGCCCAGATTGACCGCGAGATAGACGACCGCGCCCAGCCCGGACACGATCGCCGCGATCATGAAGAAGACCTCCAGCACCCGCGCCCCGGCGCTGACCAGGTCGCCGGTGATGCCGTCCTGGATGCTGGCGACCAGCGGACGTCCCGGCAGCAGCGCCAGGATCGCACCGGTGACGACCGTCGCGGCCTGGCCCGGGTTGCCCATCGCCACCACGATCGCCGCCGCTCCGGCGCCGATCGCGGCGGCCACCGTCAGCTGGAAGAACTCGGCGATGCCGCGGCGCGCCAACGCGGCGGCGGCGCGGTCGCCGAGCAGGGTGGCGATGAACGCCGTGGTCGCCACGAGCGGCCCGCCACCGGTCAGCACACTGCCCGAGGCGGAGATGAGCCCCAGCGACACGACCATGAGCCAGGCCGGGTACGGAGGATTGCCCCTCTTTATCTCCGCGAGCCTCCTGTGAGCATCGTCAAGCTCCAGCATCCCGATGGACGCGTCCTGCACGAGCTGGTGCAGCGCAGTGAGCCGCCAGAAGGCCGGTGTACGGCGCCGAATGGCACGCGTCCCCGTCACCGGCGGTTCGCCCTTACCGGGATGGGCCGACACCAGGAGACTCGTCAGCGTGACCTGGACTTCGCAACGCGGAAGCTCGTAGGCGACCGCCAGGCCGAGCATGGCCTCGTTCACCCGCTCGGTCGTCTCGCCGCTGGCCAGGAGGAGTTCACCGACGCGCAGGACCAGGTCGACCGCCCGCGGGTCGACGACCTCGCCGGGTTCCTCTTCGGGCGGTTCGGGGGGTGTGTGGTCCATCAGGACCTGCCACGTCCGTCGCAAGCGTTCCGCTGCGCCCATTCCCCGCCCGTGTTCCTTCCGCTGAACCGATCTTGACTGGCAGGCTACCCGCGCCTCATGCGTCCCAAATCCGCGGCCCGCTATCCACAGAACGCGATTCTGGTGCGGGGGCCTCCGCGCCGCTGGTACCAAGGACGCATGAGCGAATCCGACCTGCTCCGGGACGATGCCGAGCGCTGCCTGCGCGCCCTCGCGGGCGACCACGCGCGGCTCCGCGACGACCAGTGGACGGCGATCAGCGCCCTCGTCGTCGAGCGAAGGCGGGCCCTGGTCGTCCAGCGCACCGGCTGGGGCAAGTCCGCCGTCTACTTCGTCGCCACCCGGCTGCTCCGCGACCGCGGCGCCGGCCCCACCGTGATCGTGTCGCCGCTGCTGGCGCTGATGCGCAACCAGATCGACGCCGCCGACCGCGCGGGCATCCACGCCCGCACCATCAACTCGTCCAACACCGGCGACTGGGAGCAGATCTTCGCCGAGGTCGAGGCCGGCGCCGTCGACGTGCTGCTGGTCAGCCCCGAGCGGCTCAACAACCCCGAGTTCCGCGACCTGGTCCTGCCCAAGCTCGCCGCCGGGGCCGGGCTGGTCGTCGTGGACGAGGCGCACTGCATCTCCGACTGGGGGCACGACTTCCGTCCCGACTACCGGCGGCTCCGCACCCTGCTGGCCGAGCTCCCGCCCGGCATCCCGGTGCTCGCCACCACCGCGACGGCCAACGCCCGCGTCACCAAGGACGTCGCCGAACAGCTCGCCGGCGACGAGGCCCTCGTCCTGCGCGGCCCGCTCGAACGCGACTCGCTCCACCTCGCCGTCGTCGCGCTGCCCGCCGCCGAGCAGCGCATCGCGTGGCTCGGCGAGCACCTCGGCGAACTCCCCGGCTCGGGCATCATCTACACCCTCACCGTCGCCGCCGCCCACGAGATCGCCGGCTACCTCCGCGACCGGGGCCACGAGGTCGCCGCCTACTCGGGCCAGACCGAACAGGCCGAACGACTCCAGGCCGAACAGGATCTCCAGGACAACAAGCTCAAGGCCCTCGTCGCCACCAGCGCCCTCGGCATGGGCTTCGACAAGCCCGACCTCGGCTTCATCGTCCATGTCGGCGCCCCGCAGTCCCCGGTGGCCTACTACCAGCAGATCGGGCGCGCCGGCCGCGGCGTCGACCACGCCGAGGTGATCCTTCTCCCCGGCCGGGAGGACCGCGAGATCTGGGCCTACTTCGCCAGCCTCGCGTTCCCGCCGGAACCCGTCGTCCGCCGGACCCTCGAAGTCCTGGAGGCCGCCGGCCGCCCCGTCTCCACCGGCGCCCTCGAACCCCAGGTCGACCTCAGCCGCACCCGCCTCGAAATGATGCTCAAGGTCCTCGACGTGGACGGCGCCGCCCGCCGCGTCAAGGGCGGCTGGACGGCGACCGGCCGCCCCTGGTCCTACGACCGCGAACGCTACGAGCGCGTGACCGCCGAACGCCGCCGCGAGCAACAGGCGATGCTCGACTACATCTCGACCTCCGCCTGCCGGGAGGAGTACCTCCGCCGCCAGCTGGACGACCCCGCCGCCGCGCCCTGCGGCCGCTGCGACAACTGCACCGGCCGCCACTGGGCCGCCGACGTCACCCAGAAGAGCACCACCCAGGCCCGGGACCGCCTGCACCGCCCCGGCGTCGACATCGCGCCCCGCCGCATGTGGCCCGCCGGCGTCAAGGACGACCTGGGCGTCTCCGGCCGCATCGAACTCCAGGCCGAGACGGGCCGGGCGCTGGGCCGCCTCACCGACATCGGCTGGGGCAACCGCCTCCGCGAGCTGTTCGCCGCCGACGACACCGACGTCTCCGCCGACCTGCTCGACGCGGTGGTCAAGGTCCTCGCCGCCTGGGACTGGTCCGCCCGCCCCACCGGCGTCGTCACCATCGGCTCCCGCTCCCGCCCCCGCCTGGTCGCCACCTTCGGCCACCGGATCGCCGAGATCGGCCGCCTCCCCTACCTGGGCGAGCTCGCCCCCATCGGCGACCCGGTGCCGCGCCGCCACAACAGCGCCCAGCGCCTCCGCTCCGTCTGGAACACCCTCGCGGTTCCCGCCGACCTGGCCGCGACCCTGCCCGACACCCCGGGCCCCATCCTCCTGGTAGACGACCGCGTGGAGACCGGCTGGACGATGACCGTCGCGACCCGCCTCCTAAGAGAGTCCGGCGCCCAGAGCATCCTCCCTCTGACCCTGGCGACCCCCAACTGATTCGGACCCCGTCACTTTTGGCGGCGACTTTGGCGGCGACGCCACGGAGACCGAGTGTGACCACGATGCGCCACTCCCTCGACACCCCCTTTCCCGATCGCCGCGCACATCTCGAAGCACGTACATCTCAGAGCGCGTACATCTCTGAGGACGTGCATGTCGCCGACGCGGGAACCGGCCGCGTCTCGCGGTGCCGCCGGTGGGTCCGGCGTGACGGGGCGGCGAGGTGCCTGCCGCCCGCGCGCCCCCGTGGGCGCGGGCGACGATCGGGCCGACCCGTGCGCGCGGCCCCGCGCACGGGCCGGCGTCCGGCCCCGGCGCCGCGGCGGAGAAGGGCCGCGGCGAACGGGAGTCGGCAGCCGGGCGGCGGCCCCGGCGGCCGGCACCGCCGGGGCACGCCCGGGAGCGCCGCCGTCCTTGATGGGACGGATGACGGCGGCAGGGAGTGGCCCGAAGAAAGTGTTCTAGAGGTTAGAAAAGTCTGTCTACTTGTTTGGAAGAACATCTTGAGATAAGTTCAACGGGAAATGTCATCATTTCCCGGTGAGGTGACCGTTCGGCCATTTCGGCGGGGTCCGCAGAACAGCCAGCGCGGAACGGCTAGTAAGGTCCCTCACCGTGTCACCGACCCTAGAAGCGCTCCTGGACTGCCCGTCCGGGCTGCTGGACATGACGTTCGACCAGATGCGGACGCTCCTGGTCGTCCATGAGACGGGGTCCGCGCTCGGGGCCGCCCGTGTCCTGGGACGAGAGCAGTCCAGCGTCCAGAAGCAGCTCGACACCCTCAACCGCAATAGCCAGTCGCTGTGCGGCGAGGTGCTGACCGTCCGCCAGGGACGCGGCAAGGACTTCCTCTTCACGCCGACGGGGGAGACCACGGTCGAACTGGCGCGGCTGACGTTCGAGAAATGGCTCGAGTCCATTCACTGGAGCCGGCGCCGCCTCGGCCGGATGCTGACCGTCGGCACCACCGAGTTCACGCTGCCGATCGTCTCGCGGGCGTGGAACCGCGTGTCGGAGGAGTTCCGGCAGCGTGAGGTGGAGTTCAAGGTCGCCCACGTCCGGACGAAGGAGCTGTGGTCGCGGCTGGAGACCCGGCAGGTCGACCTGATCTGCGGCAGCATCGTCAGCACTCCCGAGGGCGACCTGCGCCTGAAGGAGTACGAGGTCGTCGAGTACGCCAGGGGTCAGGCGCTGCTGCTGACCAACCTGCCGGAGGCCGAGCTGCCGAGCACACCGGTCGAGACCAGCCGCCTCGGCGGCGTGCCCCTGGTGGTGCCGCCCGCCGGGCTGGTCGCCGACCTGCTCGCCACCTGGTACGGGCCGAACTTCCGCGACCGCCTGACGGTGGTCGCCGACATCGACGACGTGCACTACGGGCTGTCGCTGCTGCGTTCCGGGTTCGTCCGCGGGTGCATGATCGTCACCGGCTCGATCGGCCGCGGGATGGCCGCGCAGGACGACCCGGACGCCGTCCCGCTCCGCGTGATCGCGCTGGACGACGACCTGGAGCCCAAGGCCGAGCTGATGACCGGCGCGTTCGTCCGCCGCGCCGATCTCGAACGCTATGACGCCGGCCACCCGCTCAACCGCCTGTGGGCCGCGGTGAAAGAGGACGTCCGCACCTACACCCCCCTCGCCTGACCCCGGCACAGGGTCCCCGCTGGTGTTCGATGGCCGGCTGCGGCAACCGAGAAAAGCCCGCCGCGTTTCGCTGTCGGCGCGCTGATGGACGTCAAGCACGTCGCGACGCTCACCGAGCCCGGCGAGATCGAGTTCTGGCGGCTAGGGGCCGCGCGCACCGCGACGTCGATGCAGCCTCCGCAGCCGCACAAAGCGAAGCTGCCTGGGAACCGCGACGTGGCCTGGTACTGCCCACGGTTCCGGCCCGGTCCGGTAGCCGAAAGCGCCACCGTCCGCACGCCAGGATCCTGGACGATCCGGATTAGCCCTCTTGGACGAGACCTCAGCCGGGGCCACGGGTCGTGCGGCCGGAGGCGCCCTGCGCCGGAGGTCGCACGGCCCGACGGTCGGGGGGCCGTTTCACGAGACGCGTCAGCGGCTCGGGAAACGGTTCACCGGCCGGTGACGGGGGTTCCAGGGGGTCGCCCCCCTGGGCCAACAGAGCTACTTGATCTGGTTGTCGACGACGTCGAGGGAGGGGCGGGCGCCCAGGTGCTGCATGGCCTGGGCGGCCAGGCGGCAGCCTGCGGTCAGGGCGTCGGCGGGCTGCTTGCCGTCCAGCCAGGGCGGGATGAAGCCCGCGACGAACGCGTCCCCCGCGCCGGTGCCGTCGGCGACCTTCTCGACGGGTTCGGCGGCGACGGTGACCGGTTCGGGGCGGCCGTTGGTGTACCAGAGCGCGCCGTCCGCACCGGCCTTGATCACGACCTGCGGGTACCAGGCGGTGAGGACCTTGGCGGCCTGCTCGGGCGAGTCGCGGCCGGTGAGGATCTCGGCCTCCTTGGCGTTGACGACCAGGAGACGGGCGCCCTGCGTCCACTCCAGGAAGGGCTCGGCGCCCATCCGCTTGAGCGGCGACGACGAGCCGCCGTCCACGGACACCGACATCTGCGCCTTGCGGGCGAGGTCGAGCGTGTGGATCGCGGCCTTGCGGGAGCCCTCGTTGATGAGCGAGTAGCCGGACAGGTGCAGATGGGTGCCCTGCGAGAACAGGTCCTTGCAGCGCTCGATGTCCTCGGGGAGGAGCGCGGCGTTGGCGCCGGGGTCGGAGAGCAGCGTCCGGTCGCCCTTGTGGGTGACCATCACCACGCAGGTCCCGGTGGGGCGCTCCCCGTCCATGACGAGGCGGGCGTCGACGCCGTACCCCATCAGTTCCATGTCCCGGTTCCGGCCCGCGATGTCGGAGCCGCGGCGGCCGACGAAGGCGACGTCGATCCCCTCCACGGCGAGCCAGGCGGCCACGTTGGCGCCCGAGCCGCCCCCGTGGATCGTCACGGCGGCCGGCGTGTCGCTCCCCTTGGCCAGGGGAAACGCAGCACGTGCCACGGTATCTGTCATGAGATCGCCGACCACGACCACGCGCGTCATGGAGTCATCACCTCGATCAACACGGCCCGCGCGAGCGGCAATTCTGGGCGTGTGCTCGACCGTAACAGCTCTTGCGCCCCGATTAGGTCTCGAACGCGCAGCGAAACCGAGGAAGCCTGTTTTTTCGTGCCGCGGGCGGCCGGGCCCGGTGGCCTACCCTCGGGTACGTGACCGAGCGTTACCCGGATCAGTGGGAGGCCGACGTCGTCCTCAGCGACGGCGGGACGGCGCATCTGCGCCCCATCCGGACGGAGGACGCGGACCTTCTGCGCGACTTCTACGAGCGCCTCTCCCCGGAGTCGATCTACTACCGGTTCTTCTCGCCGCGCCCGCGGCTGTCGGACCGTGACGTCGAACACTTCACGGGCGTGGACCACGACCGGCGGGCCGCGCTGATCGCCACGATCGGTGAGGAGATGGTGGCGGTCGTCCGGTATGACCGTGCCGGCGACCGGCCGGAGACGGCGGAGGTCGCGTTCCTGGTGGAGGATGCGCACCAGGGCCGCGGGCTCGGGCCGGTGCTGCTGGAGCACATCGCGGCGGCGGCGCGGGAGCGGGGCGTGCGCCGGTTCGTCGCGAGCGTCCTGCCCGACAACCGCAGGATGACGCGGGTGTTCCGGGAGGCGGGGTACCGGGCGGAGCAGCGGTTCGAGGAGGGCGTGATCGAGCTCGTCCTGGACCTGGAGCCGACGGACACGTCGCTGGAGGTCATGACGGCCCGCGAGCACCGGGCGGAGTCGCGGTCGATCCAGCGGCTGCTGTTCCCGCGGTCGGTGGCGGTGATCGGGGCGAGCCGGGCGGAGCACAGCGTCGGGCGGACCGTGCTGCGGAACCTGCTGTCGGGGGACTTCAGCGGGCCGGTGTTTCCGGTGCATCCGACGGCGGTGGCGGTGGCGGGCGTCCGCGCGTATCCGTCGGTCCTGGAGGTCCCGGACGATGTGGATCTCGCGGTCGTCGCGGTGCGGGCGGACGTCGTCCACGAGGTCGTGGAGGAGTGCGCGAGCAAGGGCGTGCGCGGCCTCGTCGTTGTGTCGTCCGGGTTCGGGGAGATCGGCGACGACGGGCGTACCAGGCAGGAGGAACTGGTGCGGCTCGCACGCGCCTACGGGATGCGCGTGGTCGGGCCCAACTGCCTGGGCATCGCCAACACGGACGCGGACGTGCGGCTGAACGCGACACTGGCGCCGACGATGCCGGGACGGGGGCCGGTGGGTTTCTTCTCACAGTCGGGCGCCCTCGGGATCGCGATTCTGCAGCGGACGGCTGAGCGCGGCCTGGGGCTCTCTACGTTCGTGTCCGCGGGCAACCGGGCGGACGTGTCGGGCAACGACCTGATGCAGTACTGGGAGGAGGACCCGGCGACCAAGGCCGTCCTGCTGTATCTGGAGTCGCTGGGCAATCCGCGCAAGTTCGCGCGGCTCGCCCGGAGGCTGGGCCGCCGCAAGCCGATCGTGGCGGTCAAGAGCGGCCGCAGCACGCAGGGCGTCCCGCTCGGGCACGCGGCGCGGGCGCTGACGCTGCCCGACCACGCGGTCAGCGCGCTGTTCGAGCAGGCCGGCGTGATCCGCGTGGAGGACCTGTCGGAGCTGTTCGACGTGGCGCAGGTGCTGGCCTACCAGCCGCTCCCGGCGGGCGACCGCGTCGCGATCATCGACAACTCGAACTCGCTGGGGCTGCTGGCGCAGGACGAGGCCGTCGCGCTCGGCCTGGACGTCCGGCCCCGCCTCGACCTCGGCCCGCGCGCGGGCGCCGGCGACTACGAGGCCGCGCTCGCCTCGGCGCTGGAGGACGAGACGGTCGACGCGGTGGTGGCGCTGTTCACGCCCCCGACGATCGGCGGCTACGACGTCCGCGTCCCGGAGCGGATCCTGCGGCTGGCGGCCCGCGGTGAGAAGCCGATCGTGGCGACGTATCTGGGCAGGGAGGGCATGCCCGCCGATCTGCGGGTGACCGGGCCGGACGGGATGCCCGCCGAGGGGTCGGTGCCCTCCTACCCGTCGCCGGAGGACGCCGTCCGGGCGCTGGCGTACGTGATCCGGTACGCGCGGTGGCGGCAGCGTCCCGCCGGGCGGATGCCGGAGCTCGGCGGCGTGGACCGTGATCGCGCTCGGGCGCTGGTCGCCGACTGGCTGGCCGAGGCCGACGCCGACGCCGTGGTGGAGGGCTCGCGCGAGCAGGCGGCCGAGCTTCTGGCCTGCTACGGCATCGACGTCGCCGCGGCGGAGGGCGAGGGCGGCGGCGGGGTGCCGACCCGCATCGTGATCAGGGAGGACCATTCGTTCGGCGCGGTGATCGCGTTCGGCATCGCCGACGAGATCGCGGCCCTGCTGGACGACCGCGCCTACCGGCTGTCGCCGCTCGCGGACGTCGACGCGGCGGAGATGATCCGCGCCATCCGCACGGCGCCGCTGCTGCTCGGCCATCGCGGCGCGGAGCCCGTGAACCTGGCAGCCCTGGAGGACCTGCTGCTGCGCGCGTCCCGCCTCGGCTACGACCTTCCGGAGGTGGCGCGCCTGGAGCTGAGCCCGGTCATGGCGGACGCGTCGGGCGCCACGGTCCGGCGGGTGACGCTGAGCCTGGCCCGCCCGCCGGGACCGCGGCCCGAGCTGGGGCCTCGCCGCCTGTCTTGACCCGCGTTTCAGCGCATGCGCTGGTGCGCCCGGCCCGTGGGCGCCGCGTCCGTGAGGGTGTGCGCTGGTGTGGCCGGTCTGTCAGCGCGGCGGTCCGGGCGGGCTCGGCTGTGGCCGGTCTGTCAGCGCGGTGGTCCGGGAGGTCCGGGCGGGCTCGGCTCGGGGGTCGGCGGGACGGGGTCGGGCTCCGGGCCTGGCGGGACGGGGTCCGGATCGGGCGTCGGCGGGGACGGCTCAGGCGCCGGTCCCGGAGGTGTGGGCTCGGGCGGCGGGCCTGGCGGGACGGGTTCGGGAGACGGCCCCGGCGGGATCGGGCCGGGCGGCCGCGGGGCGGGTCCCGGCGGCGGTCCTGGCGGGGGCTCGGTGGGCGGCACCAGCGGTTCCGGAGCCGGCGCCGGGTCCGGGGTGGGCGGCGGCACCGGCGGCGGCTGGGGAAGCGGCTTCTCGTCCATGCACACCCCGTACCCCGTGATCGCGGGGATGACCGCGCGGCGGGCCGTCGAGCGGAGCTCGTCCGTTGAATGGCGGTGGGTGAGGGCTGGAGGACGGTCGTCATGTGCACGTCCGCCCCCGGACAGGGCAGGATGGGGCCATGAGGGAAACCCGAGCGACCGCCGGCGGTCTGCGCACGGCGATCGAGCGCAGCGGTTACTACCCGGACCTGGTCGCGGACGCGGTCGAGTCGGCCATCGGGGACGAGCCCGTCGTCGCCTACGTGGTGCACCACGAGGCGACGTTCGACCCCGCGATGGAGGTGCGGCGGCACGTGACGGTGCTGGTGCTGTCGGCGAACCGGCTGCTGGTGTGCCACACCGACGAGCACCCGCCCGGCGAGGGCATGGCCCAGCCGCACGCGTCCACCACCACCGAGGCCGTGAAGCTGGAGCGCGTCCAGTCGGTCGCGGTGACGCGGGTCGTCCCGGACCCGGCGTCCTATGTGCCGGGGGTGCCGCCGACGGAGGTCGTGCTGACCATCGGCTGGGGCGCCATCGCCCACATCGACCTTGAGCCCGCGACGTGCGGGGACGAGAACTGCGAGGCCGACCACGGGTACACGGGCAGCGTCACGTCCGACGACCTGTCCCTGCGGGTGAGCGAGGCCGCGGACGGTGCGGACGCCGTCGGCCATGTGCTGGCGTTCGCCGAGGAACTGTCCGCCGCGACCGCACGGTGACGCGCCGGTGACCGTCCCCGACGCGGTGCCGCCCGTCCCAGAGCCCGATCCAGAGCCGGGTTCAGGGCCGGGTTCAGGGCCGGGTTCGGGATTGTCCGTTCTGGAGCCGCCCGTTCCGCGGTACGGGGCGGGGGCGCTCGCCGATCTTCCGCCTTCGGTGCTGGCGTCGCTGGGCGTCGCGGACGCGGTGAACGTCCTGGGCCTGCCGCCGGTGCCGCGCGTCTGCGTCCTGCTGATCGACGGGCTCGGCTGGCAGCAACTCAAGGCCCACCCCGACGAGGCCCCGTACCTGAACGCGATGGACGGCGGCCCGATCACGTCCGGATTCCCGGCGACGACGGTCAGCAGCCTCGGTTCGCTGGCCACCGGCGCTCCACCCGGCGCGCACGGGCTGCTCGGCGTGCAGGTGGCGATCCCGGGAACGGGCAGGCTGCTGAACTGCCTGCGCTGGCAGGACGACTCCGTCGACCCGGAGGAGTTCCAGCCCGTCCCGACCGTGTACGAGCGGGCGGCGGCGGACGGCGTCGAGGTCGGCTACGTCGCGCTCCGCCAGTACCGCGGGACCGCGCTCAGCCGCGCCACCGTGCGCGGCGCCCGCTACCACGCCGCCGATGGGCTCGGCCAGCTCGTCGGACGAACCGAGCTGGCCCTGCGCCAGGGCGACCGCTCGTTCGTCACCGTCTACCACGCCGACCTGGACGCGACCGGCCACCGCTACGGGACGGCCTCCGCCGACTGGCGCCACCAGCTGCGGTTCATGGACGTGCTCGTCCAGCAGATCGCGGCCGTCCTGCCGTCCGGATCGGCCCTCTACGTGACCGCCGACCACGGCATGGTCGACCCGACGGAACGCGTGGACGCCGACGCCGTCCCCGAGCTGCGGGACGGAGTCGCCCTCCTCGGCGGCGACGCCCGAGCCCGGTACGTCTACAGCGAGCCGGGCGCGCACGACGACGTCCTCGCCGCCTGGACGGCGATGCTCGGCGACCGGGCGTGGGTCGTCCCGCGCGACGAGGCCGTCGCGAACGGCTGGTTCGGCCCGCTCGGCCCGGGGATGCTGGAACGCGTGGGGGACGTGATCGCCGTCCCGCACGCCGACCTCGCGATCGTCGCGTCCGAGCGGGAGCCGTGGCTGGACCGGATGGTCGGCATGCACGGTTCCCTCGTCCCGGCGGAGCAGCTCGTCCCGCTGCTGACAACGTCCCGGCCCTGAAACCACGGTGTACTTGAGATGAACCAGGATTCGCCCCTCCCTAATCGGGGCGACGACGGTCAAACTGGCGGTGTGCACCCTCTCATCGAAGTGCCCGCGCTGGACCGGCTGCTCCGGCGGCAGACGCCCGTGGTCCTGCTGGACGTCCGATGGCATCTGGCGGGCCCCCCGGGGATCGAGTCCTACCGCAAGGGGCACCTGCCCGGCGCCGTGTTCGTCGACCTCGACCGGGACGTGGCCGGGCCGCCGGGACCCGGAGGCCGCCATCCCCTGCCCGAGCCCGTCGCCTTCGAGTCGGCCATGCGCCGCGCCGGGGTGTCGCAGGGCGGGCTCGTCGTGGTCTACGACGACGCCGATTCCATGTCCGCGGCGCGGGTGTGGTGGTCGCTGCGGTACTTCGGCCATGACCGGGTCCGCGTCCTGGACGGCGGGTACCGGGCCTGGACGGAGACGGGCCGTCCGGTGAGCACCGACGACTTCGAGGCCAAACCGGGCGACTTCATTGCGAACCCGGGCCGGCTGCCCGTGCTGGACGCGGAGGGCGCGGGCGCGCTGGCGACGGCGGGCGTCCTCCTCGACGCCCGCGCCGCCGAGCGGTACCGCGGCGACCAGGAGCCCGTCGATCCGGTCGCCGGGCACATCCCGGGCGCCCGCAACGCGCCGACGTCCGGGAACGTCGGCGTGGACGGCCGGTTCCTGCCGCCCGAACTGCTGCGCGAACGCTTCGCGCAGCTCGGCGCGACAGACGCGCTGGACGTCGGCGCGTACTGCGGTTCCGGTGTGACGGCCGCGCACGAGATCCTGGCCCTGAATCTCGCCGGGATCCCCGCCGCGCTCTATGTGGGCTCGTGGTCCGACTGGGTGACGGACCCGTCGAACCCCATCGCCACCGGCGACACCTGAGACGCCCCGTCCCGGCGGGACGGCCGACCGCCCCGCCGGGCCGTCAGCCCGCGCCCATGCAGAGGAGGCCGGCCACTCCCAGGGGCCGGGCGACGGCGGCCAGTGCCTGGGACGGGGTCCGTCCGGCGGCCAGGCGGGCGTGGAACGCGGACATGAACTCCGGCGTGGCCGCGTCGCGGACGGGGGTCACGCTGGCGATGACCGTCGCGGTGCCGAGGGCGAGGAGGACGCCCGCCATGCCGAGGACGGCGTCGCCCTCCTCGGCCCGGCCGATGTCGCACGCGGACAGGACGATCAGGCGCGGCGGGGTTCTCAGCCCGTCCAGGTCGTGCACCATCAGCGGCCCGTCTGCGAGACGCAGCCGCGAGAACAGGGCGTTGCCCTGCCGGAACTCGCCGTGGGCGGCGATGTGGGCGAGGGCGGCGCCGTCCAGGGCGTCGCGGACGGTCTCCGCGCGTGCCTCCCGGCCGTCCAGGACGGTGGCGTGCGGGTGGAGGCGTCGCAGCGCGGCGACCTCCCGTACGGCATGGCGAAGGCCGGGCCCCGCCACAAGAACGGTATGCCCGCCCCCGCCCGGCTGGCCTACGCCGCCGCCCGACTTGCCCCGGCCGCCGTCCGACTCGCCTCCGCCCCCGCCCGGCTCGCCCGTGCCGCTGCCCGGCCCTCGTACTGCGTGCAGCCAGGCATCGGCGGACGGGACGATCGTGAACGGGCGTCCCGCCAGGGACG
Organism: Actinomadura sp. 9N215; assembly: GCF_044326345.1. NCBI lineage: Bacteria > Bacillati > Actinomycetota > Actinomycetes > Streptosporangiales > Thermomonosporaceae > Actinomadura > Actinomadura sp. 9N215. The sequence goes on along the minus strand of NZ_JBIRBA010000022.1, from coordinate 66,743 downwards.
GCAGCACCGCCCAGGGCAGGCCGTGCAGCGTCCCGGTCGGGGCGATGACGAGTTCGCGGCCGTCGAGGTCGGCGCGCAGCGGGGCGAGCAGGTGGCGGTCGAGGCGCTCGGCCGCGTCGGCGAGGCCGGCGAGGGCCTGCGGGTCGCGGTCGTGCTCGGCGAGGCGGCGCACGGCGTAGCGGAGCAGGCCGGTCTCGCGGACGGCCGTGTCGCACGCCCCCAGGCGGTGGCGGCGGAGCAGGCCGTCGACGCTCGTGACGGCATGCAGGTCCGGGCCGATCGCGATCATCTCGACGAGGGCCCGCTCGCCGAGCGCGGCGGCGATCTCGGCGATGCCCGCGGAATGGGACGGGACGGCGCCTGGCACGCGGCGGCGCGTCCGCGTCCGGACCTTCGCCTCCAGGTCCGCCAGCTCCCGCGACCGCGCCGCCGGGACGCCGCCGCCCCGCGCCGTGTCGACCGTGCGCTCGACGCTGAGGGCGCGCAGCGCGGTCAGCGCCGCCGCCCGCTCCGGATCGTCCGGCGGACGGACGCGTACCGGGCGCGCGATCGCCCGCCGCCGTTCCTCCACGGCGAGGAGCTCCCGTGCCGAGCGGGCCAGGCCGAGGCCGAGTTCGCCGAGTTCGGCGGCGAGCCCTGACGCGCGGGCCCGCAGGTCCAGCGCACCGAGCGCGTCAGCGTGGTCTTCGGTCACCTGGAGCCCGAGCCTGACCGCGGCTACCGCGCCCTTATGGTCGGCCCGCGCGGAACGTTCGAGGGCGACGGCGTGCCAGGCGGCGACCTGCGCGGAGGCAGGGCCGCTTGACCGTCCGACCGACGAAAGCAGGTGCCCGGCCGGTCTGCCCAGAGAAAGCGCCACGCGCGCGGCGACGATACGGGCCTCGTCGGCCGCCTCGGCCCAGCCTCCGCTTTCCAGCCGGTCGGCCGTGGCCACGGCCGACCGCAGCAGGACGGCCGACCGCTCACCGGACGCCCACCGGGCCCTGAGCAGGACGTGCTCGGCCAGAAGCATCCATCCCGTGCGTTCCTGTTCGGCGAACGCGGCGCGCGCTCGTTCGGCGGCCTCCGTGCACTGTTCAGGGTGCCCGGCGGCCAGTTCGGCGTGGGCGAGGAGCAGGAAACCGTCCGCGACGTCGCACCCGTATCCGTTCGCCATGGTCGCGTTCAAGGCCGCGAGCAGGACGGGACGGGCCTCGCCCGGCAACCCCGCCATGATGAGCGTCTCCGCCTGGTCGAACCGGCATTGCGCCAGGCGTTCACCGGTCAGATGAGGCTCGGCCTCTGCGAAGAGCCGAAGCGCGCGCGGGACGTCCCCACGCCGCGACACCGCGAAGCCGAGATTGCCCTTGGACATCGCAGTCTGGTGACGCAACCCCGCCGCCTCACCGACGGCGACCGCCTCTGCCAGCGCCTTCTCCGCCCCGGCGAAGTCGCCGCGCAGCGTCCGCGCGAGCCCCAGATTCGTGAGCAGACCATTGAGAGCGGCCGGATCGTGCCCGCGCCTTAGGCGAGGTAAGGCCTGCGCGGCGACATCGTGTGCTTCGTCCAGCCGTCCGGCTCTTGCCAGGGCGCACGCCTTGTTCGCGGCCAGGCGGTCTGAGTCCGGACCGTCCAGGACGGTTTCCGCCTCCTCCACGTGGGCCAGCGCACCCGTGATGTCACCTCGTGCAGTGAGCAGCCCGACGAGATTCATCCGGACCTGCGCCGCCGCATAGCCGGTGCCGGCCAGTTCCAAGGCTCGATGGAGGAAGGCGAGGCCTTCGTCCAGCCGTCCCAGTTCCTTGGCGGCGAGCCCGGCCACGCGCAGCGCGAGCACCCCGCCGCCTTCGTCGAGGAGCGTCAGCGCCCGCGCGAACGCGGTGGCCGGGTCGGCGGCCGCCAGCCGGAGGAACTCGCGTTCGTCCAGTTCGCGCTCGTCCAGTTCGCGCTCGTCCAGCCTGTGCTCGTCCAGTTCGGTCTCTGGTGGGGGGTCGACACCGCGCGCCTTCCGGAACGGCGCGTTCACAGCCGGATCCAGCTCGTGACGATCGACGTGCCGTCGTCCAGCTGGAAGACCAGGCTGACCAGGCCCGCGGGCACGCGCGGCACGCAGAACAGCCCGGCGGGCTCCGCGCGCGCCGTGATCCCTTCGGGCGGCAGGTCCCGGTGCCGGACCTGGACGAGCGCCGGAGCGGACGGGACGAGCCGCCCCGTCAGCTCCCGATCCCGGCCGTGCTCGGAGACCTCGATCTCCACCTCGCCGCCGGGGCAGGTGAACGTCAGCACGCGGGCCGCCGCGCCGCGGACGCCCTCCGCCGCCGCGCCGCCCCGGTCGCGCGCCAGCTCAGCCAGCTCCGCGTCCGGCGCGCGCCACGCGATCGACGAGCGGGCCGCGGCCAGCACGTCCTCTGGCACCGGGTCCAGCGCGTCGAACGCGTCGCGGACGCCCGCCAGCAACTCGTCGTCGTTCACGGCACGAGCCTCCGCAGCGCGTCCAGGCACCGCGCCCGGGTCGGCCCGACGCTGCCGACGGGGATGCCGAGCGCGGCGGCGAGCTCGGCCTGGCTCGGCGCGAGCGCGAACAGCCGCAGCAGCGTCCGGCAGCGCCGGGGCAGCGCGTCGAGCGCCGCGCCGACCAGCCCGACCTGCTCGCGGCTCAGCACCACCTCGTCGGGGCCCGGCTCCGGTGCGCGCGGCGCGGGCACGACCGGAAGGTCGCGCCCGCGCCGCCGGACCAGGCGCAGGCTCTCGTTCCGCGCGGTCGTCGCCAGCCAGCATGCCGTCGCGGCCGGATCGCGCAGCCCGTCGATGCGCTCCACCAGCCGCAACCATGTGGTCTGCACGACGTCGCCGGAATCGGCGTCGTTCAACCCGTGCGAGCGGGCGATCGACCACAGCAGCCCGCTGTGCCGCTCCACCAGCCGGGCCCACGCGGCGCCGTCGCCGCCGCGTGCCCGGACCACCAGCTCGTCCGTACTGTCGTCCCAATGGGCCACCGAAGTCTCCTCCTGAGGCCCCCCGCTAACCCCTCACCCTATGGCATCGGCACGTGACTTTGCGTGCGCGGGCATCGCTTCGTGGCCGAGTCGTGCCTCGGAACCGACCACGACGCCGAGGTCCGGGAGGACGGCGTGCGCCGCCGGGTCGAGGACGCGGTCCGCCGCCGTGACCGCGTCGACGCCCTCCGCCGCCGCGAGCCCGGCGATCCGCCCCGCCGCCACGGGCGCGGCGAACGACGTCCCGCTCCACGTCGCGTAGCCGTCGAACTGGTCGGGGTCGATGCCGCGCACGGACGGCCGCGGCCCGTCGAACCGGACGAACGCGCTGGTCACGTCCACGCCCTGGGCGCACGCGTCCACCCACCAGCCGTGGTTGGAGAACGCCGCCCGGACGTCGCCGTCCAGCGCCGCGACGCCGATCACGGGCTTCATCGCCGCCGGCCAGAACGGACGGTCGGTCGCCGTGTTCCCCGCGCACGCCACCACGACCGTCCGGCGCCCGAGCGCCGCGATCGCCCGCGCCAGCAGTGGGGACGGACGGTCGTCGTACGTGTGGCAGCCGAGCGAGATGTTGACCACGTCGGCGCGTCCGTGCTCCGCGAGCCGTTCGAGCGCCCGGATCACGTCCAGCTCGTCGCCGACGCCGTCGCCGCCGATCACGCGGTGCGCCCGCAGCCGCGCGGACGGAGCGTGCCGCAGCACCACGCCCGCGACGAACGTGCCGTGCCCGGCCTGCGCGTCCAGCTCGTAGTCCAGGTCGGCGTCGAGGACCTCCTCGACCTCGGCGCGCTGCTCCCGGTACCACTCCGCGCCGGAGTACCACGGGTGCGGTGACAGGCCGGAGTCGAGGATCGCGACCGTCACGTCCCGCCGCGCCACGGCCCCCTCGGGCGCGGGCACGGGCGGGGCCGGACGGGGAAGGTCCGCGGGCCCGCTCCACCACATCGGCTGCCCGTGGACGAGATGGTTCGGCGACACGCTCAGCCGCCGGCGCCGACCGTCGACTGCGCGCCCGTCGGCGCCGAGCCCCGCCGCGAGCTCGCACACGTCCACCTTCGCCGCCGCGCGCAGCCGCAGCCGCGTGACGCCGCGCTCGTCGTCCCGCGCGTCGTACCAGCGCCGGACGAGGCTCTCGGCGGCGCCGGCGTCCTGCCCGGCGACCAGGATCTCGTCCCGGCGGATCAGGGCCGGACGCCCCGGCGCCGGCTCCACCACGACCGCGTCGCGGTGCCGCGCCAGTACTCGCTCCAGCCGTGCCTGCTGATCGAACATCGGTCCTCGCTCTCGCGTCGCCCCGGCCCCAGCACTCATCGTGCCCGCGGAGCGACGGTTCGTGACCGGTAAAGGACAGGCCGGCGCGGCCGAAGGCGGCCGCACGGGTCTGAGACTTTCGCCTCACGGCGGTCCCACAGGCCCTAATCTTGTCGGTCAGCGCCCGTGAACGTTGCGCATCCTGTGGTCAAGCGTTCGATAATCCGTGAACTCACGGTGGTGCGACCCGTGCCGATGATGCACAATGAGGGACGCGGACGCCGACTTGGGACGTACGAGGCCGTAGGGGAAGACGAGCCTCGGTACAGATCCAGGAGGTCCGGTGACCGCACGTGGCGTTTTCTACGTCCACTCCGCGCCGCCTGCGCTGAGCCCGCACATCGAGTGGGCCGCCGCAGGTGTTCTCGGTGTGCCCGTTTCCCTTGAGTGGACGGATCAGCCCGCCGCGCCGGGAACCCTGCGCGCCGAGCTTCATTGGGAGGGGAGGCCGGGCACCGCGGCCGGTATCACCTCCGCGCTGCGAACGTGGAAGCTGGTGCGCTTCGAGGCCACCGAGGATCCCACGCCGGGCACGGACGGCGTCCGGTTCAGCTTCACCCCGTCCCTCGGGGTGTTCACGGGCGTGATCGGTGCCAGCGGCGACATCATGGTCCCCGAGGACCGGCTCCGCTCCGTCATGGCGAACGCCGCGGTCGGCAAGGTCGCCCTGGAGAGCGAGCTGGACCGCCTCCTCGGCACCCCGTGGGACAACGAGCTGGAGCCCTTCCGCCGGGCCGGGGACGGCGCTCCCGTCCGCTGGCTGCACGCCGCCGTGTAGACGCCCCGGTGATCCGCGCGGCCGCCTGACGCCGTCCCGCCGGAGCGTTCTCGTCCCGCAACGTGCGCGCCCCGCCCGGACCGGCCGTCGCCCGCCGCGGCGCGCCCGGCCACCCGGCGGCCACGCCCGCGGAACGCTACGGAGCGCCACGCCGCGGAACGCCACCGAGCGCCACGCCGCGGAACGTCACACCACGGAACGCTACGGAATGCCGAACGGCCCGGCGGGGAGAACCCGCCGGGCCGTTCGAGACCCGTCAGAGGACGCGTTCGAAGGCGACCGAAACGTTGTGGCCGCCGAAGCCGAACGAGTTGCTGAGCGCCGCGGCGGGGCCGTCCGGGAGCTTGCGGGGCTCGTCGCGCACGATGTCCAGGTCGGCCTCGTCGTCGAGGTCCTCCAGGTTGGCGACGAACGGGACGAGGCCCTCCTTCAGCGCCAGGATCGTGAAGATCGACTCCAGCGCGCCGGCGCCGCCGAGCAGATGCCCGGTCATCGACTTGGTGGCGGTGACCACCACCTTGCCGGCCACTTCCTCGCCGAGTCCCGCCTTGATCGAGGCGAGCTCCGCGACGTCGCCGGCCGGCGTCGAGGTGGCGTGCGCGTTGATGTGGATGATGTCGGTGGCCTCAAGACCGGCGTCCGCGAGGGCGCGCTGCATCGCCTTGGCCTGCCCGGCGCCGGTCGGCTCGGGCAGCACGATGTCGAACGCGTCGTTGGAGTAGCCGGCGCCGGACGCGATCCCGTAGATCCGCGCGCCGCGGGCGCGGGCGTGCTCCTCCGTCTCCAGGATCAGCACCGCGGCGCCCTCGCCGAGGACGAACCCGTCGCGGTTCTTGTCGTACGGGCGCGACGCGCGCGCCGGCTCGTCGTTGCGGGTCGACAGGGCGCGCATGGAGCCGAACGACGCCATCTGCAGCGGGTGGATGCACGCCTCGGTGCCGCCGCAGATGATCACGTCCGCGCGGCCCGCGCGGATCATGTCGATGGCGTAGCCGATCGCCTCGCCGCTGGACGCGCACGCGCTGACCAGGGCGTGGGAGCCCGCGGTCGCGCCGAACTCGATGCCGACGTGCCCGGACGCGCCGTTCGGCATCAGCATCGGGACGGTGAACGGCGAGACCCGCGCCCAGCCCTTCTCCCGGTACACGTCGTAGCTGTTGAGGGCGGTGTGCAGGCCGCCGATGCCGCTGGACACCACGACGCCGAGCCGGTCGACGTCCACGGTGTACCCGCCGTCGACGCCGGCCTTGTCCATGCCCTTCTGCGGCTTGCCGCCGGTGGACGGGGCGAACCCGGCGTCCGCCCAGGCCTCCCGCGCGGCGATCAGCGCGATCGCCTGGTTGCGGTCGAGGCGGCGCAGCGACTGCCGCGGCAGCGTCTCGCCCGGGTCGGCCTTCAGCGTCGCCGCGAACCGGACCGGCAGGTCCTCGACGCCCTCCCACTCAAGTGGACGGATCCCGGACTCTCCGGCGAGCAGGGCGGACCAGGTCGACGGCAGGTCTCCACCGAGTGGGGTCGTTGCACCGAGACCCGTCACGACGACTCTGGTCTGGCTCTTGCTCATGGCTGGTGCTCCTTGCGGACTGAAAGAGGGGTGGGGGCGGGTGCGCCGCCGTCCCGGTGGCCGGGACGGCGGCACGCCCGCCTCGCTGTTCAGCTCTTGGCCGGGGCCTCGTGACCCTGGACGAAGTTGACGACGTCCTTGACCGTCTTCAGGTTGCGCAGCTCGTCGTCGGGGATCTCGACGCCGAACTGGTCCTGCGCGGCCACGGCGATCTCCACCATCGACAGCGAGTCGATGTCGAGATCGTCGATGAAGTTCTTCTCCGGGGTCACCTCGGCCTTGTCGATGCCGACGATGTCGTCGATGATCTCTGCGAGGCCGTCCAGGATCTGCTGTTCGGTGGCGACTTCTGCCATGGTCTGCGTTTCTCCTTCGGTGGGTTGGTCCAGAGCCTGCGAGCAGGCGTGACGGCCTACGGGATCTGGATGACTTGGGCAGCGTAGGACAGCCCTGCGCCGAACCCGACCAGCAGGGCCGGGGCGCCGGACGGCACGTCGCCGCGTTCGATCATGCGGGAGAGGGCCAGCGGGATCGAGGCCCCCGAGGTGTTGCCGGACTGGACGATGTCGTCGGCGACGACCGCGTTCGCGGCCTTCACCTTGCGGGCGATCGCCTCGATGATCCGCAGGTTGGCCTGGTGCGGGACGATGGCGGCGAGGTCCTCCGGCTTGATCCCGGCGCGCTCGCACGCCTCGACCGCGATCGGGGCGATGGCGGTGGTCGCCCAGCGGAAGACCGCCTGCCCCTCCTGCCGGATGAACGAGTGCCGGTCATCGATGATGATCTTGTCGTACTTGTCGCCGGCGCTGCCCCACACGACCGGGCCGATGCCGGGCGAGTCGCTGGCCGCGACGACCGCGGCGCCGGCGCCGTCCGCGAAGATGATGCAGGTGGAGCGGTCGGTCCAGTCGATCCACTGCGACATCTTCTCCGAGCCGACGACCAGCACGTTGCGGGCGTTGCCGGCGCGGACGGCGGCGCTCGCGGTGGCGAGGGCGTAGCAGAAGCCGGCGCAGGCCGCGTTGATGTCGAAAGCGCCGGGCGCGTCGATGCCGAGCCGTTGCGCGACCTGCGGGGCGTAACCGGGCATCGGCGACTCCGCCGAGCAGGTGGCGAGGATCACCAGGTCGATGTCGGACGGCGCGAGCCCGCTGCCCGCCAGGGCCTTCCCGCCCGCGTGCACGCCGAGCTCGACGATGCCCTCGTCGGGGCCGGCGATGCGGCGCTCGGCGATGCCGACGCGGCTGCGGATCCACTCGTCGTTGGTGTCGACGGATTCGGCGAGCTCGTCGTTGGTGACGATCCTGGCCGGACGGTAGTCGCCGAACGCCAGGACGCGGGCGCCTGCCGCCGCCTCGGGGATGCTGAGCCCGCCGGTCATGACGCGTGCGCCTTGATCAGCTCGCGGGCTTTGTCCAGGTCCGCGGGGGTCTTGAGGGCGACCCGCTCGACGTCCGGCAGCTCGCGGCGGGCGAGGCCGGTCAGCGTCCCGGCGGGCGGCAGCTCGATGATCGCGGTGACGCCGAGGTCGCGCATGGTCGCCGTGCACGCGTCCCAGCGGACGGGCGTGCTGACCTGCTCGACGATCCGCTCGACGAACTCGGGGCCGTCCTTGACGACGGCGCCGTCGCGATTCTGCAGCAGCCGCGTGGACGGGTCGGCGGTGCGCACTCCGGACGCGATGCGGCGGAGCGCGTCGACGGCGGGCGCCATGTGCTCGGTGTGGAACGCCCCGGCGACCGACAGCGACCGGAGCCGCGCCTTCGCGGGCGGGTCGCCGGCGAAATCGGCGAGGGCCTGGACCGTCCCGGCGGCGACGACCTGGCCGGCGCCGTTGACGTTCGCGGCGGTGAGGCCGTGCTTGTCGATGGCGGCGAGGACCTCGTCGGGATCGCCGCCGAGCACGGCGGTCATGCCGGTCTCGGTGACGGCGGCGGCCTCGGCCATCGCCCGTCCCCGCTCCCGGACGAGGACCAGCGCCGCCTCGGCGGACAGGACCCCGGCGATCACGCCCGCGGCCAGCTCTCCGACGCTGTGCCCGGCGACCGCGCCGGGCAGGTCGTCGTCGCCGTAGAGGGTCTCGCAGGCGGCGAGCGCGGCGGCGACCAGCAGCGGCTGCGCCACCGCGGTGTCGCGGATCTCCTCGGCGTCCGCGGTCGTCCCGTAGCGGACCAGATCGAGCCCGGTGACGGCGGACCACCAGGCCAGGCGATCGGCGACTCCGGGTATCTCTAGCCATGGCTGCAGGAAGCCGGGGGTCTGGGCGCCCTGGCCGGGCGATGCGAGGAGAATCACTCGACCAGCCTGCCGCCAACTCCCCTCGCTCTACGATGCGGATCAGCACGAACTTTGGTCGGACCCCTTTGTACGACCCCTACAAGCTCGCGGTTACCAGCGCTTTTGGAAACGTCCGAGGACGAGCGCGATGCGGAGGGTGAACGCGTTGCGCCCGTCGGTGGGCGCGAGGCCGGTGAGTTCGGTCACGCGGCGGAGCCGGTACCGGACGGTATTGGGGTGGACGAACAGCAGCCGCGCGGTGGCCTCCAGCGACGAGCCCTGTTCCAGGTAGGTGGTGAGGGTGTCGAGGAGCGGGGCGCCGGCGGCGAGCATCGGGTTGTAGACGTTGTCCACCAGGTGGCGGCGCGCCTCGTCGTCGCCGTCCAGGGCCCGTTCGGGCAGCAGCTCGGTCGCCAGGACGGGACGGGGCGCGTCCGGCCAGCCCGCGGCGGCGCGCAGCCCCGCGACGGCGGCGTGCGCGGAGCGGGTCGATTCGTACAGGTCGGGGACCTGCGGGCCGACGACGACCGGGCCGGGGCCGCACTTGGCGGCGATCGGCCGGGCCGCCTCCAGCGGGTCGGTGTCGCCGCCGACGATGACGATGACGCGGTGCCCCTGGACGCCGGCCAGCACGTCGGCGCGGGCGCGGCGCGCGGCCAGCTGCATCTGGTCGATGGTGACCTCGGGCTCCTCGTCCTCCGGGGTGAGCCCGGCGATGACGGTGACGGGCTTGGACGTCCAGCCGAGCGCGGCGGCCCACGAGTGCATGCCGTCGTCGACCTCGTCGCGCAGCACCGCGTTGACGACGAGGGCCTCCAGGCGCGCGTCCCAGGCGGCGCGGGTCTCGGCGGCGCGCGCGTAGACCTGCGCGGCGCCGAACGCCACGTCCCGCGTGTAGCGCAGGATCGCCTCGCGGAGCTGGGCCTCGCCGCCGGGCGCGGCGAGCTCGTCCAGCCGGGTCTCCACGACGTCGATGATCACGCGGACCATGTCGATGGTGTGCTGCAGCTTGATGGCGCGCAGCAGCTCGCGGGGCGCGGTGCCGAACACCTCCCCGGCGATGGCCGGACGGGTCTTCTCCTCGTTCTTGAACCATTCGACGAACGCGGCGATGCCCGCCTGGGCGACGAGTCCGATCCAGGAGCGCTGGTCGGCGGGCATGCGCCGGAACCAGGGGAGCTGCTCCTCCATGCGGTTCAGCGCCGCGGTGCCGAACGTCCCCATCGCCTTCTCCAGGCGCTGGGTCGTCTGCTCGCGTATCTCGGCCTCGTTCGCGGTGTCCACCTCCCTAGGGTGCCATCACCGGGCCGCGCCCATCCCGCCGCGGTCGCCCCAGGTGGGGCGGGGGGTCAGCCGGACGCCACACCGGCCGGGCGCCCGAGCGCGATGGCGGTGAGGTTGCGGAGGGACGCGGAGCCCGGTTCCAGGTAGTCGCTATGCCCGCCGTTTCCGGCATTGAACACGCGCGCCCCGAACGCAGGCGAAACGGGGTCGGGGCCGAGCCCGAGCCCGAAGATGCGGACGTGGGGGACGTCCTGCATCCAGTCGGTCGTGCCCCGTCCCGCCCAGATCCGTGCGGTGCGGCTCAGTTTCGCGGCAGTCGGCGCGGCGGTGCCGGGGCTGCCGAAGAGCGCGATGTCGGTGACCTGCCGCCAGGCGGCGGTGTCGGGCCCGTCGAGCGCCGCACGGCCGCAGACCACGGAGCCGTAGCTGTGGCAGAGCAGACCGACCCGCGCGGACGGGTTGACCTTGTGCACCCCCTTCAGAAAGCGCCGAAGCCGCACACCTCCCTCACCGGCACGCTCATCGGTGAGAACGTCACTGCTGAACGTCTCCGGCGCCGCATACCCAAGCCAAGCCACAACGGCCAACTCCGACCCCACCACCCCGGCGGGTTGTGGGTGTGGTGATTCGGCCTGAGCCTGGGCGTAGAGGGTGTGTGCGCCGCCGCCCGGGGTCGACCATGGCTTGCCGCCGCGGGTGTCGAAGGTCGTCAGCGTCGTGTCGGCGCCGGGCACCAGCACCGCGATGCGGCGGGCCCTGGTGAGGTCGCCGACGACCTCGACGGCCCGTCCGTTGCCGCGCGGGTCGAAGTAGAGGAACCGGCGGCCCGGGTGGAGGAACGCGCCGAGGGCCCGCGCCCGGTCGGTGTCGCCAACGTCCTCTGCGGTCGTGAGGGCCTCCTCGATGGACCTGCGTTCGGCCTTGTACCGGACGTCCAGCGTCGAGGGCGCCATGGCGGGGACGGCGACGGGCGGCGCGTAGGGGTCGGCGTGCCCGGTCCCGGCGGTCGTCAGCATGACCACCGTGATGGACACGGCGCTGGCCAGGGCTCTGCGGAGCCGTCGGGTTCGCTGCGGGACGGTCGTGCGCTGCGGGACGGTCTTGCGTGGCGGCGGCATCGTCGTCTTTCTACCATCCAAGATCGTCTGGGGGTGCCGTGTCGCTTGTCACACCCGGGTCTGCGCGGGGGCCGTTCGTACCGGTGGACCACGGCCCCGAGCGCGGCGAGCGCGGCGGCGAAGACCGCCAGCCATGGAAGCCGTTCGGCGATCCATTCCAGCTGGTCAGGCTTGGTGTGCAGCCCTGGCAGGCTACCGAACGCGAGCAGTGCTCCGACCGTGACGGCGAGCAGCGCCGTCTGGTGCCACAGGAAGATCGTCATCGCGGAGCGGCCGGCCGCCGAGATCAGGGTGCGCGCCCGGGCGCGTCGCGTCCAGCGGGTGAGCGGACCGTGGAGCAGCAGGGCCGCGCCCGCCTGGGCGAGGCCGAAGGACACCGCCGCGAGCGTGGGCGGGCTGAGGTTGGAGACCGGGGCGCCCGGCACGCCGACCATGCTCGCCGGATACCCGGCGAACAGGACCAGCCCGGCGGTCGTCGCCGCGCCCCCGCCCAGGAGGGCCATCCCGGGCCGGGGGGAGCGCAGGGCCCCGTCCGCCCATCCGACGCCGAGGTAGAACGGCATGAGCCAGCCGGTGAGGACGGTGGCCCAGCCCGTCCATCCGGGCGCGCCGAGCGCGAAGCGGCCGAGGTCGATGATCGCGGTCGCGGCGACGAGGAGCACGCCGCCGCCGAGCCGGAGCCGGGTCCAGACGGCCACGATCACAGGGGTCGCCGCCGTCAGCACGACGTAGACGGCGAGGAACCACAGCGGGCTGATCACGAGCTCGATGAGGGTGCGGACGCCGTCGGCCGAGAACCCGGCCCATCGGAGCAGGGCCGCGGCCGGGAGCCACGCGGCGAGCAGGACGGGCAGCGGCCGCGCGAAGCGGGCCAGGCGCCGCCGCAGCCGCGGCCCCCACGGCTCGCCGGGACGTAGCCCCTTCGCCGCCGCGTACCCGCCGACGAGGAAGAACACGGCGAGTGTCTGCAGTACCCAGGAGATCGGCGCCAGCTCTGGCATCGTGCTCAGCGGGCTCGTCACCCGCAGTTGCTCTCTGGAGCCGTCCGCGACGAACGCGGTGACCAGCCAGTGGCCGAGGACGACGCCCAGGATCGCGAAGGCGCGCAGCGCGTCGACGGCCAGATCACGGCGGGTCTCGGGGACCGCCGGTGCCACCACCGCCGGTGCCACCACCGCCGGTGCCACCATCGCCGGTGCCGCCATCGCCGGTGCCGCCATCGCCGGTGCCGCCACCACCGTCGGTGTCGTCGTCGCCGCGGCCACCACCACCGTGGCCGCGGCCGTCGCCGTGGTCGTGGTCGCCGTGGTCGTCGGTTTCGTCGTCGGTTTCGTCGTGGGTGTGGGTGCCGTCTCAAGTACGGGTGCTGGCTCAAGCACGGGTGCTGGCTCAGGCACGGGTGACCTCCGTGGCGCGGCCTAGGGCGATCAGGGCGAGGTTGCGGAGCGCTAGGGAGCCGGGCTTCAGGTAGGCGCTGTGCGGGCCCGTCCCGGCGTCGAAGCGCAGCGCGCCGAAGCCGGGGGACACCGGATCGGCGCCGAAACCCAGTCCGGCGAAGCGGACTTTCGGCACGTAGCGCGTCCAGTCGCCCTTGGCGCGGCCCGCCCAGACGCGGGCGGACGTCCGGAGGTCGGCGACGTTGTCGGCCGTGGTGCCGGGGCTGCCGAACAGGGCGATCTCGTCCACGGGCAGCGGCGCGAGATGGGGGGCGGCCTTGGCGCAGACCACCGAGCCGTAGCTGTGGCACAGCAGCGCGAACCGGCCGTGCCCGTTCACGCGATGGACGGCGGCGAGGAGGCCGCGCAGGACGGGTGCGCCGTCCTCGGCCCGTCCGCCGGTCAGGACGCCGGTGCCGAGCGACGGCGGCGAGTCGTAGCCGAGCCAGGCGATCACGGCGAGCCGTGCCCCGGACGCGTCGGCGCGGGCCTGCCGGTAGAGCGCGCGACTGCCGCCGCCGGCGAACTTGGGGGAGTCGTAGTTGGTCAGCGAGTTGTCCGCGCCGGGGACGACGACGGCGATGCGGTCGGCGTGTCTCAGGTCGCCGATGACCTCGACGACCCGTCCGCGGCCTCGCGGGTCGAACGACAGGAACCGCCGTCCGCCGGAGAGGAGGGCCGTAAGGGCGCGGGCCCGGTCACCGTCGCGGATGCGCCGCGCGGTCGCCAGCGCACGGTGGATCTCCCGGTCGGCGGCCTGGTAGCGGAGGCCGAGCGTCGCCGCCGACAGAGCGGGCGCCGGGCCGGTCGCGGCGTACACCTCGGCGGCGCCGGTCGCGGCGGCCGCCGACCCGGCCGCGGTCCCGGCCGCGGCCAGCACGGACACGATCGCCACGGCCTTGCGAACGCTGGGCATCCGAGACGTCCTCCCTGGTCAGTGAGCCGAATGCACTGAACAGGAAGCTAGGAATCGGACGCCGTAGCGCGGATCAACCGGCGGTGTGGTCTTCCGGGATGCGACCCCGGTAGCACGCATGCGACCCGGGTATCAGTCGCCCGGACGGACCAGCCCCACCTCGTAGGCGTAGACGATCGCCTGCGGACGGTCCCGGAGGTCGAGCTTCATCAGGATCCGCCCGAAATGCGTCTTGACGGTCTGCTCGGCGACTACGAGCCGGTGCGCGATCTCGCCGTTGGACAGGCCGCGCGCCACCAGCGTCAGGACCTCGGTCTCCCGCTCCGTCAGCTCCGCCAGCCGCTTGCGGGACGGCGCCCGCGGCCCGCCGAGCCGGGAGAACTCCGCGATGAGCCGCCGGGTGATCGACGGCGACAGCAGCGCGTCGCCCGCCGCCACGACCCGCACGGCGTCCGCCAGCTCCGTCGCGGACGCGTCCTTCAGCAGGAAACCGCTGGCCCCGGCGCGCAGGGCCTCGTACACGTAGTCGTCCAGGTCGAACGTGGTGAGCATGAGGATCTTCGGCGCGTCCTCGGCGGCGGCCGCGAGGATGCGGCGGGTCGCCTCGAGACCGTCCATGACCGGCATCCGGACGTCCATCAGCACCACGTCGGGACGCAGTTCGGCGACGCGCCGCAGGCCCTCCTCGCCGTTCACGGCCTCGCCGACGACCTCGATGTCGGGCTGCGCGTTCAGCAGCACGCCGAACCCGGCGCGCACCATGCCCTGGTCGTCGACGATCACGACCCGCACGGTCACCTCCGCTCCCGGGCCTGCACCGGCAGGTTGGCGGTCACCGCGAATCCTCCCTCCGGGGTGGGCCGGGCGGTCAGCTCGCCGCCGAGCGCGGCGGCGCGCTCCCGCATCCCGACCAGCCCGTGGCCCCCGCCCGGGAGCCCGGGGCCGGGGGCCTGGCCGTCGCCGGGCGGCCCGTTGACGACGCCGAGCCACACTATGCCGTCCTCCCGGGACACCTCGACCTGCACCCGCGAACCCGGCGCGTGCCGCATCGCGTTGCTCAGCGCCTCCTGCAGGATCCGGAACGCGGTGAGGCCGACGCCGGGCGGGAGCCCGGCGAGGTCGCCGTCCAGCAGGGTCTCCACCCGCAGGCCAGCCGCCCGCGCGTTGCCGACCAGCTCGTCGAGCCGCTCCAGGCTCGGCTGCGGGGCGGTGTCGACGCCGTCCTCGGAGCGCAGGACGCCGAGGATCCGGCGCAGCTCCGTCAGCGCGTCGAGCGCCGTCGCGCGGATCTCGGCGAGGTCGCGGCGGGTCTCGTCCGGCACCGACTCGACCTTGTAGGGCGCCGCCTCCGCCTGGATCGCGATCATCGACATGTGGTGGGCGACGACGTCGTGCAGCTCCCGCGCGATCCGCTGCCGCTCGGTCAGCACCGCCTCGGCGTCCTGGTGCCGCCGCTCCTCGAAGGCGAGCCGGAGCCGCTGCTCGGCCAGCTGCCGCCGCGACGTCTGCCGGAGCCGGACCGCGTACCCCACCGCCAGCGGCGGCACGAGCAGCACCGACGCGTTGAGCGCGGTCTCCGAGTCCTTGATCCAGACTCCGGCGAACGACAGGATCGCGACGCCGAGCGTGACGTCCCGCGAGCAGCGCACCGCCACCGTGTACACGCAGGCGAGCGCGGTGATCGCGCCCCACGGGACGTACGGCGTGCTCAGCCACCCGCCGACGTCGACCAGCAACGTCCCCAGGAAGCTCCACCGCCACGCGGCGAGCGGATGCAGGTCGCGCAGCGCGAACGGCAGCGTCACCGCGAGCGCGATGAACAGCTTGGTGCTGCCGGACATCTCGACGCCGCGCCGGACGGTCTCGTCCGACAGCAGCGAGATCGTCCCGCCGATCATCACGACGGTCAGCACGACCCCGACCAGGTTGACCACGACGCCGAACCGCGCCTGCCCGGCGCCGATGTACCGCGTCCACCTGAGCAGGAACGGCCAGGGCCGGTCGAGCGGCACCGGTTCGGCCCGGCCCGTCACCGCCGCGGCGAGGAGCACGTCCCGCACGACATACCGCGGCAGCGCGCTCTCCCTGGCCATGAGCCCAGGCTAGAGAACCCCAGAACGCACCTGGATGACACCGTGGTGGGACACGTCGTGTCATACCTGGGTACGGTGCGAAGCGTGGAGCCCGTCGAAGCCCTGCGCCGTATCGCGTTCCTGCTGGAGCGCGCCCACGAGCCGACCTACCGCGTGCGGGCCTTCCGCACGGCCGCCGACCTCGCCGGGCGGACGTCCCGCGACGACCTCGCCGCCCGCGCCCGCGAGGGCACGCTGACCGCCCTGCCCGGCATCGGCAAGGTCACCGCCCTCGTCATCGAGGAGTCGCTGCGCGGCGAAACGCCCGTCTACCTGCGCCGCCTGGAGGCCACCGAAGGCGAACCCGTGGACGAGACGGCCGCCGCCATACGCGCAGCCCTCAAAGGCGACCTGCACACCCACAGCGACTGGTCGGACGGCGGCTCACCCATCCAGGAGATGGCCGAAACGGCCCGCGCCCTAGGCCACGAGTACCTCGCGCTCACCGACCACTCACCGCGCCTGAAGGTCGCCAACGGCCTGGACGCCGACCGCCTCCGCCGCCAGCTCGACGCTGTCGCCGAGCTCAACGAGACCCTCGCGCCGTTCCGGATCCTCACCGGCATCGAGGTCGACATCCTGGAGGACGGCACCCTCGACCAGGACCCCGACCTCCTCGAACGGCTGGACGTCGTCGTCGCCAGCGTCCACTCCAAGCTCCGCATGGACCGCGTCGCCATGACCAAGCGCATGGTCGCGGCCATCGCGAACCCGCGCGTGAACGTCCTCGGCCACTGCACCGGACGGATCGTCAAAGCCGGAGGCAAGCGCGGCGGACTGCGCCCCGAGTCGGAGTTCGACGCCGCGCTCGTCTTCGACGCCTGCGCCGCCTACGACGTCGCCGTCGAGATCAACTCGCGTCCGGAGCGCCTCGACCCGCCGAAACGCCTGCTCCGACTGGCCGTCGAGGCGGGCTGCCGCTTCTCGATCGACTCCGACGCCCACGCCCCCGGCCAGCTCGACTGGCAGCCCTACGGCTGCGAGCGGGCGGCCCGCTGCGCCGTCCCGGAGTCGCAGATCGTCAACGCCCTCCCCGCCGACGACCTCCTCGCCTGGACCCGCGCCCAACTCTGAGGACTCTGGGGGGCATCGATGACCGAGATCACGCATCGTCTCGTCCAGTCGGAGAGCGGGCTGCGCATGCACGTCGCCGAGGCGGGCGAGGGTCCGCTCGTGCTGCTCCTGCACGGCTTCCCCGAATGCTGGTACTCGTGGCGGCACCAGCTGACCGCGCTGGCCGACGCCGGGTTCCACGCCGTCGCGCCCGACCAGCGCGGCTACGCCCGGACGGGCGGCCCCGCGGACGCCGCCCAGTACACGATCCTGCACCTGGCAGGCGACGCAGTGGGCCTCATCACCGCACTCGGTGCCGACCGAGCCGTCGTCGTCGGGCACGACTGGGGCGCGCCCGTCGCGTGGGCTGTCGCGCAGATGCGACCGGACAAGGTGCGGGGTGTTATCGGGATGTCGGTCCCGCACCGTCCGCGCAGCAGTCGGCCACCGGTCGCGGCCATGCGGCGCCTGTTCGGCGACGGCTTCTACATGGTGCATTTCCAGCAGCCGGACGTCCCCGAGGCCGCGCTCGACCGCGACCGGAGCGCCACCTTCCGGCGCGTCCTCTACGGGCTGTCGGGCGAAGGGCCCGCGCCCTTGCTGACCGTCCCGGACGGCGGAGACTTCCTCGACACGCTTCCGGAGCCGCGGAAGCTCCCGGGCTGGCTGACCGACGGCGACATCGCCGCCTACGTGGACGAATACGCGTCCAGCGGCTTCACCGGACCCGTCAACTGGTACCGCAACCTCGACCGGAACTGGGAGCTCACCGCCGCCTGGCACCGGGCCCAGATCGGCCCGCCCGCCCTCTTCCTCGCCGGTGATCGCGACGTCGTCGCCGTCGGCTCCCGCGACGCGATCGACTCGATGCGCGACTTCGTGCCGAACCTCCGCGACACGGTCTGGCTGTCCGGTTGCGGCCACTGGACGCAGCAGGAACGCCCCGCCGACGTCAACGCCGCCATGATCGGCTTCCTCCGCGGCCTCTGACGGCCTCTGCTGGCGGCTGAAGGCCGCTGAATGTCGGAGGCGCGGCGTACGGTCGCCGCGTGAACCGCACCGATCGCCTGTACGCCCTGGTGGAGGAGCTGCGGGCCTGCGCGCCGCGCCGGGTCAGCGCGCGTGAGCTGGCCGCCAGGTACGAGGTGAGCGTCCGCACGATCGAGCGCGACATCTGCGCGCTGCAGCAGGCCGGGGTGCCGATCTTCGCGGACGTCGGCCGCGGCGGCGGCTACACGCTCGACAAGAGCCGGACGCTGCCGCCGCTGAACTTCACGCCCGCCGAGGCCGTGGCCGTCGCGATCACCCTGTCGAGGGCGGGCGGGTCGCCGTACTCCCGCTCCGCCCGCACCGCCCTCCACAAGATCGTCGCGGCGATGTCGGCCGCCGACAGCGCCTCGGCCCGCGAGCTGGCCGAACGCGTCCGCTTCATGACACCGCCGGACGGGGCCGATCCCGCGCCCACCTCCGTGCCCGCCGTCCTGGAGGAGGCCATGTCCGCCCGCCGCGTCGTCCGGCTCCGCTACGTGGCCGCCGACGGTGCCGAGACCGAACGCGACGTCGAGCCGGTCGCGTTCACGGCCGTTTCACTGTGCTGGTACCTGATCGGCTGGTGCCGCCTACGCGACGGCGCGCGCGTGTTCCGCATCGACCGCATCCGACGCGCAGCCCTCCTGGACGAACAGGCCCCCGAACGCGGCTTCGACGAGATGACCCCACCACCGACCGACTACGTGGTCCGCCCACTGGAGCTTGTCTGAGAACCAGGGATGTGGCCTCCGCCGACCATGCCGTGAGCGGGCTCACGGCATGGTCGGCCGCTTCGGCCTGCGGGTCCTTCCTCAGCTCAGCACCCGGCCGAGGAAGCCGCGCATGTAGCCCGCGACGACGTCCAGGTGGCTCTCCAGCAGGAAGTGGCCGCCGTCGATCAGATGCACCTCCGCGTCCATGGCGTCGCGGCCGAACGCCAGCGCGCCCGCCGGGCCGAAGATCTCGTCGTTGCGGCCCCACACGGCGAGCACCGGGACCTCGTAGGTGCGCAGGAACTCGTGCAGCAGCGGGTAGAGCGGGCGGTTGTTCTGGTAGTCGCGGAACAGCGCCAGCTGGACCTCGTCGTTGCCCTCGCGGGAGACGAGGGCGAAGTCGTGCTCCCAGGTGTCCGGGCTGACCACGCTCGGGTCGGGCACGCCGTGCACGTACTGCCACCGGATGACGTCGAGGTTCAGCGCGGCGCGGACGGCGGGTTCGGTATCGGGGCCGGGGTTCGCCCCGTACGCCCAGAGGTCGGCCCAGAAGGGCTCGACGAAACCGTCCTCGTAGCCGTTGCCGCTCTGGGTGACGATGGCGGAGATCCGTCCGGGGTGCTTGAGCGCGAGGCGCCATCCGATGGGGGCGCCGTAGTCCTGGACGTAGAGGGCGTACCGGTCCAGGCCCAGTTGGTCGAGCAGCCCGGAGGTGAGTTCGCCGAGGGCGTCGAAGGTGTAGGCGAACTCGTCCACGAGGGGGGCGTCGGAGTGGCCGAAGCCGAGGAGGTCCGGCGCGATGACGCGGTAGTCATCGGCCAGTAGCGGGATGAGCTCGCGGAACATGAACGAGCTGGTCGGGAAGCCGTGCAGCAGGACGATCGCGGGTGCGTCGGCGGGGCCGGCCTCGCGATAGAAGATCTTGTGGCCGTCCACGGTGGCGGTCCGGTAGCATACCGTGCTCATTCTAACCCCTTCGTATGTTTAATCTGGTTAGGTCTTCGTCATGTAAACACGACATGGGCTAACCTGTCAAAGGATTCGATCTGGTTAGGAGGAGCGGCACCCGATGGACACGCTGCTGGACCTGCTCAACAGCAGGCCACTGGTCAAGGGCGAGGAACAGGACGCGCTCGGCGACCCGGCCGCGGGCAGACGCTGGGCGCGGGAGCACGGCGGCGACGGCACCCTCGCGGAACTGGCACTGCTCCGCGAGGCGCGCGATCTCCTGCGGGACGTAGTGAAGGGAGAAAGCCCGCCCACCGCGTTGAGCCCGCTGCTAGAAGGCGTCCACCAGATCCCGGAGCTCACACTGGACGGTCTCCAGTGGAAGGTGAAGACGCCCCCGCACGCCCGCCTGGCCGTCGAAATGGTCCTCGCGTGGGCCGCCGTCGAGAAGCAACTCCCCGGCCGGCTGCGCCCCTGCGCCAACGACGAGTGCCAGTTGTTCCTGCTCGACCGCAGTCGCGCCAACCGCGCCCGCTGGTGTTCGATGGCCGGCTGCGGCAACCGCGAAAAGGCCCGCCGTCACTACAACCGCACCCGCTGACGCTCCTCGTCCCGCCGCCCTCGTCGTCACCTTCAGCGTGCCACCCGCGACCGGCCCACTAAAGCGCGGCCAAGTCCATGGCCATGGTCCACGACGACCGGCCGGGCCCCGCGCTTTGAAGACATTTTCGGGCGCGTAGCCCGGTGAGCAGGAGCGTTGACGAAATGACGTGAACGTTCCTCTGCACCGGGTCGGCCCTTCGAGTGCGCCGGACCGGCCCTTCGAGGCTCTCGGCCTTCGCTTCGCCGACATTGACCATGATCTAATGGGTGGCCGTTCGGCGAGGAGTTCGATGATCACCGAAATGTGGGGGCGGGAGCCGTTCGACATGACGGAGAGCATTGCCGCGGTGGCCGACTGTGGCCCGCCTATTCGCGCACAGAAGGCCAGACCAATTCCGTCCGCCACCGGCGGTGGACCCCCTTCGACGTGAAGCCGGACGCAATCGGGTTGCGCCATTGTCCGCATACGGCCATTGAGTTCGCCTGTTGTTTCCATTGCGACCATGGTCCGCGGGCATGTCTCCATGCGAGCATAAGCGGCCAATTCCTCCCGACCGAATTTGCGGCCTGATCCCGGCGAACCCGCTTCTCTGGAGTCCCGATGAGCAGTCTGGCGCAGCATTCCGAACTGGTGATCGCCATTGTGATGGCCGACATCGCCATCGTCCTGCTGGTGGGCGCCGTCCTCGGCCGCCTGGTCCGGCACCTGAGACAACCGATGGTGATCGGTGAAATCCTCGCCGGCATCGCGCTGGGCCCCAGCCTCCTCGGGCTGCTGCCGGGCAACCCCACCGCGCACATCTTCCCGGCCGAGGCACGGCCGTACCTGACGGCCATCGCGCAGGTCGGCCTGCTCGTCTTCATGTTCGGCATCGGCTGGGAATTCGACAAAAGGCTCCTGAAAGGGCGGCGCGGCGCGGCGGGCGCGGTCTCGATCAGCTCCATCGCCCTCGCCTTCGGGCTCGGCGTCGGCCTAGCCACGCTGTTGTACTCCCGCCACGACACGGTGAAGGGCCACCACATCTCCTTCACCGCGTTCGCGCTCTTCATCGGCGCGGCGATGTCCATCACGGCGTTCCCGGTGCTGGCCAGGATGCTGACCGAGCACCGGATGATGGGCACGCGCGTCGGCGCCCTCGCGCTGGCCAGCGCGGCCGTCGACGACGTGCTCGCGTGGTGCCTGCTCGCGCTGACCGCGGCGATCGTCACCTCGGGCGGCGCCGTCGGGGACATGGTGCAGATCGGCGCCCTGTCGGCGGTCTACGTGGCCGTCATGGCGCTGGCGGTCCGTCCGCTGCTGGCCTATGTGACCCGCCGCCTGGTCCGCGACCGGGTGCCGCCGCTGTACGTCATCCTGCTCGTCGCCGGGCTCTTCCTCTCGTCCTACGCCACCACGTGGATCGGCATTCACGCCATTTTCGGCGCCTTCGCCTTCGGCTTCATCACGCCGCGCGAGCCGTTCGAGGTGCTGGCCGACGGCATCAAGCGGCCGTTCGAAGGAATCAGCATGGTGCTGCTTCCCGTTTTTTTCATCGTGACCGGCCTGAACGTCGACATCAGCGCCATTTCCGGCCCCGGTCTCATCGAACTGGCCGGGATCATCCTCGTCGCCTGCGCCGGAAAGATAGTGGGTGCCGCGATCCCCGGAAAACTGACCGGGATGCCGTGGCGCGAGGCCGGAACCCTCGGCCTGCTGATGAACACGCGCGGCCTGACGGAACTGATCATCCTCCATGCGGGCGTGAGCCTCGGCGTCCTCGACGGCCAGATGTTCACCATGATGGTGATCATGGCTCTCGCCACCACGGCACTGGCCGCCCCGCTCCTACCGAACCGCCCGGTCTCCCCGGACGAACTGGCCTACCGACGCTTCACCCGCCCAAGCCAAACCCAAGCGGCCTAACGACACCGCCCCCGCACGCTCGCACGGGTGACCAGGTCAGTGAAGTGTTGGCGAGTGAGGGTGAAGTGTGGGGCGGTGGGGTTTTTGCTGTCGCGGATGGCGATGTGGTCGTTGAGGTCGGCGATTTCGACGCACTCGCCTTCGTTGGCGCCGCTGTGGGTGCTCTTGCGCCAGTGGGCTGGGGTGTTCATGGTTGCGATGTCAGGTGGGTTAGGAGGGCGCCGAAGCTTTGGCGGGTGAGGGTGAGGTGGCCGGTGTCGGGGTTTTTGCTGTCGCGGATGGCGATGTGGTCGTTGAGGTCGGCGATCTCGACGCACTCGTTTTCGACGGCGCCGCTATGAGTGCTCTTGCGCCAGTGGGTCTGGGGGGCTTCGGGGGTGCTCATGGCTGCGACGCTATCCCGTCGATGAGATTCAGCGAAGCCGCCCTGCTCAGAGTGGCTGAGAGCAGTAGTTCGAAGATCTCTTCGTGGGACGCGACTTCTTCCTCGTCCTCGACGAAGACGCTCTTAGTGAACTGGTCACCGACGGAGACGGTGAGCTGTCCGGGTGGGCGCAGGTAGATGAGATGGCATGGAGTAATGAGTGAGAGGTATCCGCTGGCCGTTTTGGGGAGGATGCGCAGGTGCACGTGGTCGAGCCGGGCGGTTTGGGTCAGCCGCCGGATCTGCGCGCGCATGACCGCGGGATCATCGCCGACCTGGTTGTGGAGGACCGCCTCCGCGATGATCGGCACGTAGCGGGGCGGATCGGGTCGGCTCAGCAGTCGCTGGCGGGACTGTCGGAAGTCGACCAGGGTTTTGACGTAGCGCGAGTGTTTGGCTGGGCCGAGGGCGATGAGCTCTCGGGTGTACTCCGGGGTCTGGAGGAGCCCGGGGACGATGTTGGACTGGAAGGTGCGGATCTCGGCGGCGTCCTCCTCCAGACTCGCGAGGTCGAGCGCGGCAGCGGAGATGCGACCCTCCCATACCCGCTCCCAGCTGCCGGGGCGATGGGTGGCCAGGTGGAGGACGGACGTGCGGAGCGGGCCGTCCGGGATCTGGTAGAAGTCGAGAAGTTTGCTGAGTTCCTCGGGGGCGATTGGATGAAGGCCGTTCTCGACCATGCTCATCCAGCCCTGGGAGCGGCCGAAGCGGCTCGCGACAGTGGCAACCGTGAGGTTGTGGTGCTCGCGGGCTTTGCGCAGTGCCGAGCCGATCCGGCGCTGGCGGACAGTGGGAGCGTTATCAGAAGACATCTCCTCAGAATGTCACTGAGAGTGCTTGATCGTGCGCGATCCGCGCGCGGCTGAACGTTCAGTCGGAAAACGTTCAGGCGGTGATACGCGGGGGTGGTGAGCGGCGAATGTAGCGGCGACTCCACATCGAAGGGAGGCGCACCATGAAGGCGCCCGAGATGAGAAGGACCACGGCGATCAAGGACGGGACGGCGTTCGCGCGGCGCGGTGTGTCGTGGATCGTGCGGTGATGAGCGGGGGGCTCGTCGTTGTCGGGACGCTCACGCTTCCGGGCGTGGGGAGGTCCGTCGGGTACGCGCGGCGGTTCCTCCGGGAGATGGCGCCGCCGCAGGCACATGCCCTGCTGGACGACCTGGTGACGGTCGGGAGCGAGACCGTAGGCAACGCGATCACCCACACGGACTCGGGTGACGACGGCCGGGTGACGGTCAGCCTGCTCGCCGGAGGGGGCGTCTACCGCCTGGAGGTCGCCGACGACGGCGCGGGCGGCAAGCGTCCGCACCTCAAAGCCGAGACCGGCGACGAGGGCGGACGCGGCCTGCGAGTCGTCGAAGCCCTGTCGCAGAGCTGGGGATTCCGGACGGACGGAGCCCGCACCGTCGTCTGGGCGGAATTCGGATCGGCGGACGTGAACTCGTCCGGAAACCCCGACAGGGGGCTGTCGCGAGACTCCGCGACGCTGGTGGCAGCAGCGTTCGAAGGAGGAAATCGATGAGTGTTCCGGCGTTCAACACCGTCACGTGGTTCCAGGTCGGCACCGACGCGCCCGAGGAGGCCCGCCGCTTCTACGGCGACATGTTCGGCTGGAAGTTCGCGCTCGACCCGGACGCGGACGGCTACGACCTCGTCACCTACCCGGGTGCCGACGCGCCGAGCGGCGGCATCGCGCACGAGCCGGACGCGTCGCGCAACCACGCGATGTTCCTGGTCCTGGTCGAGGACGTCGACGCCACCTGCGCGCAGGCGGAGAAGAACGGCGGAAAGGTCGCGGCGCCCACCATGACCACGGCCAACGGGCTCAAATTCGCCTATCTGGAGGACCCGTCCGGCAACCGTTTCGGGGCGTTCACACCTCCGTCCTCCTGACCCGGGGCATGAAGAGGGCCCCGAGGCGAACCTCGGGGCCCATTTCATGCGTGATTGCGGCCTACACCTCCGCAATCACCGTCCTTCAACGGACGAGCTCCGCTCGGCGGACGGGATCAGGCGTCGCCGCCGGTGTTGCTCTCCGCGCTTCCTGCGCCGCCCGCGAACACGTCGCCGACGTCGGCGTTGAGGCGGTAGCGCTCCATCGCCTGCTGCAGCGTCTCCGGCTTGACCTCGCCGTTCCGCGCGAGCCGGGTCAGGACCGCGAGGACGATCGACGCCGCGTCCACGTGGAAGAACCGGCGGGCGGCGGCGCGGGTGTCGGAGAAGCCGAAGCCGTCGGTGCCGAGCGCGGTGAAGTCCGCGTGCACCCAGGGGGCGATCTGGTCGGGCACGGCGCGCATGAAGTCCGACACCGCGACGATCGGCCCGGCGACGTTGTCGAGCTTCCGGGTGACGTACGGGACGCGCTGCTCGGCGTCCGGGTTCAGCAGGTTCCATGCGTCGCAGTCGCGGGCCTCGCGGGCGAGCTCGTTCCACGAGGTGGCCGACCACACGTCCGCGGCGACGCCCCAGTCTTCGGCGAGGAGCCGCTGCGCCTCAAGGGCCCACCGGCCGCCGACGCCGGACGCCAGGATCTGCGCCCGGGGCGCCTCGCCGTTCCCGGACGCGACCTCCGGTGCGGCCTTGTACCTGTACAGGCCCTTGAGGAGGCCGTCGACGTCGAGGTCCTCGGGTTCGGCGGGCTGCTGGTACGGCTCGTTGTAAATGGTGAGGTAGTAGAAGACGTCCTCGCCGTTGGGGTGCTCTTCGGACGTCCCGTACATGCGGCGCAGCGCGTCCTGGACGATGTGCGCCAGCTCGAACGCCCACGTCGGGTCGTAGTGGACGCACGCCGGGTTCGTCGCGGCGAGCAGCGGTGAGTGGCCGTCGGCGTGCTGGAGGCCCTCGCCGGTCAGGGTGGTGCGGCCCGCGGTGGCGCCGAGCAGGAAACCGCGGCCCATCTGGTCGCCGAGCGCCCACATCTGGTCGCCGGTCCGCTGGAACCCGAACATCGAGTAGAAGATGTAGACCGGGATGATGTGCTCGCCGTGCGTGGCGTACGCCGTCCCGGCCGCGATGGTCGACGCCATCGACCCGGCCTCGCTGATGCCCTCGTGCAGCATCTGCCCGCTCTCCGACTCCTTGTAGGAGAGGAGCAGCTTGCGGTCGACCGCGTCGTAGGTCTGCCCGTGCGGCGAGTAGATCTTGGACGTGGGGAACAGCGAGTCCATGCCGAACGTGCGGTACTCGTCCGGGGCGATCGGGACGAACCGGGCGCCGATGTTCTCGTCCTTGATCAGGTCCTTGAGCAGCCGGACGAACGCCATGGTCGTCGCGACGTTCTGCTTGCCGGAGCCCTTCTTCAGCTCGCTGTAGACCGGGTCGCCGGGCAGCTTCAGCGGTTTGGCCCGTACTACCCGTTTCGGCAGGAACCCGCCGAGGGCGGCGCGGCGCTCGCGCATGTACTGGATCTCGTCGGAGTCCTCGCCCGGGTGGTAGTAGGGCGGGAGCGGCGCCTCCAGCGCGGAGTCGGGGATGTCGAGGTAGAGCCGGTCGCGGAACTCCTTCAGCTCGGCCTTGGTGAGCTTCTTCATCTGGTGGGTGGCGTTGCGGGCCTCGAAGTCGGAGCCGAGCGTCCAGCCCTTGATGGTGTGCGCGAGGATCACGGTCGGCTGCCCGACGTGCTCGCGGGCCGACTTGAACGCCGCGTACACCTTGCGGTAGTCGTGCCCGCCGCGCGACAGCTTGCGCAGCTCGTCGTCCGACAGATGCTGGACGATCTTGCGCAGCCGCGGGTCGGCGCCGAAGAACTTCTCCCGGATGTACTCGCCGGACTCGACGCTGAACGTCTGGAACTGGCCGTCCGGGGTGGTGTTCATCTGGTTGACCAGCACGCCGTCGACGTCCTGGGCGAGCAGCGGGTCCCAGTCGCGGCCCCAGATGACCTTGATGACGTTCCAGCCCGCGCCGCGGAAGAACGACTCCAGCTCCTGGATGATCTTCCCGTTGCCGCGGACGGGGCCGTCCAGCTGCTGGAGGTTGCAGTTGACGACGAAGGTGAGGTTGTCGAGCTCCTCGCGGGCGGCGAGGCCGATCGCGCCGAGCGACTCCGGCTCGGACATCTCGCCGTCGCCGAGGAACGCCCACACGTGCGATCGGGACGTGTCCTTGATCTTGCGGTTGTAGAGGTAGCGGTTGAATCGGGCCTGGTACACCGAGTCGATCGCCGTCAGGCCCATCGACACGGTCGGGAATTCCCAGAAGTCGGGCATGAGGCGCGGGTGCGGGTACGACGACAGCCCCCCGCCCGGATGCGAGTGCTCCTGCCGGAACCCGTCGAGCTTGTCGCCCGGCAGCCGTCCCTCCAGGTAGGCGCGGGCGTAGATGCCCGGCGAGGCGTGCCCCTGGATGAACACCTGGTCGCCGGACTCGCCGTGGTCCTTGCCGCGGAAGAAGTGGTTGAAGCCGACCTCGTACAGCGAGGCGGCGGAGGCGTAGGTGGCGATGTGCCCGCCGACGCCGATGTCGGGCCGGTTCGCCCGCGACACCATGATCGCCGCGTTCCAGCGGATGTAGGCGCGGATGCGCCGCTCGACGTGCTCGTCGCCGGGGAACCAGGGCTCGTGCTCCGGCGGGATCGTGTTGATGAAGTCGGTGCTGCGCAGGCTGGGCACGCCGACCTGCAGTTCGCGGGCCCGCTCCAGCAGCCGGAGCATCACGTACCGCGCCCTGCCGCGGCCCTCGGTCTTGATGACCGTGTCCAGCGACTCCAGCCACTCCCGGGTCTCGTCCGGGTTGATGTCGGGCAGCTGGCTCGGCAGGCCGTCGCTGATGATCGAAAAGCGTTGACGTCCGGAAGCCACGGGGTCCCCTCTGTCCTTACCGTCTTTGCTGGTGGGACCGTGCGCCGCCGTGCGGCGGGCCGCCGGTCCCCGGCCGACTGTTCGTCGCCTCGGTACGTGATCCATCGTCGCCGGTAATGACGGCTAACGCATCTCTACCAACCGGTAACCATTCTCCCCGGTCGACCGCGGCGCCCACCCCCGGCCGTGCCGCTTTTTTCCCGGATCGCGAAAGATTCCCCTCGACGGAGCGGGGGGAACGTATGAGGCTGGGAACAACGGCAGCACAGGCCCGGCACGGCCCGTCCCGGTGGCGGGCGAACGAGCTTGGGGGAGTGATGAACGGACAAGTGGGAGACCGGCTGCTCGTCCACGCCAACGTCGTGGGCCAGGCGGACCGGCAAGGAGAGGTCATCGAGGTGCGCGGGCCGGACGGCGGCCCGCCCTACGTGGTGCGGTTCGACGACGGCCACGAGACCCTCGTCTACCCGGGACCCGACGCGGTGATCGAGCCGAAGGAAGAGCTGTCGCGCTAGGGGCCCGGATGCGTCCTGGTCCGCGGATCGGGTAGACACGGGGCCATGGAGAGCACCGTGGTCCGGGTGGCCACCGGTACACGCGAGGCCGTGCACGACATCACGGCCGAATGCGAGCGGTTCGCCGCGTCGGCGGGCGGCGACGGGTTGCTGCACGTCTTCGTCCCGCACGCCACCGCCGGCGTGGCGATCCTCGAACTCGGGGCGGGCAGCGACGACGACCTGCTCGCCGCCCTCGGCGACCTGCTCCCGGCGGACGACCGCTGGCGGCACGCGCACGGGTCGCCGGGGCACGGCCGGTCGCACGTCATGCCCGCGCTCGTCCCGCCGTACGCGACGATCCCGGTCGCCGACGGGCGGCTCGCGCTCGGAACCTGGCAGTCGGTGGCCCTGGTCGACCTTAATGTGGACAACCCGGATCGCCAGGTACGCCTGTCTTTCCTTAAAGGATGAGCGAAACGATCCGAGTGCGGTCCCGCGCGGGGCATGGGGATGACGCGGGAGTTGTCACTTTCCGTGGACGACCGGTTACGGTGATCTCCGTAATCGGGCCAATGAGGCCACCAAAAGCCGGGAAGACACTTGCGCAAGGGGCCCTCACTTGTGTGGACTGTCCCGCAAACACCGCACAGGTGCGGGCGGGCCACCCGTCCAGGGGGCCGGAATACAAGAGCACGACACCGTGCGGACGACGACAATGGGAGGACTTTCGTGAGCGCGACCGCGGGTCAGGCGCAGTCTGAGCGCAGCCTGGCCGAACGGCTCGGCCTGAAGGCGGGCCAGGTGGTGCAGGAGATCGGCTATGACGACGACGTCGACGAGGAGCTCCGCGAATCCGTCGAGGCCGTCACGGGGAACGAGCTGGTCGACGAGGACTACGACGACGTGGTCGACGTCGTGCTGCTGTGGTGGCGCGAGGAGGACGGCGACCTGTTCGAGGGCCTGACCGACGCGATGATCCCGCTCACCGGCGGCGGCGACATCTGGCTGCTGACGCCGAAGGCGGGGCGCGACGGCCATGTGGAGCCGAGCGACATCGGCGAGGCCGCGCAGACGGCCGGCCTGTCGCAGACCAGCAGCGTCAGCGCCGCGAAGGAGTGGTCCGGGACGCGGCTGGTCGCGCCCAAGGTCCGCAAGTAGGCCTGGGGTTCGCAGTAGGCCTGAGGTCCGCGGTAGGCGGAATGCCCGGATTTGGACGCCCGGGTCCGGCGGGCGTCGCGGGGTGACAGACTGGGCCCGTCCTCCACGTCCGTGGGGGGCGGGCATACCCCGTCGGCGGCGGGGACGGACCGTGGGAGAGAGACCTTGGCGGTTGAGGTAGGCGACGTCGCACCCGATTTCGAGCTGAAGGACCAGCACGGCGCCCCGGTGAAGCTGTCCGGCTTCCGGGGCGCGAAGAACGTCGTCCTGGTGTTCTACCCGCTGGCATTCAGCGGCGTCTGCACGGGCGAGCTGTGCCAGATCAGGGACGAGCTGCCCACCCTCGGCGGGGACGGCGCGGACCACGACGCGCAGGTCCTCGCCGTGTCGGTCGACTCGGTGTACGCGCTGCGCACCTGGGCCGACCAGGAGAAGTACCAGTTCCCGCTGCTGTCGGACTTCTGGCCGCACGGCGGGACGGCACAGCGCTACGGCGTGTTCGACGAGACCAAGGGGCTGGCCCTGCGCGGCACCTTCGTCATCGACACCGAGGGCGTGGTCCGCTGGAAGGTCGTGAACGCGATCCCGGACGCACGCGACATCGGCGAGTACCGCAAGGCGCTCGCCGGGCTCTGAGCGAATCGGACCGGTCCGATGGCCGGAACCGGTCCCCGCACCCTGGAGGTGTGATGCCCTGCTTTCGCTGCGGGGCGCGGCAGACCGACCCCGTGCGGGGCGCGAGCCCCTGGAAGCGCGGGGTCCGGGCGGACCGCCAGGTTCTGATCTGCCCCGGCTGCCAGTCCGCCCGCGACTGGGCGGACGATCTCGACCGCTGCGCCGCGTGCGGCTCGACCGCGCTGGTCTGCCGCCTCGGCGAGGTCGAGTGCCGCGACTGCGGCCACGTCCGCGACGCCGACCCCGCCGACCTGGTCCCTTCCGGCGCGCCGCCCGGCCCGCCGGGGATGTCCGGCGCATCCGGCTCGTCTGGCGACGGCGACCTCTCCGCGGAGGTGGCCGCGGCCCTGAGCCGCGTGCTGCGCCGCGGCCCGGCCGGTTAGCGCGCCAAGCTTCGCCGGTTAGCGCGCCGAGCGTGGCTGGTTAGCGTGCCGAGCGTGGCTGGTTTGGCGTTCCGGGCGTGGCCGGTTAGCGCGTCGAGCGTGGCTGGTTGGCGTGCCGAGCGTGGCTGGTTAGCGCGCTGAGCTTGGCTGGTTGGCGTGCCGGACCCGGTTGGTTGGCCGGGCCCCGCTGGCCTTTTCCGGTCGTGCCGAACACCGCTTTTAGGACTTGACGCGGCATTTTGCCCGCTGGCACGCTGCGCGGATGCCGATCGTGCTGATGCGCCTGGTCAACCGGATCACCGGGCGCTCCTGGCGGGCGCCCGCGCTCGTCCTCCTCGCCGCCTTCGTGACGGGCTGGCTGCTGATCGCGGTGTTCGAGGAGCCCGGCGCCGACATCAAACGGCCGGACGAGTACATCTGGTACTTCCTCGTGAGCGGCACCACCACCGGCTACGGCGACCTGTACCCGGAGTCCGCCGGCGGCCGGATCGGCGGCGTGCTGATCATCGTGGCGGGGCTCACCGCGGGGCTCGTGATGTTCGCCGAGCTGACGCTCTGGATGGGAAGAGGACGGACGATGCGGGCCAACGGCCAAGCGCAACTGCACAAGCGGCAGCACATCGTGATGGTCGGCTACGACCGCGACGGCCTGCGGTCGATCATCGGGCAGCTCCGCGCCGACCCCGACTTCGCCAAGACACCCGTCGTCACGATCTTCTGGCCGGGCGAGCTGGCGGGCGAGAACCCCGACCCCGGCCTGTACGACGTGGTGGCCTTCGACGACACCGCCTACGAGCGCGCGTGCCTGGAGGCGGCCCGCACGGTGGTGGTCGTCGGCCGCACCGACGACGAGACCGTCCGGGTGACGCTCGGCGTGTCCGCCTACCTGCGGCGGAAGGGCGAGTCGTCCGCGCACCTGCTGGCCGGGGTCCACGACGGCGGCAGCCGTCCGGAGATCACCGAGGCGCTGAGCCTGATCAGCCCGGACATCGAGCCGGTCGACATCGACGACCCCGCCGTGGTCGCGGTCGCGATCCGCAACCCGGGGGTCGCCGCGATCTACCACAACCTGGCCAGCACGCTCGACTCGGACGGCACCCTCTACCGCGTGGACGTCCCGTCCGACGCCGGGGAATGGTCCCGCCTCGACGTCGCGGTCTTCCTGCTGCGCCGCGGCAGCACGCTCCTGGCCGTCGGCGAGTCGCACCGTCCCAACGCCCGGTTCCGGCTCACCGCGGCGCCGGACGAGCGGATCCAGGGCGGCCAGTCCCTCGCCGTGGTGGCGCCGGCCCGTCCCGACATCCCCTGGCACGAGCTGTGAGAGGGCCGGGAGGGCGCCGGCGGGGCGCCCTCCCGGCGACCGCGGCGCGCGGCCCGGGGCACAGGTCCAGGACCCCGGGGCCTCCCCACGCGCGTGCGGGGTCCACGTTTGTGACTTCCTCGGCCACCGCCGCGACCACGCGATAAGCCGAACCCCGCGATCGCGACCGAAGGCGGTTTCGAGCGGAGCGGGACTGATCGCGTAGCGAGCCGCCAGGCGAGACGGAGCGATGCAGCGATCGCACGCGGTACACGACGATGGAGGGCCGCCAAGTCCCGAAGGAAGAGTGCACTGCCATAAGCACAGCACGGCTCGCGCCGCGGGTCGTCCCCCAATCAGGGGAGAGCGGGGGTGAAACCGCGGAGGGTTCCTCCAGTGAGGGCTACTGACGGGTAGCTTTCGGTTGTTATCGTGCCGGAATGGGTGTCCCCGTACGCGTCGTCCTGGTCGACGACCACGAGATGATCCTCGCCGGGCTGAAGGCGATGCTGGCCGGGTTCTCCGGGCGGGTGCGGGTGGTGGGGCAGGCGGGAACGGGCGCGGAGGCGGCCCGGCTGGTCACCGCGCTGCGTCCGGACGTCGTCCTGCTGGACGTGCGGCTCGGCACGGAGAGCGGCCTCGACCTGTGCCGCCAGCTGACCGGGCGCGTCCCGGAGGCGCGGGTGGTGTTCCTGTCGGTGTACGACGACGAGCAGTACGTCTTCGAGGCGCTGCGGGCCGGCGCGGGCGGCTACCTGCTCAAGCGGGTGGACGGTCCGGAACTCGTCCGGCGGCTGGAGGAGGTCGCGCAGGGCGAGACGGTCGTGGACCCGACGCTCGCCGGCCGGATGGCGGTCACCGCGGCCCGGCTGACCCGCGGCGAGTTCTGGCCCGGCGCCGACCGGGGCCTGACGCAGCGCGAGAGCGAGGTGCTGTCGCTGCTGGTCGGCGGGCTGTCGAACAAGGCGATCGCGGCGCGGCTCGTGCTGGGGGAGGAGACCGTCAAGAGCCACCTGCGCGCCCTGTACCGCAAGCTGGAGGTGACCGACCGGTCGGCCGCGGTCGCGGTGGCGCTGCGCGAGGGGCTGTTCCGGTGACCGCCCCGCTGGAGCTCCTCGCCGGGCGCGGGACCGACCTGCTCGTCCGCGTCGTGGCCGTGGCCTGCTCCGACCGGGAGCTGCCGCGGATGGCGGACGACCTGGCCGGGCTCGTCGTCCGGTCGACGCGGGCGCTGACGTTCTGCGACGTGTACGTCCTGGACGAGGACGCACGCGCCATGGAATGGTCGGGGCCGCCCGTCCCGCTGGGGGAGGGCGACGTCGGCTGGGTCGCGGCGCACGGGCGGACGCGTGCCCATCGGGACGGACGGGGCGCCGCGCTGCCCGTCCACAGCGGCGGCACGGTGATCGCGGTCGTGGACGTCCGGTCCGCCGGGCCGTGCCCGTCCGAGGACCTCGCGCTCGTCACCGCGCTCGCCGGGCTGTTCGCGCCCGTCCTGTGCTCGTGCCGCAGGCTGCGGACCGCGCAAGAGCGCGAGCGCGCGGCCGAGCGGTTCGCCGAGCGGGCCGTCGAGGCGCAGGAGGCCGAGCGGTCGCGGCTGAGCCGGGAGATCCACGACGGCATCGCGCAGCGGCTCGCCAGCCTCGGCTTCCACCTGTCGGCGGCGGAGCGGGCGCTGCCCGAGCACCATCCCGAGGCGCTGGCGCAGATCATGATGGGGCGGCGGCTGTGCGAGCTCGCGGCGGCCGAAACGCGCGCCGCGATCGGCGGCCTCCGCCCGCCCGTCCTGGACGACCTCGGCCTGCCCGCGGCCCTGGCCACCCTCGCCCGCGAGGTCGGCGACGGCCCCGTCCCGCAGCGCGGCCCCGCGCCTGCCCCAGGCCCTGCCCCTGCGCCGGGACCTGCGCCTGCACCGGGAGCTGGGGTTGCGTCGGGAACTGAGGCTGCGCCGGGACCTGAGCCTGCGCCAAGACCTGGCGCTGCGTCGGGAACTGAGGCTGCGCCGGGACCCAGGGCTGGGCTAGGGCCTGGGGCTGCGCCGGGAGCTGAGGCTGGGCCAGGACCTGCGCCTACGTCGGGAGCTGGGGCTGGGGTGGGGCCTGGGGCGTCGCGTTCGATTGACGTGAGCGTGACGGTCGAGGGCGAGTTGGAGGACGCGCTGCCCGGCCACGTGCAGACCGCGCTGTACCGGATCGCGCAGGAGGCGGTCGGGAACAGCCTGCGGCACGCGTCCGCCAGCCGGGTCGACCTGCTGCTGGAGCACTCCGGCGACCGCGTCCGCCTCCGGGTCGCCGACGACGGGACCGGCTTCTCGATCCGGGACGTGACGGCGCACGGCCGCCGTCCCGACTCCTACGGGCTGCGCGGCATGCGGGAGCGCGCCGAGTTGCTCGGCGGGCGTGTCGCGGTGACGAGCCGTCCCGGCGCCGGGACCACCGTCGAGGCCGTCATCCCCGTCCCGCGCTCAGGACCCGGAAGGTGATGCCCGCCCTGACCAGCCGGTCGATGAGGGCGTCGCCCATCGCGGCGGCGGTCGTGACCTGCCCGGCGGTGTCCGGGAGGTCGTCGTGGACGAGGCACAGCGCCGACTCGCCGAGCATCCTCGCCGTCTCGCCGTACCCGGGATCCCCGCCCGCGACCTCGGTCACGACGCGCCTGCCGCCGCCCTCGCCCACGAACGTCACGCTGAACCAGTGGCGTGCGCGCTGCTCCTCGGACGGGCCCTCGCCCGGCGCGCGGAGCCGCAGCAGCAGCGCGCGGGTGGGCGGCAGCGAGGACAGGACGAGCAGCGCGCCCGCGCCCGCCGCCAGCCCCACCGCGCCGGCGAGGCGTTTGACCGCGACGTAGTGGCCGTAGGTGAAGTCCGGGCCGTAGCAGTCGAGCGCCGCCGCCGACCGGATCACGATCCGCGGGTCGAGGGTGGGGGCCGGGAGCGTCCAGCCGTCCCCGACCTTCGCCTTCGGCACGGGACGCCGCGAGAGGCGCACGGTTCGCCCGGCGGGCCGCCGCTCCAGCCGGCGGCGTTCGCGCTCGGCGCGCAGCATGCCGGTGGCGTCCCCGAGGATCCTGACCACCGTGTGCAGGGTCCCTCCGGACGCCGCCCCGCGCCCCCGCACGAAGCCTTCGACATGCAGCGGGACGCCCTCGGGGAGCTGCTTCACCGTGAAGTACGCGCCGAGGTCGTGCGGGATCGAGTCGAACCCGCAGGCGTGGACGATCCGCGCGCCGCTGCGCACGGCGTCGTCGTGGTACTTCACGTACATCCGGTCGACGAACGTGGGCTCGCCGGTCAGGTCGACATAGTCGGTGCCGGCGCGCGCGCACGCCGCGACCAGTGGCTCGCCATGCTCGGTGTAGGGGCCGACCGTGCTGATGACGACCCGCGCCGCGTTCGCGATCTCCTCGATCGACGCCGCGTCGGTGGTGTCGGCGTGCAGCAGCGGGAGATCGGCGCACGCGGGGTCCAGCTTCTCCAGCCGGTCGCGGACGGCTCTCAGCTTGGCGCGGTCGCGTCCGGCGAGGGCCCAGCGCGTCCCGGGATCGGCGTGCGCGGCGAGGTATTCGGCGGTCAGGGCCCCGGTGAAGCCGGTGGCGCCGAACAGGACGATGTCGTATGCGCGGTCGGCGGTCATGCGATGCCCTTTCCCTGGATCCAGAACTAGATTCTGTATCCAATGCCGCCGGTTGTGCGCGGCGAGGCGGAGATGTGAGTGACCGCACTCGTCTAGGGTTGCTCCGATGAGGAGGATGGTGATGTCGTGACCGGGCTCGCCGTGGCGATGGACGTCGTCGCCGTGGGCTTCTTCGCGTGGTTCGTGGCCCTGGTGACCCGCGGCCGGACCGTGCCCGCCGCCGACGAGGGCGGACTGTCCGTCGCGATGCTCCTCATCGCCGTCAGCCTGGGCCTGCTGTCGGTCTCCCTGTGGAGCCTCCCCTAGGCCCTCGCAGAGCCCCCGGCCGGGGATGGAGGCGCCGGGCCTCGGTCGACGTCCGACCGCGCAGGGCCTCGTAGTGACCGGCGTCACAGCCGATCCGGGGATTGGCCTCCGCATGTCCTAATGTTGTGACGACGACATGAAGAGGTGGGGGAGAAGTTGCTGAACCCGGAGGATCTGTACGAGCTCGACGCCGACCTGCCGCCGATGACGGGTCCGGTGCTGCTGCACAGCCTCGACGGCTTCGTGGACGCCGGGTCCACCGGGCAGCTCGTCCGCGAGCACCTGCTCGAAGCGCTGGAGCACCGCGTCGTCGCCCGCTTCGACGTCGACTCCCTGATCGACTACAGGGCCCGCCGCCCGCCGATGACGTTCGACCGCGACCACTGGGCGTCCTACGAGGCGCCCGAGCTGGTGGTGCGGCTCCTCCGCGACGACGCCGGCAGCGCGTTCCTGATGCTGTCCGGGCCGGAGCCCGACCGGCTCTGGGAGGGGTTCACGTCGTCCGTCCTGCATCTGGTGAAGCGCCTCGGCATCGGGCTGGTCGTCGGGTTCCACGGCATCCCGATGGGCGTCCCGCACACCCGTCCGGTCGGCATCACCTCGCACGCGACGCGGCCCGAACTCGTCACGCGGACCTCGTGGTTCGACAAGGTCCAGGTCCCTGGCAGCGCCGCCGGGCTGCTGGAGCTGCGGCTCGGGGAGGCGGGCCACGACGCCGTCGGGCTCGCCGTGCACGTCCCGCACTACCTCGCGCAGTCCGCGTACCCGGCCGCCGCCGTCGCCGCGCTGGACGCCATCGTCGACGCCACCGGGCTGGCGCTGCCCGTCGAGCGGCTCCGCGAGGCGGCCGAGGCGACCGACGCCGACATCGCCGAGCAGGTGGACGGCAACGACGAGGTGGAGAAGGTCGTCCGCGCCCTGGAGCAGCAGTACGACGCGTTCGCCGGGGCCGCCGAGCGCGACAGCCTCCTCGCCGAGTCGCAGGACATGCCCACCGCGGACGAGCTCGGCGCGCAGTTCGAGCGCTTCCTCGCCGAGCAGGACGGCCCCGACGCCCAGGGCTAGGCACCCAGACCACAGAGCCCGCGGCCAGATCTCGACCGCATAGGCCCCGACCGCATAGGCCCCGACCGCATAGGCCCCGGCCGCGTGGGGCCTCGGTCGCGGACGGATCTCGGCCGCGTAGGGTCTCGGTCGCGGACGGATCTCGGCCGCGTAGGGCCTCGGTCGCGGGCGGATTTCGGTCGTATAGGCCTCGGTCGCGGACATATCCCGTTCGGCGCTGGGTAGGCGAGGCCCCGAGAGAGGGAGGCTCGCTCATGGCCCAGAAGGTGAACGAGGTGATGACGCCGGTTCCCGTGGCGGTGTCCCCGGACACGTCTCTGGTGCAGGTCGGGGACCTCATGCGGCAGCACGGCATCGGCGACGTCCTCGTCGTCCACGAGGGCCGGCTCCGCGGGCTGGTCACCGACCGCGACATCGTCGTCCGCGCCGTCGCCGTCGAGAAGGACATGTCCGGCACCGCCGTCGCCGACATCTGCAGCACCAACGTGGTCACGGTCGCGCCGGACGCGGACGCCGACGCCGCCGTCCAGCTCATGCGGCGGCACGCCGTCCGCCGGATCCCGGTCGTGGACGGCGACCGCCCGATCGGGATGGTCTCGATCGGGGACCTGGCCGTCCAGCGCGACGAACGCTCGGCCCTCGCCGACATCAGCGCGGAACCGCCCAACATATGACCGCGTCGAGGCCGCCCGGCCCCGGACGGTTCGATCGGCGTCCGTGATGCGCGACGTCGTCGTCGTGGGCGCCGGTCCCGCCGGATCCGCCGTCGCCCGCCACCTCGCCCGGTCCGGCCTGGACGTCCTCGTCCTGGAGAAGACGTCCTTCCCGCGCGAGAAGATCTGCGGGGACGGCCTGACGCCGCGGGCCGTCCGGGAACTGCGGACGCTCGGCATCGATCTCACCGGGCCCGGCTGGTTCCCCAACAAGGGCATCCGCCTGATCGGCGCCGGCCGCCGCCTCGAACTCCCCTGGCCGGACGGCCACGGCCTCACCCGGACCCGCGCCGGCCTCGACGAGCTCCTCGCCCGCAACGCCGTCGCCGCCGGCGCCGACCTCCGCGAGAACACCAAGGTCACCGCCCCGATCCAGGCGAACGGACGGGTGACGGGCGTCCGCACGGACGGCGCCGAGCACAAGGCCCGCCTGGTCATCGCCGCGGACGGGGCCTCGTCCCGGCTCGGCGTCGCCCTCGGGCTGCGGCCGCGCCGCGACCGTCCGATCGGCATCGCGGGCCGCCGCTACTTCCGCAGTCCACGCCACGACGACGACCACCTCGAATGCTGGCTCGACCTGGCCCCGGCCGGCTACGGCTGGGTGTTCGGCATGGGCGACGGCACCTGCAACGTGGGCGTGGCGCTGCTCCGCGGCGAGCACCCCGACTACCACCGGCTCCTCTCCCGCTGGCTGGCCCCGCTCCCGCCGTCGTGGGGCTTCACCGAGGAGAACGCCACCGGGCCCGTGCGCGGCGCCGCGCTGCCCATGGGCTTCAGCCGCCAGCCTCACTACCTTCCGGGCCTGCTCCTCGTCGGCGACTCCGGCGGGATGGTCAACCCGTCCAGCGGGGAGGGCATCGCGTACGCGCTCGAAGCGGCCCGCATCGCCGCCGACGTGATCACGACCGCGTTCTCGTCGGCGTTTCCCGAGCGGGTGCTGCGGAGGTATCCGTCCGCGATCAAGCACGCCAACGGCGGCCCGTTCACGCTCGGCCGCGCCTTCTCCCGCGCCATCGACGACCCGCGGGTGATGCGCCTGGCCACCCGGCACGGCCTGTCCCATCCGGCCCTCATGCGCTTCGCGCTCAAGATCGTCGGCGGGCTCCCCGCCCCCGCGGCCCCGACCGCGGCCGACCGCCTCGCCGCCGCCCTGACCCGCATAACCCCCGCCTCCTGACCGTGCCGCCACTGCCCTCGACGGTGCCGCCACCGGCCTTGACCGTGCCGCCACCGGCCTTGACCGTGCCGCCACCGGCCTTGACCGTGCCGCCACCGGCCTTGACCGTGCCGCCACAGACAAGGACTGTTCGGGCACGGCCAAGAGCCCCGGCCGGACGGGACGCTGGACTTGCTCCGACACGGGAGGGCAGCACATGAGCGAGGCTTACGACATCATCAAGGCCCACTACGCGGCCTCCGACCGCGGCGACCTGAACGGCATGGTCGAGGCGTTCGCCGACGACATCGCCTGGACGGAGATGGCCGGGTTCCCCTACGCGGGCACCTACGTGGGCACCGACGCCATCAAGGCCGGGGTCTTCGGGCGGCTGGGCGCCGACTGGGAGGGCTTCCGCGCCGACGCCGACGAGCTGATCGACGGCACGGACGGGACCGTCGTCGCGATCGGCCACTACTCCGGCACCTACCGCGCGACCGGCAAGGCGATGCGCGTCCGGTTCGTCCATGTGTGGCGGGTGCGGGACGGTGCGGTCACGGGCTTCGAGCAGTTCTGCGACACCCACGGCGTCCGCCAGGCCATGACCTGA
The DNA here is from genome assembly GCF_044326345.1 of Actinomadura sp. 9N215. Classification (NCBI taxonomy): domain Bacteria; kingdom Bacillati; phylum Actinomycetota; class Actinomycetes; order Streptosporangiales; family Thermomonosporaceae; genus Actinomadura; species Actinomadura sp. 9N215. The sequence goes on along the minus strand of NZ_JBIRBA010000022.1, from coordinate 27,977 downwards.
GCGAACCGGGGGCGTTGGGGGCGTCCCCCACAGAACGCTGGCCTGGGCGAAGCGAACCGGGGGCAGGGGCGCCCTCCACAGAGTGCAGGCCTGAGTGAACGAACCAGGGGGGGTGGGACGTCCTCCACAGAACGCAGTCCTGAGTGAAGCGAACCGGGGGGTGTGGGGACGTCCTCCACAGAATGCAGGCCTGAGTGAAGCCGGCCGGGGGGTGCGGGGGCGTCCCCGCGGGGCGCGGGCCTGGGGGAATCCTGTCCGGGCCGGGGTGGCGGTACTAGCGCGAACCGGCCCGGAGGGTGCACCATGTCGGACAACACGGGAACGGGGCTTAATCTGGGGAAACGCGCATGTCGACACTCATTCGCACGGCGGATCTGCCGGTCGCCGAGCGGTTCGAGTTCTGGCGCAGCTCGGTGACGGACATGTTCGTCCCGCTGCGCGCCGAGACCACCCGGCCGGACCGCTTCGAGGGCCGTATGCGCGGACGTGAACTGGGCGCGCTCACGGTCGCGGACGTCGCGTCCACGCCGAACGTCGTGCGCCGTACGGGGGCGCTGATCGCCAGGTCCGACCCGGGGCACTACAAGATCGGCGTCCAGCTCAACGGGTACTGCCTGCTCACGCAGGACGGGCGCGAGGCCGCCCTCGTCCCCGGCGACTTCACGATCTACGACACGACGCGTCCGTACACGCTCGCGTTCGACGACTCGTACCGGCAGCTCGTCCTGATGGTCCCGCGCCGCCTGCTGCACCTGCCCGAGGAGGCCGTCGCCGGCCTCACCGCCACGCGGATCTCCGGCCGCCAGGGCGTCGGCGCGCTGCTGTCGCCGTTCCTGCTCCAGCTCGCCGAGCGGCTGGACGAGCTGGACGACCACGGCAGCGTCCGGCTCGGCGACAACATCGTCGACCTGCTCGTCACCCTCCTCGCCGAACGCCTGGACCTCACCGCGCCGACCACCGACTCCCGCCGCCGCGCGCTGCTGCTCCGCGTCCGCGCCTACATCGAACGCCATCTGGACGACCCGGACCTGTCCCCGGACGACATCGCCGCCGCGCATTTCGTCTCGTCCCGGCACCTGTACAACCTGTTCCGCGAGGAGGGCACGACCGTCTCCGCGTGGATCAAGGAACGCCGCCTGGAGCACTGCCGCCGCGACCTGCGGGACCCCCTCCAGCTGCACCGCCCGGTCAGCGCCATCGCGGCCCGCTGGGGCTTCGTCGACGCCGCGCGTTTCAGCCGCCTGTTCAAGGCCGCCTACGGCGCCAGCCCCCGCGAGTACAGGGTGACCGTCCCCGGCGAGTGATCGTTACACGGGTGGTCAACTCCCGTACGCCCACAGACAAGACCCGCGCGCCGCGCCCGCCGAGACTGGCCTCACCTGCGAGGGAGGTCACCATGAACACCCGGCTCCACATCAACGGCGAATGGGCCGCAGCGGCGGACGGCGCCGAGTTCACCACGTCCGATCCCGCCGCCGGGACCGTCCTCGCGACCTGCGCGGAGGCCGGCCCCGAGGACGTGGAGGACGCCGTCGCCGCCGCCCGCGGCGCGCTGTACGACCCAGAGTGGGCCACCATGCCGCCGAGCGCGCGCGCCCGCCTGCTCTGGCGCGTCGCCGACCTGATCGAGGAGCACCAGGCCGAGCTCGCCGAGCTGGAGACCCGCGACCAGGGCCAGCCCCTCGGCGTCGCGCACTCCGTCAGCGTCACCGGCGCCGCCGAGCACTTCCGCTACTTCGCCGGCTGGTGCACCAAGATCGAAGGCTCGGTCTCCCCGATCTCGTTCCCGGACACCCTGCACTACGTCCGCCGGGAGCCCGTCGGCGTCTGCGCGCTGATCACCCCGTGGAACTTCCCCCTCATGATCGCCGCGTGGAAGCTCGCCCCCGCCCTGGCCTGCGCCAACACGGTCATCATCAAGCCCGCCGAGCAGACCCCGCTCACCACCGTCCGGCTGGTCGAGCTCTGCGCCGAGGCGGGCTTCCCGCCCGGCGTCGTCAACCTCCTCACCGGCGGTCCCGCCGTCGGCCGCGCCCTCGTCGCGCACCCGGACATCGACAAGGTCTCCTTCACCGGCTCCACCTCCGTCGGACGCGAGATCGTCCAGGCGTCCGCCGGCAACCTCAAGCGCGTCACCCTCGAACTCGGCGGCAAGGCCCCCAGCGTCATCGCCCGCGACGCCGACATCGACAAGGCCGTCGCCGGCAACCTGCAGGGCGCCCTCCTCAACAGCGGCCAGGTCTGCGCCGCCTACACCCGCCTCTACGTCGACCGCCGCCGCGCCGACGAGTTCACCGAGAAGCTCGCCGCCGCCGCGTCCGGCCTCCGCCTCGGCTCCGGCCTCGACCCCGAGACGCAGATCGGCCCGCTCGTCTCCTCCGAACACCTCGACCGCGTCGACTCCTACGTCCGCACCGGCGCCAAGCAGGGCGCCGAACTCGTCACCGGCGGCCACCGCGCCGACGGCCCCCTCGCGAACGGCTACTTCTACGCCCCGACCGTCTTCGGCGGCGTCACCGACGACATGACCATCGCCCGCGAGGAGATCTTCGGCCCCGTCCTGCCCGTCCTCGCCTACGACGACCCCGAGGAACTCGCCGTCCGCGCCAACGACACCGACTACGGCCTGGCCGCGTCCCTCTGGACCCGCGACCTCGCCACCGCCCACCGCCTCGCCGCCGAGATCCGCGCCGGCGCCGTCTTCGTCAACATGCTCCCCATCCCCGACGCCGCCGCCCCCTGGGGCGGCTACAAATCCAGCGGCTGGGGCCGCGAGATGGGCCCCTACGCCCTGGACGCCTACACCGAGATCAAGGGCGTCTGGGTCCACCTGGACACCCCGTAACACCGCCCCACCGCGTCCCGCCGGGAAGCAGCACCGTTTCGCGCCCGCGCCCGCGAACCGGGTACGCTTTCCCGGCAACGCGGGCGCGTAGCTCAGGGGTAGAGCACTCGCCTTACAAGCGAGGAGTCGGCGGTTCGAACCCGTCCGCGCCCACCAGCGAAAACCCCCTGTTCCTGATCACGGGAACAGGGGGTTCGTGCCATTAGCGTGCCATTCGCTGACGAGCGCGTTCAGGGGCGTAGGTAGGGGGCTGGGTGGTGGTGGGTGAAGGATGGGGTTGTTGGGTGGAGGCCTGGTTCGGGGTCGGTGTCGAATACGGTCTGGTGGTCGGGGCTGAGTTTGGCGGCGATGTTGTTGAGGGTTGTGGGGTGGGTGGTGGGCCAGTGGTGGGTGGTCATTCGGGTGAGGAGGGTTTGCAGGGTGACGATTTCCTCGGAGGCGGTGAAGGTGCAGTGGTAGCCGCGGTCGACGTAGAGCTGCTTCAGGTTCGCCGGGTTGCCCGCGCGATGTACCTGGGTGGCGTAGCGGCGCTGGTTGCCGGTGGGGACGCTGCCGTCGCCTGTTGAGTGCAGGGTGACCACTGGCCAGGGGGTTCGGCCGGTGGGGGTGCCGTATCGGTTGAGGTATCGGACGGCTCCGGGGTCCGCTTTTATGCGGGGGGTGGCGTTGAGGCGGACCAGGTCTTTGCGGAGGCTTAGGCCGGCGTCGCGGTAGGCCTGTTTTACTAGGTTTTTCTGGGTGGAGTGGGCTAGGAGCGTCCGGTAGTTCACGTTTGTGTTCCAGGACGGGTTACCGCCGGCCCGCTGTTCGATGTCCGTGCGGTTGAGGCCCCAGAAGGCGCCTCGGTCGTTGTTGGCGTAGTAGAACTGTTGTTCCACCTGGGCGGCGACTGTTTCGGGTGCTGGTGCGCGTGAGGTGTAGCGGCCGGGGATGTCGGCGAGGGCGGCTGCCAGGGCTAGGCGGGCGCGGCCGGTGGGGGAGTTCAGGGCGGCTTTGAGGGCGCGGCGGGCGTTGGTCGTGTTCGCTTGCGGGTCCTTGATGTGAACCAGGTCGAGTTCGGGCGCCAGCAAAGTTTTGACCGCGAAGTTCGCGTCCAGGGCGCTGTTGAAGTGGCCCGTCGTGCCACCGACGACTCCGCAGAGCGAGGCGACGCCGGCGAAGCGGTGCGGGTTGCGTTCCGCCAGCAGGACGGCGGTGAGCCCGCCGGCGGACGCGCCCGCCGAGATGGTGCGCCGGGGTCTGCCGACGTTCGCGGTGAACCAGTCGAGCAGGTCGATCTGGTCCTTCAGGCCCGACTCGACCACGCCCCAGCCGCGTTGCGTGCGGAGCTGGGAGGCCGCCAGCGCGTACCCGTGGTCGAGCAGCCACTGCCGGGTGGCCGGATGGTTCGTCAGTGCGATGTCCGATGGCGCCGGGAACTCCAGGCTGTACGCGCCGTGGCTCCACAGCAGCAGCGTCCCGTTCCAGTGATCCGGAACCTCGACCCGATACGGCACCCCGTCGATGCCGCCCTCACGGACGGTCGTCTCGGCTTGGGCGGGCGGCGCCGCCGTGACCATGGCGGCGGCGACCATCAGGGGGACGGCGGGGCGGATCAGGCGGAATCGGTTCATGGCCCGCACCTTCCATGAGGCTCCGCACGGGGTGCAATGATTTTGGAAATACCTGAAATGTTCTATATTCGCGCCATGCTGCGGCTCTGGCTCGACTATGAGGATCTGACCCGGATCCGCATCAAGCCCGGCCTTTCGCCGATCACCCAGACCGTGTTCGGCGCCCAGGCGCTGCGCGGGCCGGAGCCCGTCGCGTGGCGGACGCGGTCGCGGCTGGGCGGCCCGTCCCGCCTGCTGCTCGATCTGGTGCCGCCCGGACGGCTGCTCCCCGACTTCCTGACGCCGTACACGGGCGTGCCGGGGTTCGAAGGGGAACTCGACGCCGTCGCCTCGACGCCGGTCCGGCGGATCCGCGCCGAGATGGAGCAGGCGTACGGGCCGCGGCCGCCGGCCCCGTGGCTGCCACGCCTCGCCGCCGGGGACGGGGAGATGATGCGGACGCTGATCCGCGGGATCCGCGACTTCCACCGGGCCGCGCTGGCGGATCATTGGCCGGTGCTGAGCGCGCATCTGTGCGCCGAGGCGTCCGGTCATGCCCGGACGATGGCGAACAGCGGAATCGGTGCCGCGCTCGGCCGACTGCATCCCGCCATCCGGTGGACGGCTCCGGTGCTGGAGATCGAGACGCTGCGCGACGGTGACGTCCGGCTCCGGGGACGGGGGGTCCGGATCACGTTCTCGCCGTTCATCACCGGACCGCGCGTCCTGATCGTCGAGGACGGGCCCGCGGCCGTGGTGGTGCCCGCGTCCCGGCCGCCCGGTGGGCCGGACGGCGACCCGTCCCGGGTGTTCGGCCGGACGCGGGCGGCCGTGGTCCGGCTGCTCGGGTCGGACGGGGAGCTCACGACCGGGGAGATCGCGTCCCGGCTCGGGGTCAGCGCGGCGTCCGCGTCCCAGCACGCCACGGCCCTTCGCGGCGCGGGCCTCATCACCAGCGAGCGCAGAGGCAAGACGGTGCATCACGCGTTGACGCCGCTCGGGGAACGGTTTCTGCGCGGTGGAGCCGGGCCGCTCGCGTGATCACGGATGCGGCAACGGGGTTCTCGTGGCGCGTCCGCCGGGCAGGGTCCTTGGGGGGCGTGCTACGCGTCCGGGCCGTAGGCGGCGGCGATGGCCTCGGAGCCGGACCAGCGGCTGTAGGTGGGGGACTGCGGCCAGCCTTCGGGGGAGTCCTGCCATTCCTCCTGGCGGCCGTAGGGGAGCAGGTCGATCAGCGGGAAGGTGTGGCTGAGCTGTTCGGTGCCTCGGCCGTTGGTGTGCCAGGTGCGGTAGACGGTGTCGCCGTCGCGCAGGAAGACGTTGACGGCGAAGCCGCCGTTCGGGGGCGCGCCGACGTCGGCGCCGAACGGGCTGTTCGCGGTGGAGTACCAGGTCACCTTGTTGCCGACCCGGTGCTTGTAGGCGAGGGCCTCGTCGATCGGGCCCTGGGTGACGACGACGAACCTGGCGTCGTAGGCGTCCAGGAACTCCAGCCGGGTGAACTGCGAGGTGAAGCCCGTGCAGCCGGGGCACTGCCAGGTCTCGCCGGGGAACCACATGTGGTTGTAGACGATCAGCTGTGATCTGCCGTCGAAGACGTCGGCCAGGCTGATCGGGCCTTCCTCGCCTTCCAGGGTGTAGTCGGGCAGCTCGACCATCGGCAGCCGGCGGCGCTGGGCGGCGATCGCGTCGAGCTCCCGGGTCGCGGCCTTCTCCCGGGCGCGCAGCTCGTCGAGGTGGCGCTGCCAGGTCTCGGTGTCGACGACGGGCGGTAGTGCCTTGGCGGTCATGGGCTCCTCCGAGTTCGGGCGGTTGTGCTCTGTGTGTTGACTCGGAGCGGGCGCCGAACTCATCGGTTTCGTCCGGGGGCGGAAACCTCCCGTTCGGGAACGGGAGGTTTCCGCCGCCCGGCCGGACTCAGCAGAGGCCGGCTGGGTTGGACGTCCTGCAGTCGTTCTTGCGGAAGCGGTTGGTCTTGCTGCCGCTCTTGTTGACCAGGTCGTACGGCTTGTTGCCGCGGACGTGGTTGGCCTTGATCAGGTTGTGGTGCGCGGGACGGTTGCGCGGCGGGGTGCCGCGGAAGAGGACGATCCCGCCGGAGTAGGGCAGTTTCCCGCGGTTCTCGTGCACGGTGTTCTTCGCGACCTCGTTGTGGTCGCCGCCGAAGAACAGGATTCCGGTGCCGTGCAGCGCCGGAACCTGGCCGTGCGCCTTGCAGATCATGTTGTTCTTCGAGACGCGGTTCTTCCAGATCGTGGTGTTGCCCTGTCCGGTTTTCTGGCTGTCGTCGACGAGGGCGATTCCCGTGCAGTTGCCCGTCAGCGTGTTGTCGTGGACCTCGACGTGGCGGGCGTGCCGGACCAGGAGGCCGAGCGTGTTGCCGGAGGAATGGTTCCAGGCGATCTCGGTGCCGCGCGCGTTGGCGGTGTCGCCGACGTAGAGGCCGGCGTCGTCCCTGTTGTCGATGGTCCAGTTCCAGACGAACCGGCCGCGGGTGGAGTTGTATTCGGCGATGCCGTACTCGCCGTTCTTCTTGGCGAGGACGGCCTGCACCGTCAGGCGGTCGGTGTAGGTGCCGAACACCCCGGTGCCCGTGAAGTCCTGGACGGCCAGCTGCTTGATCGTCACCCCGCGGACCGGGCGCTTCGCCCAGCCGACCACGCAGAACCCCATGCCGGGGACCTTGGCCTTCGCGCAGTGGTCGCGGTGACCAGGACGGACGATGGTCTTGTTGCCCTCGCCGCGGATCGTGAGGCGCTTGCGGACGAGGACGCCGCCGGCGTAATGCCCGGCTTTGAGCCGGATGGTGTCGCCGGGTCTGGCGCGGTCGACCGCCGCCTGGATCGAGTGTCCCGGCCAGACGACGTGGGTCCGTCCGCCGGAATGCGTCGCTGCTTGGCCGGAAGGCGCCATGGTGGCGAGCCCGCCGAGCACGACGGCCGTGCCGAGCGAGGCCGCGATAGTCCGCCTCATCCCTTTCCCCCGTTTCACTAGGCTTTGCCGCGCGGTGCGGCAAACAATTCCCCGCTCATCTTGAACCGGAAAGATTATTCCGTTGTCGTGAGCGGAGTAAAAAGTCAAAGGGTTCTTGGAAAGGTGGGCGACGTTTGCCGACTCCGTCGAATTGCGCCGGGTTTGTTGGGCATTCGTGAGCGGTGGGCAACAATGGGCGCCCGGCAGGGCGAAAGACTCGCCGAGACCGCTCGCCGGGTGGTCAGGTGGGCCAGTTCTCGGTCGTGTAGCCGGGGAGGCGGTCCAGGGCCACGCGGTCCTCGGTGGCGAGGATCGCCATGAGGTCCTCGGCTTCGGCGACGGTGACGTGACGGCCGTGGGAGCGGCGCGTGGCGGGGTCCGGGCATTCCAGCCACAGCCGCGGGCCCGACTCCCAGGCCATCTGCACGACGCCGTCCGAGCGGCCCGCGAAGACGGCGAAGTTGCCGGGGTAGGGCGTGAGGTCCAGGAAGACGCCGCGGGCCTCGGCCAGCGTCATGGGGGTGGGGTCGTCCACGTGGCGGCCCCGCGCGTAGTCGCAGTACGTGACGTCCAGGCGGTCGGAGTCCGGGGCGGGCGGGACGGGGCCGTCCGGCCAGGCGGCGAGGTGGCCCGAGCGGCGGCGCCGGTAGGAGAGGTCGACCTCGATGCGACGGGACGGGTCGCCGTCCCAGCGCACGGTCAGGCCGTGGCGGCGGAGGGCCTCGGCGACGTCCTCGCCGATCTCGGGCTGGGTGGACGGCTCGTCGGCGTCGGTGAAGATCCCGTAGGCCAGCATGAGGCCGCCGCCGAGCGTCGCGGTCTCCATGTCCTGGCGGTGGCAGAACGCGTACCCGCGCCGCTGCTCGCCGCTCGGCACCTCGGCGCCGATCTCCGCCATCCCGCAGCTCTGGCAGCAGGCGAAGTCGGCGCGGGCCACGATGCCGGACAGGTCGAGGTCGCGGAAGGCGCGCAGCAGGCGGTCGGTGTCGGTCACGTCGGGCCAGGTGCGCTGGTCGGCGAGGTAGGCGGCGAACTCCTCGGCGGCGATCTCGCGCGCGAGCGCACCGGCGTCGAGCGCGTCGGGGGCGTCGTCGGACGGGTCGTCGGGGGCGTCGATGGACGGGTCGGCGGACGGGTCGTCCAGGTGTTCGGCGCAGCGGGCGGCGATGGTGTCGAAGTCGTCCGCGCCGAGCGCGAGCAGGACGCGGATGTGCTCCCGGAGCTGTTGCGACATGTCGGCCGATTATGGCGGACGCCGGGGTTCGGGACGACCTGCGCGCGGTTTACATGGCGTTCACAATTGGGCAACAGGTCCGAAATGCCTGGTTGGCAGGTTGTCAGGTGCCCCGGAATCCGCCTCGAAGGGACCGACGTTGAGCTACAAGGCCGAGTACATCTGGATCGACGGGACCGAGCCGACCGCGCGGCTGCGGTCGAAGACGAGGATCCTCGCCGACGGCGCCGACCTGCCGGACTGGGGCTTCGACGGGTCGAGCACCAACCAGGCGCCCGGCGACCGCTCCGACTGCGTGCTCAAGCCGGTCTTCTCCTGTCCCGACCCGATCCGCGGCGGCGACCACAAGCTGGTCCTCTGCGAGGTCTTCCTCGTGGACGGCACGCCCCACGAGACCAACACGCGGGCCCAGCTGCGCCCGATCGCCGAGCAGTACGACGAGCAGGACTCCTGGTACGGAATCGAGCAGGAGTACACGTTCTTCAAGGACGGCCGCCCCCTCGGCTTCCCCGAGCGCGGCTACCCGGCCCCGCAGGGTTTCTACTACTGCGGCGTCGGCGCCGACGAGGTGTTCGGGCGCGACATCGTCGAGCGGCACATGGACGCGTGCCTGGACGCCGGCCTGAAGATCTCCGGCATCAACGCCGAGGTCATGCCGGGCCAGTGGGAGTTCCAGATCGGCCCGGCCGGCCCGATCGAGGTCGGCGACCACATGTGGGTCGCCCGCTGGCTGCTGTACCGCATCGCCGAGGACTTCGACGTCTCCGCCACCCTCGACCCGAAGCCGGTCGAGGGCGACTGGAACGGCGCCGGCGCGCACACGAACTTCTCGACCAAGGCCATGCGCGAGGGCTACGACGCGATCATCACGGCGTGCGAGGCGCTCGCCGGGAGGGCGCAGGAGCACGTCACCGGGTACGGCGCCGACATCGAGCGGCGGCTCACCGGCATGCACGAGACGGCGCCGTGGAGCGAGTTCAGCTACGGCGTGTCGGACCGCGGCGCGTCCGTCCGGATCCCGTGGCAGGTCGAGGTCGAGAAGAGGGGCTACATCGAGGACCGGCGGCCGAACGCCAACGTCGACCCGTACGTGGTGACCCGCCTGATCACCGGCACCTGCTGCGCGGCGCTGGAGAAGGCCGGCCAGGTCTGACCTGACCGCCCGGCGTCCGGGAGAGGGACCCCGGGGAGCGCGGCTCCCCGGGGTCCGCCGCGTCCGGGCCCGCTGAGCTGCCTGGGGACACGGGCGGCTTTGCCGTGGAACGCGGCCAAACATCGGCAAAATGGTGCGGTTGGGGGAGTTCCCCCGTTCGGTGCCGGGTACCACCCCTACGTTCGCACGGGGGAGGGGACATGCCCGATTCGTCATTCGGGCGGTACTCCGGTGGCCTGCACGGCAGGCGCGCCGGCCGCCCTGCGCCACGGCCCTGGGAGCGGTCGTTCCGGTGTCCCGACACGGCGCGGCGGCGCCGGCCCGAGGCGCCGGCGCGGCGGTACGAGGACTTCATCCGGCTGCACGAGGAGATCTCCAGGGCGTCCGGGCCGCCGCTGCGGCCGCTGTGGTGGACGGGCGCCGCCGCCGCGCTCGGCGGGGGCCTCCTCGCGTTCGCCGCGGTGGTCGGGCTGCGCACGATGGTCGGGGTGGAGGTCCCGGTGTTCGCGGGCGGGCACACCGCCGCCATGCCCGCGGCCACCAGCTACGCGCTGTGCGCGATGGCGGGGACGATCCAGGCGACCGCGCTGATGCACCTGCTGCTGGCGTCGTCGGCGCGTCCCGTCCGGGCGTTCGCGTGGATCGGCGCGATCGCGGTCGCGCTGCTCACGATCCTGCCGCTGACGCTGAAGGGCCCGTTCGACGCGGCGCTCGCCACGGCCGGCATCAACCTGGTCGGCGGGACGGCCGTTGTGGTGCTGCTGTCCGCCGTGGTGGCGGGCTCGCGCCCGTTCCCCCCGGACGCCCCGCCAAGGCGCCGCGTCCGCGGCTGACCGCCCGGGCGGCGCGTCCGCGCTGCGCGTGAGGTGGCGTGTCCGCGGCTGAGCGCCGGGCGGCATGTCCGAAAGTGACCGGTCGTGGGTCAGGGCACGACCGTCACGGGCCAGCGGCCCGCTCGGACCAGCCGGACGGCGACCGATCCGATGAGGCGGTGTCCCGCCTGGGCAGACGCGCCGACGATCACGGCGTCGGCGCGGGACTCGTCGGCGACGCGGGCGAGGACGGTGTACGGATCGCCCTGCTCGGTGACGAACTCGTACCGGACGTCCACGCGCTCGGCCGCCGCCTCCAGCTCCCGGCGCAGGTCGGCCGCGACCTGGTCCGCGGTCTCCCGCATGACGGCGGCGCCGCCCGGCGTGAGGGTGGACAGCGCCGACACCGGCGCCACGTGCACGGCGACGAGCGTCGCGCCGCTGCGGCGCGCGAGGCCCCACGCGTACGCGCCCGCGCGCAGGGACGTCTCCGACCCGTCGACACCGGCCACGATCACCTTCGGGCCGTCGACGCCGTACTCGAACATTCCGTCCGTCATGGGCGGACGACCCTCGCCGATGCCCCGCCGCTCATTCCGATCACCTCGCCCACCAGCGTAGCCAGCGGCGCCTAGGGGCGGGCGAACCGGGCCAGCAGGTCGTCCAGCGCGAGCGAGCCGTCGGTCAGCGCCGCGTACATCTCGTTGATCTCGGTGTAGCCGAGGTCGCGGGCGACGGACAGGGAGTCGCCGTGCGCCTCGGCGGCGAGCAGGTCGACGTCCCGGCGGGCCAGCGCCCGGACGAGGCGGCGCCGCCCCGCGTCGGCGGCCTCCTCGGCGCGCCGCAGCGTCAGCCGCTGCTGGATGTGGACGCGGGCGGTGACCGTCGCGGCGATGCCCAGCCAGTCCTCGGACGGCGACCCGGCCGGGTCGGTGAGGATCTCCACGACGTTGCCGCTGCGGACCTGCACCGACATCGGCGCGAGCCGCCCGTTCACGACGGCGCCGATGCATCGGTCGCCCGTGCGCGGGTTCAGCGCGTACGCGAAGTCGAGCGCGGTCGCCCCGGCGGGCAGCGCCACGATGTCGCCGTCGGTGGTGAACGCGGCGACGTTGCCCGCCGCGAGGTCGGTGCGCAGCCGGTCGAGGAACTCGGCGGACGGCGCGTCCGACTGCCAGGCGAGCAGCCGGCTCAGCCACACCAGGTCGCGCCGCCCGGCGACCGCCGTGGACGCGTCGTCGCCCGCGTCGCGGATGTGCGCGACGATCCCGTACTCGGCGACCGGATGCATCGCCTCGGTACGGATGATCACCTCGAACGGGTCGCCGTCCGGGCTGATCACCCGGGTGTGCAGCGACCGGTACATGTTGTCCTTCGGCATCGCGATGAAGTCGCGGACCTGCCCGGCGACCGGATGCAGCGCGGCGTGCACCGCGCCGAGGGCGACGTAGCAGTCGCGTTCGGCGCCGTCCACCAGCAGCAGGAGCCGCGCCGCCTCGCACGGCCGCAGCCCGGCCAGGTCGCCGCCGAACGACTGGTGCACCGCGTACAGGTGCGACGGCCTGATCTGCACGCGCGCCGCCACCCCCTGCTCGGCCAGCGCCGCGCCGATCAGCGCCGTCGCGGGCGCGAACGCCCGCCCGGCCTCCCGCAGCGCCCGCCCGACGGCCTCGCCCGCCGCGGCGTGCTGCTCGGGGAGGCGGGCCGCGAACGCCAGGTCGTCCATCTCCCGCTTGAGGACGTGGATGCCGAGCCGCTCCGCGAACGGGACCAGCAGTTCGTGCGACGCCTTCGCGATGCGGGCCCGCTTGTGCGGCGGCTGGAAGCCCAGCGTCCGCAGGTTGTGCAGCCGGTCCGCCAGCTTGATCACCAGGACCCGCAGGTCGGCGGCCGCGGCCAGCACGATCTTCCGGAAGGTCTCCGCCTCGGCGCGGTCGCCCCAGCGTTCGCCGTCCAGCTTCGTCACGCCGTCCACCAGGACCGCGACCTCCTCGCCGAACTCGGCGCGCAGCTCCCCGAGCGTGTACGGGGTGTCCTCGACGGTGTCGTGCAGCAGCGCGGCGACGAGCGTGGTCGTGTCGAGGCCCATCCCGGCGAGGATCAGCGCCACGGCCAGCGGATGGGTGATGTACGGGGCGCCGGACTTGCGGAGCTGCCCGCGGTGCAGGCGCTCCGCGACCGCGTAGCCGCGCAGCAGCTCCGCCTCGTCGGCGCCCGGATAGGCGTCGCGATGCGCGGCCACCAGCGGCGCCAGCGCGGCGCGCACCGGATCCGCCCCGCCGGACGCCTCCCGCCGCCGCACCGGAATCCGGAACCGCCCCCTGACCGGATTGAGCGTCGCCATCACCCGATTTTATCGGCGCCACCCCCAACCCCCGGGCACTTTGCCCCCAACCCCGGCACGTTCGCCCCCAACCTCCGGCAGGTTGAACCTGACCACCGGCAGGTGTGTGAATCCCGACCCGGGGGGTCGCCCCCCAATAAGTAAACCCGCGGTCCAATGTTCTTTGCTGTGCGCTATCAACGCGCTCTCTGGTGTGTCGTCTCGGTAATCGGTTGCTCGCTGACCGTAGTGTGGCGCAGCGTTGTTGCGAGCCGCGGGGCGACGTCGGGGGGCTGTGCATGGCGGCGGACAAGGGCGAGTACGGGCGGGGGCCGGGCGACGGCCGCCGGACCGAGGTCATCGGGGTCACACCGTTCGGCCGTCCGGTACCCCATCTCGCCGTGGCGGTCGCGCGGGCGGGCGGGGTCGGCGTGCTCGACCTCGGCGCCGACCGCGCGCCGGGACTGGCGGCGCTCGCGGACGTGTGCCGCTGGTGGACGGGCCCGTTCGGCGTCCGTGTCCCGGCCGGGTGCCGGGTCAGGCCCGCCGAGATCCCGGACGCGGTGGACACCGTCCTGGTCGACGCGCCCGCGCTGCGGTCGGACGACTCGCTCGACGTCGCCGGTTTCGCGCGCGGCCGCCGCCTGCTCGTGGAGGTCGTGGACGCCGACGAGGCCGCCGCCGTCATCCCCGTCGCGCGCGGGTTCACCGGCGACGTGGGGCTCATCGCGCGGGGCTCGGAGGCGGGCGGGCGCGTCGGCGAGCCGACCTCGTTCGTCCTGCTCCAGCGGCTGATGGCAGACCCGTCGGTGGACGTCCCGGTGTACTCGGCCGGTGGGATCGGGACGCACACGGCCGCGGCGGCGGTGGCGGGCGGCGCGGCCGGGGTCGTCCTGGACGTGCAGCTCGCGCTCGTCCGGGAGATGGACCTGCCCGCCGACGTCGTGTCCGCGCTGGCGGCGATGGACGGCGGCGAGACCGCGGTCGTCCACGGGCATCGTGTGTACACGCGCCCCGACCTGCCGGAGATCGAGCTGGCCGGGCTCGACCCGGCGGAGGTCAACGCGCGGCTCGGCGCCACCGGGCTGCGGGCGCGGCTGCTTCCCGTCGGGCAGGACGGGCCGCTGGCGGCGGCGCTCGCCGGGCGGTACAAGACCGCCGGGGGAGTGGTGCAGGCCGTACGGGACGAGATCGGCGCGCATCTGGAGGCCGCGGTCCGCGCCGAGCCGCTCGCGCCGAGGCCGGAGCCCGTTGTGGTGCAGGGGCCGATGACGCAGGTCAGCGACGGTTCGGCGTTCGCGGGCGCGGTCGCGCAGGACGGCGGCCTGCCGTTCCTCGCGCTCGCCCTGATGGACGGCGACCGGGCGCGGACGCTGCTGCGCGAGACCGCCGACCGGCTCGGCGGGCGGCCCTGGGGCGTCGGGATCCTCGGGTTCGCGCCGCCTGACGTCCGGGAGGCGCAGCTCGCGGCGGTCCGCGAGACCGGGCCGCCGTACGCGCTGATCGCGGGCGGCCGCCCGGAGCAGGCCGAGCCGCTGGAGGCCGCCGGGATCAGCACGTACCTGCACGTCCCGTCGCCGGATCTGCTGGACCGCTTCCTGGACGAGGGCGCGCGGAAGTTCGTGTTCGAGGGCCGGGAGTGCGGCGGGCACGTCGGGCCGCGGGGGAGCTTCCCGCTGTGGGACGCGCAGGTCGAGCGGCTGACGGCGTTCGGGGACCCCGGCGAGCTGTCGGTGATGTTCGCGGGCGGCGTCCACGACGAGCGGTCCGCGGCCATGGTCGCGGCGCTGGCGGGGCCGCTGGCCGAGCGCGGCGCCGACGTGCGCGTGCTGATGGGGACCGCGTACCTGTTCACGTCCGAGGCGGTGGCGGCGGGCGCGATCCTGCCGGGCTTCCAGGACGCGGCGGTCGAGTGCGACGGCACGGCGCTGCTGGAGACGTCGCCGGGGCATGCCGTCCGCTGCGCCCGGACGCCCTACGTCGACGTGTTCGCCGACACCCGCCGCGAGCTCGAACAGGCCGGGACGCCGCGCCAGGAGGTGTGGCGCCGCCTGGAGAAGCTGAACCTCGGGCGGCTGCGCCTCGCCAGCAAGGGCCTGCGCCGCGCCACGCCCGTGGAGCCCGCGACGCAGCGGGCCGAGGGCATGTTCATGATCGGCCAGGTGGCGGCGCTGCGCGCGGAGACGACCAGTGTCGCCGCGCTGCACGAGCAGGTCACGTCAGGTGCGACGGCGTTCCTCGGCGCCCGCGCCGAAGAGCTCGGCATCGCCGCCGCGCGTCCCGTCGAGGCGGCGGGTGCGGCGCGGCCCGCCGATGTCGCGATCATCGGGATCGGCTGCGTGTTCCCCGGCGCGCGCGACGCCGACGCCTACTGGGCGAACATCGTCGGCGGAGCCGACCTGATCACGGAGGTCGGCGGAGCCGATCTGATCACCGAGGTCGGCGGAGCCGACCTGGTCACGGAGGTCGGCGGAGCCGATTCCAACGGCGGGGTGGCGCGCTGGGATCCGGAGATCTACTACGGCCCGGCGGGGGAGGGGAAGACGCCGTCCAAGTGGGGCGGGTTCCTGCCCGGCATCCCGTTCGACGCGCTCGCGTACGGCATCCCGCCCAATGCGCTCGGCAGCATCGACCCGGTCCAGCTGCTGTCGCTTGAGGTCGCGTCCCGCGCGCTGCGCGACGCCGGATACGCCGACCGGCCGTTCGACCGCTCCCGCACGTCGGTGTTCTTCGGCGCGGACGGCGGCAACGACCTCGGCACGGCCTACGGCATGCGCGCCACGCTCCCGTCCTACTTCGGCGAGGTCCCGGCGGGGCTGGACGAGCAGCTCCCGCGCCCGACGGAGGACTCGTTCCCCGGCGTCCTCACCAACGTCATCGCCGGGCGGATCGCCAACCGGCTCGATCTAGGCGGCGCGAACTACACCGTCGACGCCGCCTGCGCCGCGTCCCTCGCCGCGCTCGACGCCGCCTGCAAGGACCTGCTCGCCGGCTCCAGCGACATGGTGCTGTGCGGCGGCGCCGACCTGCACAACGGCATCCAGGACTACCTGCTGTTCGCGTCCGTCGGCGCGCTGTCGCCGTCCGGGCGCTGCGCCGCGTTCGACGCGTCCGCGGACGGCATCGCGCTCGGCGAGGGCGTCGCGTGCGTCGTCCTGAAGCGCCTCGCGGACGCCGAACGCGACGGCGACCGGATCTACGCGGTCGTGAAGTCGGTCGCCGGGTCCAGCGACGGACGCTCCCTCGGCCTCACCGCGCCCCGCGCCGAAGGGCAGCGCCGCGCGCTCGACCGCGCCTACGAGCGCGCGGGGATCGCGCCGGCGTCCGTCGGGCTCGTCGAGGCGCACGGCACCGGCACCGAGGTCGGCGACCGCACGGAGCTCGCGACCCTGCGCGCCGCGTTCGCCGGCGCGGCCCCGGGCAGCGTGACGCTCGGGTCGGTCAAGTCGCAGATCGGGCACACCAAGTGCGCGGCCGGGCTCGCCGGGCTCATCAAGACCGCGTACGCGCTGCACGCGGGCGTGCTGCCGGGGACGCTGCACGTCGTCCGCCCCAACGCCGAATGGACGCCGGACGGACCGTTCGCGTTCAGCGGCACCGCGCGGCCCTGGGCGGCCCGTCCCGGCGACCGGTACGCGGGGGTGAGCGGGTTCGGGTTCGGCGGCGCGAACTTCCACGCCGTCCTGTCCGGGTACGACGGCGCGCCGGAGCCGGTGTCGGGCCTCGCCGAGTGGCCCGCCGAGCTGTTCCTGATCCGGGCGGCCGACCGTGCGGCCGCCCGCGCCGCGATCGACCGCCTTTCCGCGCTGCTGCACGGCGGGCCCCGGCTCCGCGACCTCGCGCGGACGGCGGCCGCGCTCGAAGGGCCCGTCCAGGTCGCCTTCGTCGCCACCGGGCTTGACGATCTGCGCCGCAAGCTCGCCCTCGCCGGGGAGTTCCGCGCGGCGGCGGGCGTGTTCGTCCCGTCCGGCGAGCCCGAGCAGCCCGGACGGTCTGAGCGGTCCGGACGGTCAGAGGCGTTCGGGCAGGTCGCGTTCCTGTTTCCGGGGCAGGGCAGCCAGCGTCCGAACATGCTCGCCGACCTGTTCGTCGCGTTCCCGCGCCTCCAGCGCCTCCTCCGCCTGGCGGACGGACGGTACGCCCCGGCGATGTTCCCGCCCGCCGCGTTCAGCCGCGCCGAGACCCGCCGCCACCAGGCCGAGATCACCGACACCCGCGTCGCGCAGCCCGCCCTCGGGATCGCCGGGCTGGCCGTCCACCGGCTGCTCACCGCGCTGGGCGTCCACCCCGACCTCGCCGCCGGGCACAGCTACGGCGAACTCGTCGCGCTCTGCGCGGCGGGCGTCTTCGACGACGCCGACATGATCGAGCTCAGCGCCGCCCGCGCCGGGGCGATCCTGTCCGCCGCCGGGGAGGACCCGGGCGCGATGGCCGCCGTCGCCGGGTCGCTCCGCGACGTCCGCGAGGCGCTGTCGGGCCTCTCCGAGATCGTCATCGCCAACCACAACGCGCCCCGGCAGGTCGTGATCTCCGGGACGTCCGCGGGCCTCGAACGCGCGCTGCCCGTGCTGTCCGCGGCGGGGCTCGCCGCCGAGCGCATCCCGGTGGCGTGCGCGTTCCACAGCCCGCTCGTCGCGGCCGCGTCCGCCGACCTGCGCGCCGGCCTGCTCCGCCGCGACCTCCGCTCGCCCGCCTTCCCCGTCTGGGCGAACACCACCGCCGCCCCCTACGACGCCGACCCCGCCGAGCTCGCCGCGACCCTCGCCGGGCAGATCGCCGCGCCCGTCCGCTTCGTCGAGCAGATCGAGGCGATGTACGACGCGGGCGCCCGCACGTTCGTCGAGGCGGGCCCGGGACGCGTCCTCACCGGCCTCGTCGGCGCCGTCCTCGGAGACCGCCCGCACACCGCCGTGAGCTGCGACGCGCCCGGCGAGAACGGCCTGGCCCATCTCCTGCACACCCTCGCCGAACTGGCCGCCGCGGGCGTCCCCGTCGACCCGCTGCCCCTCTTCGCCGGGCGCGACGCCCGTCCGCTCTCCGCCGCGCCCCGCGTGCCGGGCTGGCTCGTCAACGGGCACCTCGTCCGCACCGCAGACGGCGGCTACCCGGCGGGCGGGCTCCGTCCCGCCGAGCGCGTGCCCGGCCTCCGTCCCCGCGGCGCGGAGGACGCCGTCCTGGAGTACCTGCGCGCCGGGCGCGAGATGATCGCCGCCCAGCGCGAGGTGATCCTCCGCCATCTCGGCACGGCGCCGCCGGACCTGCCCGCCGACCCCGTGCCGCCAGCGCCTGCGGCCCCCGTGCCCGCGGCACCTGTGCCCGCGCCCCGTGCCGTCCTTCCCGGCGAGACCGTTCCCGCCGAGGCGCCCCGGGACGTCCACGCCACCGTCCTCGCGGTGATCAGCGCCCGGACCGGCTACCCCGAATCGATGCTGGCCCCGTCCCTGAACCTGGAGGCCGACCTCTCCATCGACTCCATCAAGCGCACGGTCATCCTCGGCGACCTCGCCGACCGGCTCGGACTCGCCGCGCCCGAGCGGTTCGCCGACGTCACGACCATCGGCGACATCGTCGCGTCGCTCCAGGCGCATCTCGACGGCACCGCGCCGCGTCCCGTCGTCCCGCCCCAGGCGCGTCCGGTCCTGGAGCCCGCGCGGGCGGTTCCCGCCGAGGCGCAGCCGGCGGCGTCCGTCCTGGACGCGTCGTCGGGCGCGGGCGGGCGACTCGCGGAGAGCGAGGCGTCCGACCGCCCGGGCATACCCGTCCCCGACCGGCGACCGGACGGCACGCACGCGGCTCCCGCATCCGCGGAGCCTCAGCCGTCCGTCGCCGTCGACCTTTCCAAACGTGCGACCGCGCCCGACGAGCAGGCGGGTTCCCCAGCGGCGGCGGACGGCGCGTCCGCGGCCCCTGCGGACGGTCAGGCGTCGCCGCACACTGAGGACGCGCCGTCAGGCCAGGACGGTGACGTCCCGCGCCCGGGCGAGGTCATACGCCAGGTCCTGCGGGTCGTGGAACTGGACGCGCTCCCCATGCCGCCGGAGTCGGGCACGGTGTTCGCCGGCCGCCGGTTCCAGATCGTGGACGACGGCTGCGGCATCGCGCTGGAGCTCGCCGACATGCTCGACCGGCTGGGAGCGGAGGTGCGGACGCCGCACGAGGTCGACGGGCCCTGCGACGGGCTGGTCCACCTGGCGGCGCTGCGGCCGGGCGCGACGGGCGTGCTGCCCGGGGCGTACGACGGCATCCGGTACGCGCTGGCGGGCGGGCTGCGCTGGCTCGTCGTCGCCGGCGGCGCGGGAGGGACGTTCGGGCGCCGCTTCGACGGCGGCGGCATCGGGGACCCGGCGCCGGGCGCGGGCCTGCGGGGCCTGGCGCGCACGGTCGCGCAGGAATACCCCGAGGTGCTGGTGCGGGCGCTGGACGTCGACACCAAGGACACTCCGCGAGCGATCGCGCAACGCGTCCTGGCGGAGCTGCTGAACGCCGAGGAACCGGTCGTGGTCGGCCACGAGGGCGATCTGCGGCACGGGCTGACCGTCGTCCCGGCGGAGCTGGGCGGCGACCCGGAACCGCCCGTCGGCCCGGACGGCGTCGTCCTGCTCACCGGCGGCGCGCGGGGGATCACCGCCCGCGTGGCCCTGGAACTGGCCCGGATGAGCGGCTGCCACCTGGAGATCATGGGACGCACCCCGGAGCCGGTCGGCGACCCCGCGTTCCCGGACGTCCCGGACGAGGCCGGGCTCCGCCGCATGCTCGTGTCGCGCGGCGGGATGCAGCCGGCCGAGATCGAGGCGACGATCAGGACCGTCCTCGCGGAACGGGAGATCCGCGGAAATCTGGCGGCGTTGCGGGAGCACGCGGCGTCCGTCCGGTATCACGCCGGGGACGTGCGCCACCCGCACGCGGTGCGCGACGTCGTCGAAGGCGTGTACGTCCGGCACGGGCGGCTGGACGGCGTCGTCCACGGCGCCGGGATCGTCGAGGACCGCCTCGTCCGCGACAAGACGCCCGAGTCGTTCGACAGGGTGTACCGGACGAAGGTGGACGGTGCGTGCGCGCTCGCCCAGGCGGTCCGGCCCGACCTCGGGTTCTTCGTCGTCTTCGGCAGCGTCGCCGGCGTCTACGGCAACCGCGGGCAGGCCGACTACGCGGCGGCGAACGACGCGTGCGACACGCTGGCGCACGTGTGGCGGACGCGGCTGCGCGGCCGGGTCCTCGTCGCCGACTGGGGGCCGTGGGCGGGCGGCGGGATGGTGTCGCCCGACCTGGCGCGCGAGTACGCGCGGCGCGGCGCCGGGCTGATCGACCCGGACGCCGGCGCGGCGGCCCTGCTGCGGGAGATCGCGCACGGGACGGAGACGCAGGTCGTGTTCACGGGGACGCAGGGCGCGCTCGCGGGGACGCAGGTCGTGTTCCCGGGGGTCGCCCGGTGAGCCGGGCCCGGGAGCCGATCGCGATCGTCGGCGCCGGGGCGGTGTTCCCCGGCGCGGGATCGGCGGCGGAGCTGTGGCGCAACGTCCTGGCCGGGGTCGACGCGATCACGGACGTGCCCCCAGGCCGCTGGGACCCGGCGCTCTACTACGACGCCGACGCGTACGACCGGGCGCCGGAGAGCGACCGCTTCTACTGCAAGCGCGGCGGGTTCGTCGACGAGCACGCCACGTTCGACCCGGTGCGGTTCGGGATCATGCCGGCGGCGGTTCCGGGCATGGAACCCGACCAGCTGCTCGCGCTCCGCGCGGCGGGCGACGCGATCGCGGACGCGGGCGGCGACGAGCGGCTCCCCGACCGCTCCAGGATCGGCGTCGTCATCGGACGCGGCGGCTACATCACGCCGGGCGTGGCGCGGTTCGACCAGCGGGTCAGGACGTCCCACCAGGTCGCCGGGGTCCTCGCCGAGCTGGTGCCGGAGCTCGGGAAGCAGCGGCTGGACGAGATCCGCCGCGCGTTCTGCGACCGGCTCGGCCCCGGCGGCCCCGACGCTTCGGTGGGGCTGGTGCCGAGCTTCGCCGCGTCCCGCATCGCCAACCGCTTCGACCTGTGCGGCCCCGCCTACACGCTGGACGCGGCGTGCGCGTCGTCGCTGCTGGCGGTCGAGCACGCCGTCCGGGCGCTGCGGGACGGGCAGGCGGACGCGATGCTCGCCGGGGCCGTCCACCACGCCCACCACGCCACCGTCTGGAGCGTCTTCAGCCAGCTGCGGGCACTGAGCCGGAGCGGGACGATCCGGCCGTTCGACCGGGCCGCGGACGGCACGCTCCTGGCGGAGGGCACCGGGGTCGTCCTGCTCAAGCGGCTGCCGGACGCCGAACGGGACGGCGACCGGATCCACGCGGTCATCGTCGGCGCCGGGTCGTCCAGCGACGGCCGCGCGGCGAGCATCATGAGCCCGCTCGTGGCGGGGCAGGTCCTCGCGGTCGAGCGGGCCTGGCGGGACGCGGGCCTCGATCCGGCGGAGCCCGGCGCGGTCGGGCTGGTCGAGGCGCACGGCACGGCCACCCCGGCGGGCGACGAGGCGGAGCTGGCGACGCTGCGCCGCGTCTTCGGGACGGGCGGCCCGCCGATCGGGCTCGGCACCGTCAAGTCGATGATCGGGCACGCGATGCCCGCCGCCGGGATCGCCGGGCTGATCAAGGCGGCGTGCGCGCTGCGCGACGGCGTCCTGCCGCCGACGCTGCACGCGGACGACCCGCACCCGGCCCTCGCGGACGGCAGGCTGCGGCTCGTCCGGGAGGCCGCCGAGTGGGAGCGGCACGGCGGGCCGCGGCGGGCGGTGGTCAACGCGTTCGGGTTCGGCGGCGCGAACGCGCACGTGATCCTGGAGGAGCCGCCGTCGAGCGCCCTCCGCCGGACGCGGCGGCGGAAGCTCGACACGCCAGACTCGGACGAACGCGTCCTAAGGCTGGCCGCCCACACGCCCGAAGAACTGGCCGCTGCCCTGACCGCGCCTGACGAAGAGCTGCTGGCACAGGCCTCCAAGGACGCCCCCGACCTTCCATGCCGCCTCGCGATAGTCGCCCCGACGCCGCGCAGGCTCGACTTGGCGCGGGCGGTCGTCCAGCGGGGAACCGCTTGGCGCGGCCGTAGCGACGTGTGGTTCACGCCCCGTCCGCTTCTTGCCGAAGGCGGGCGGCTGGCCTTCCTGTTCCCCGGGTTCGAGCCCGCCTTCGCCCCCCGCGTGGACGACGTCGCCGGGCACTTCGGCCTGCCGGTCCCCGCGCTCACCGGCCGCCCGGACCTGCTCGGCCATGCCGCCGACGTCATCGGCGTGGGCCGCCTGCTGGCCTCGGCGCTCGCCGGGCTCGGCGTCGAACCGGACGTCGCGGCGGGTCACAGCCTCGGCGAATGGACGGCGATGATCGCCACCGGCAGGTACGACGCGGGCGCGGTCGAGGAGTTCATCCGGACCCTCGACGCCGGGTCCCTCGACGTCCCCGACGTCGTGTACGGGGCGCTCGGCTGCGGCGCCGTCCAGGCCGGGGACGCCGTCGCGGGACGTTCCGGTGTCTTCGTCAGCCACGACAACTGCCCGCACCAGTCGGTGATCTGCGGCCCGGCGGACGAGGTCCGCGCGATCCTCGGGAGGCTGGCGTCCGAAGGCGTCCTCGGCCAGGAGCTGCCGTTCCGGTCCGGTTTCCACACGCCGCTGGCGCGGGCCTACGAGAAACAGGCGCAGCACCTGTTCGAGGCCCTGCCGATCCGCGAGTCCCGGGTACCGCTGTGGTCGGCGACGACGGTCGCCCCGTACCCGGAGTCGCCCGCCGACGTCCGCGACCTGATCCTCCGTCATCTGCTCGAACCCGTCCGGTTCAGCGAACTGATCGAGGAACTCTACGGCGCCGCCCACGTGCGGGCGTTCGTGCAGGTCGGGCCGGGGAGCCTGACGGGGTTCGTCGCCGACAGGCTCGGTGACCGCGAGCACCTCGCCATGGCCGCCAACAGCCCGAAACGGGACGGGATGGCCCAGCTCCGCCGCGTCGTCGCCGCGCTGTGGACCGAGGGGTACGGAGCGTCCCCGCCGCCTCCGCCCGCCGCCGGCGTGCCGATCGACCTCGGGACGCCGCTGGTCAGGCTGGACGGCGCCGTGCCGCCCATCCGCCTCGCGGCGGGGATCCCGTCGCTTCCGGCCGACGACCCCGTGCTGGCCGAGCTGGAGGCGCTCCTCAACGACGCGGCGACGGGGGCGCAGACCGTCGTCGAGGCCTTCGGCGCGGGTCCGGGGCCGTCCGGCCAGGTCGAGGACGCGCCCGCCCAGGACGATCACCCCGACGACCCGCAGGCCGAGCACCTGCGGGACCTGCCCCGGCGGCCCGAGAACCCGCGCCCCGGCGACGCCGGCGCGGACGGCGCGCGCGCCGAGCACAGCCACGCCGAGGACGCGCGCCCCGGCGCCGCCCGTGCCGAGAACCCGCGGTGCCAGGACCCCGAGACCCCGCAGGACGGCGACGGCCCGCCCGAGACCCCGCAGGACGTGGACGGCTCGCCCGTGGCCGCCGAGCTGGTCGTTTCGCGTGTCTTCTCGCTCGACGCGATGCCGTACCTGGCCGACCACTGCGTGTTCCCGCAGGCCCCGGGCTGGCCCGACCTGTCGGACAGGTTCCCGATCGTCCCCCTGGCCACGCTGCTTGAGGTCATCGCCGACACGGCGCGGGAACTCCTGCCCGGCCTGGTGGTCATCGGGTTCGAGAACGTCCGCGCCGTCCGCTGGATCGTGGCGGCCCCGCCGACCACCGCCGACATCCGCGCCTACCTCGTCGAGGAGCGGGACCGTCCGATCGAGGGGCGCGACCGCCCGCGCAAGGTGAAGGTCGTCATTCAGGGCCACGCGGACGGGACGGTCCTGCTCGCCGACCGCCACCCGTCGCCGCCCGCCCCGGACGCCACCCCGCTGACCATCGAAGGGCCGCCCATAGTCACCGCCGAACGGCTGTACGAGGAACGCTGGATGTTCCACGGCCCGCTCTTCCGCGGCATCAACGAGATCACCGCGCTCGCAGAGGACGGGGTGCGCGCCGTCCTGAGTTCCCTGCCCACGCCAGGCGCGCTCCTGGACAGCGCAGGGCAGCTCTGCGGCCACTGGATCCAGGTCTACGGCGATACCAACCAGACCGTGTTCCCAGTAGGGATCGAACGGGTCTCCCTATTCGGTCCGCTGCCGCCTGAAGGCGAACACCTGGCGACGACCATCTGGAACCAATCCCTGACCGACACGACCATGCGCTGCTCGGCCGAAATGGTCCGCGAGAACGGAACGGTGTGGGCCCGCATCAGCGGATGGACGACGCACCGCTTCTACACCGACGAAGCCCTCTGGCGGATGCGATTCACCGCCGAAGTATCCGGAACCGGGGAGCCGCAGCCGGGCGGCTGGTGCCTGTCCCGCAAGCGCTGGGACGGCACCGCCTCACGCGACCTCCTCATGCGCCAATACCTGTGCGCTAGCGAACGCGCCGAGTACGAGGCCCTCCCGCCGTTCGCGCAGGGGCCTTGGCTGCTCGGACGCATCGCAGCCAAGGACGCCGTCCGGGACCACCTATGGCGCAACGGACACGGCCCACTGTTCCCGGCGGAGCTCACCGTCCACGACGGGCCGACAGTAACGGGCCCATTCGACGAACCACTCACCATTTCCATCGCCTCCAACGCCGAACTGGGCGTGGCGCTGGTCAGACCGGGCCGGGAATCAGCCGGCATCGGTCTCGCCCAGAACCAGAAGGACGCACGCGTTCGCGCGGCGAAGGAGGCGGTGCTGCGGTCGATGAACGCCGGACCCGGACGTCCGGGGGAACTGGTCGTGACCGTCGCCGACGCCGAACGGCTCCTCATCGCCGCCGAAGGCACGGTCACGACAGTGGAAACACGCGAAATCGAAGGACACGTCGTGGCCTGGACGGTCGCGGCCGGAGGAGCGGACATGGAGGAGGCCCACGCATGAGCGAAGCGAACCGGGGGGTGCGGGGTGCCGACTCCCCACAAGGAGCAGGCATGAGCGACGTGACGTCCGAGGTCGTCCAGATGCTGGTCGACGTGGTGGGGGAGGACTTCCTCCTCGACGTGGAGATCGGCCCCGAGACCACGTTCGGCGACGACCTCGGCCTGGAGAGCATCGAGTTCGTCGTCCTGGTCGACCGGCTCCGCGCGCGCTACGGCGACCACGTCGACTTCCCCGCCTTCATCGCCGCCCTGGACCTCGACCAGCTCGTGAACCTGACCGTAGGCGACGTCGTGGACCACATCGCCGCCCAGGAGCGGGCGCATGCCTGAGGTGACCGCGCGCGGCGTCCGGTTCCACGTGCAGACGTGCGGACCGGGCCGTTCCGAGTCCCCCGGACCGGGCCGTTCCGAGGGGCGCGGGGGGTCGTCACCCGACGAGGGACCGGCCGGGCCCGTCGTGGTGTTCGTCCACGGTCTCGCCATCGACAATCTGTCCAGCTTCTACTACACGCTCGCCTGGCCGGTGGCCGAGGCTGGAGCCCGGTGCGTCCTGTACGACCTGCGCGGGCACGGCCGCACCGAGCGCCCGCCGACCGGCTACAGCGTGCCCGACGCGGTCGCGGACCTCTTCGCCGTCCTCGACGCGCTGGGCCACCACCGCGTCCACCTCGTCGCCAACAGCTTCGGCGGCGCCGTCGCGCTGAACGCCGCCCTCGCCCACCCCGGCCGCGTGGCCGGGCTGGCCCTCATCGAGGCGTACGGCCCAGGCGACGGGCCCGACTGGAACCGGGACTTCCTCAACAGGCTCGCGCAGTCGGCGCTCAAGCTCGAATACGAATGGACCGCCGACCTGCTCGACCCCGGTGAGCGCCGCAGGAGCCGGGCGGCCGCGACCGCGGACGCACTCCTCAACGGCACGACGCTCCTGGACGACCTCACCTCCACGGACCCCGTCCGTCCCGCGGCCCTCGCCAGCGTGGCCTGCCCCGTCCTGGCGATCTACGGCCAGCACTCGGACATGGCGGAGGCCGGACGGCTCCTCCGCCGCCACGTCCCGGACTGCGAGCCGCACACCCTGACCGGTTACGCCCACATCCTGCTCCCGGACGGGACGGCCGAGATCCTGGAGGTCCTGTTGCCCTGGCTCGCCCACCACGCCGGCACGCGGGCGCCCGCCGCCGGAGCCGCCCGATGAAGGCCCGCCGCCGCCAGGTCCCGTCCCTGCTCGACGACCCCGGAATCCGCCGCGCCAAGACGCCCGAACGGCGCTTCCTGTTCGCCGTCCCGCCGCTGACCGGGCACATCAACCCCACCGTCGCGGTCGCGGCCGAGCTCGCCCGCCGCGGCCACAAGGTCGCCTGGACGGGCCATCGCCCGACGATCGAGCCGCTGCTGCGCCCCGGCTCCCGCGTCTTCGGCTCCGTCGGCGACGACTTCGGCAAGCGCCTGCCCGAGATCTGGACCGAATGGCTGGCTCTGCGCCGCCTCGCCGCCCTCCGCTACCTGTGGGAGGAGTTCGTCGTCCCGCTCGGCCACGCCATGATGCCGGGCGTCGAGAAGGCCGTCGACCGCTTCCGCCCGGACGTCGTCGTCGCGGACCAGCTCGTCCTCGCCGCCCCCGTCGCGGCCCGGCGCCGCGAGATCCCGTGGGCGACGTCGGCGACGACGTCCGCCGAGTTCACCCGGCCGCTCGCCGGCATGCCGAAGGTCGAGGAGTGGATCCGCGACCGGATGGCCGGGTTCCAGCTCGACCACGGCATCGACGACCTGCTCGACCTGCGCTTCTCCGACCACCTCGCCCTCGTCTTCTCGACGGGCGCGCTGATCGGCGACGTCTCGTTCTTCCCCGGCCATTTCGCCTTCGTCGGCCCCGCCCTCGGCCGTCCCGCCCCCGGCGCGTTCCCGTGGGACCGGCTGGACGGCCGCCCCGCCGTCCTCGTCACCCTGGGCACGCTGAACGGCCCGTCCGGCGAACGGTTCTTCCGGGTCGCCGCGGACGCCGTCCGCGACCTCGACATCCAGGCGATCTTCGTGGCGCCGCCCGGCGCGGTGCCCGACCCGCCGCCGAACGTGCTCGTCCGCGCGCAGGTCCCGCAGCTCAAGCTGCTCGAACGGCTCTCGGCGGTCGTCTGTCACGGCGGCCACAACACCGTCTGCGAGTCCCTCGCCAAGGGCCTCCCGCTGGTCGTGGCCCCCATCCGCGACGACCAGTCGGTCATCGCCCGCCAGGTGGAGGCCGCGGGCGCCGGGGTGTCCGTCCGGTTCGGCCGCGTCCGCCCGGACGAGCTGCGGACGGCGCTCACCACCGTCCTCGCGGACGGCCCGCACCGCGCCGCCGCCGGACGCGTCCGGGAGTCCTTCGCCGCCGCCGGAGGCGCCGCCGAGGCCGCCGACCGGCTGGAGAAGCTCGCGTGATCCAGGAGGAGTTCTGGTGGGTGACCCGCCTGTTCGACCGGGTGTACGGCACGCCACCGGCGACGACCCGCTACGTTCGCGGCTCGCTGCCACTCCTGGACGGCCTGGACGTCCCACTCCCCTGGGGCGCCGTAGTAGCAGCCGCCCGCTCCGACGACGGCACCACGTCCCTCTTCTCGATGAACCACCACGGCCACGGCGTGGTCAGACCGCCGACCGCGCCCGACTGGGCCCGCGACTGCCTGAAGGCCGTGAACGCGCACCCCACCCCGGGAGCTCACCTCATGGTGAACCGCGAACTCCCCACGGCCATGGGCCTGCTCACCGGCGCCGAAACGACCGAAGCCACAACCCAGGCCTTGCAAGACCTCTACGGCGACGTCGCGGCGACGGCACCGCCGGCCCGGCGATCATGCGACCTGTCCGCGGCGGGCCTGCGCCTCCTCCTGGCCGACGTCGGGTCCCGCCCCCCCCCCCCCCTCCCCCCCCTCCACGCCACCGGCGAACACCCACCCCCCACCACCGCCACCACCTGGCAACACCCACACCTCACCCTCTTCAAGGGTTACGGGACCACCGATACCACCATCGGCGTCATCATGGGCCAACTCCACCCCACCCACACCACAAACCCACCCCCCATCGGCACACCCCTAGCCAACAACACCGCCCTCATCCTCGACCGCCACCTCAACC
>NZ_JBIRBA010000021.1:0-177634 GCF_044326345.1 Actinomadura sp. 9N215 | reverse complement strand
GCCGGGTTGGGTGGGTGGGGGGTCGTGGCTTGTGGCCGGGGTGGTGGGTGGGGTGTCGCGAGGGCTGGTGGTGGGGGGTGGGGTGTCTGGGTCTTTGTTTGGGGGGTTGTGGGAGCTGTTTACGGGGTGGGGGTCTTGGTGTGGGGGTGCGCCGGTCAGGGCCGGGTCGCGGGGGCCGAAGGTGGGGCGTCCCACCTCCTCGAAGCCGCCGTTGGGGTGGGTGAAGGTGGGGAGGGAGTCGTCGAGTCGCACCGGGGTGCCGCGAAGTCCGGTGTAGAAGTTTCGGAGTTTGGTGCCGGTCCAGATGACGTGGGTCATGGGGTCGATGGCGCGGCCGGCGCGGACGGCGGCTTGGGCCGCTTTGCCTGCGGCGGTGGCGGCGGGAGGGCCGGCCTTCTTCGTGGTGGCGAGCATGAGGGCGTTGCCGGCGACCTGGCCGGCGGCGCGGGCGGGGTCTCTGCGCCATTCGTCCCAGGCGGTCAGGCCCTTGACCGTCTCCTTGTGGGACTTCCCCACCAGGTCGCGGACGGGGTCGAACGCGAGAAGGCTCGCCCCGCCCGGAAAGCTCACGATGAACGAGGCCAGGGCCATCTTTCCCAGGCCCTTCCAGGCTTCGGTGAACTTCTCGCCGCCCTGCAGACCGGCAAGGGTGGAAATGCCGCCCCAGGTGACGTCCCACATGCCCTGGAAGAATCGGCCCGCGCCATTTACGGCGTCCTCCCACCAGGGGAGGTCCGCCTTTTCCGCGGTGCCCCACGGCGGGGTGGAGGGCCCGTCGACGCACATGGGGCCGGGGGCGTGGCCGCCGTAGGCGGCGTAGATCTGGGCGGCGCAGCGTTCCTCGGCGGCGGCGAGGGCGGTGACCTGGCCGCGGACGGCGGCCTCAAGGTCGTTGTTCTGGTCGACGAGGTCCTCGTCCTCGGTCCAGTCGTCGCCCTTGGCGTTGATCTCGGCGACCAGGGCGCGGGCGTCGGTGAGGAGGGACTGCAGGCGGGCCTTGATCGGGGCCAGTTCGGCGGCGTAGGCGTCCAGGGCGCCGGCGACCCGCCAGAGCTGCCAGGCGAACTCGGCCGTGGTGGTCTGGACGGGACGGGCGGCCCGGCGCAGCAGGTCTCCCTCGGGGGCGTCGTAGACATGCGGGTTCAGGCCGTGCGTCCAGGCGTCGTCGACGTTCTCGCCGGTCTCGCGGATGCCGTTCGCGGCGGAGCGCAGGCGGCGGACTTCGGTGACGAGGGCCGCCGGGTCCAGCCGGTTCAGGATCTGCTCGATGCCCCCGGGGTTGATCATTTCGGCTGCTTCAGGTCGGCGGGCGTGGGGGCGACACGGGCGTTGCGCTGGGCCTTCTCCGCCATTTCCGCGTCGGCGCGGAGATAGGCGTTGGTGGCGAGGGTGACGCCCCTGATGCAGTTCGAGGTGCGTTTCGCGGCGAGCGCGAGCGTGTATTGGTGGTGCTCGCCGAATCCCAGCAGCGCCTTGTTGATCAGGCTGCTTCCGGAGGCCGTTCCGGCGGAGGACGCGGCGTCGATGTAGGTCTTGGCCTGGTTCTCCAGTGGTTCGATCGCCGCGATGGTCCGGGCGATCGCGCTCCGGACCCCGGCCACTTCGATGTTCCAGCCCGGAATCGCCACCGGCACCCCCGCATCGGTCTGACACGTTCGGTGACGAGAGTAAGGGCGTTTATGGAGTGTTGCCAGCCGATTTCGGCGTTCGGGGCCGTTTCGGGTGGCCGAATCAGCGTGGACGGAATTTGCCCGGACGGAAGTTCTCCGGCGGCGGCGGTGCGCAATCGGAACGTTCGGCCAGGTCGGTCAGGAGATCGAGGCAGCGGTTCATCTCCTCGGTCTCCGCGGCGAACTGGAGGGAGAAGGTCTCCGCGTCGCCCGGTTCCTTGGTGGGGTCGTTCGATTCGGGCTCCATGGCGTCTCATCGTGCCATGGGAAAGGGGGTGATCGGGAATTCGGTCGGCCCTTTTCGTGGTCGTCAGTCTGCGGATGGGGCCAGGGCTCGGACGCCTTCGGCCGGGGAAAGGCCGCCGCCCGGGATGATCGCCAGGATGGGCGTCGTGAGGCCGTTGTCGACGTATTCGCGGACGCGGGCGCGGCATTCGGCGGGGGTGCCGTGCACGAGCAGGTCGTCGACGACCTCGTCCGGGATGGCCTCCAGCGCCTTCTCGCGGTCGCCGGCCGCCCACGCCTCGTTCATCGGGCGCAGCGCCTCGCCGCGTCCGAGCCATTCGTGGTACGCGCGGTAGACGGGGACCGTCATGTACGCGGCGATCACCCAGCGGCCGATCGCGCGGGCCTCCTCCGCGTCGCCGGTCGGGCAGACGAACAGCCGCGCCATCAGCTCGGGCTCGTCGCCGAGGACGCCGCGGATCGTCGGGACGTCCTTCGGGGCGAGCCAGTTGCTGATCGCGCCGTCGGCCTCGCGGGCGGCGAGCCGCAGCATGCCGGGGCGCAGCGCGGCCAGGACGATCGGCGGCGGCACGGCCGGGGGCGTCTCCAGCTTGAAGCCCTTGACCGTGAAGGTCTCGTACTCCTCTTTCACCTTCTCCCCGGCGAGGGACCTGCGGAGGAAGCGCAGCATGTCGCGGGCGCGCTTGTACGGCTCGTCGAACGGGATGCCGTTCCAGCGCTCCACGATCGTGTCGGACGAGGTGCCGATGCCGAGGACGAACCGTCCGGGCGCGAGGTCGGCGAGCGTCGCGGCGTGCTGCGCCAGCAGGGCCGGGCCGCGGGTGTAGACCGGCGCGATGGCGGGGCCGAGCCGCAGCTCGGGGCCCCACTGCGAGGCGAGCGCGAGCGGGGTGAACGCGTCGGCGCCGCTCACCTCGGCCGACCAGGCGTCGGTGTAGCCGAGCCCCGACAGCTCGGCGATGATCCCGGCGTGCTCGGCGAGCGGGAGCCCCTGCAGCGGAATGGTCAGTCCCCAGCGTGACATGCGTCCCCCAGTTTCGGTTTCAGGCGATCGAGGATCGGACGGTGGCGCCACCGTCCACGACGAGGGTCTGCCCGGTCATCCAGGACGACGCGTCGCCGGCGAGGAAGACGGCCGCTTTGGCGATGTCCTCCGGCTCGCCGATGCGGCCGAGCGGCGTGAGCGTGCCGATCTCCTCCTCGTTGTTCTCCCACAGTGCGCGCGCGAGGTGGGTCTTGACCAGCCCCGGCGCGATGCAGTTGACGCGGACCTTCGGCGCCAGCTCCATCGCGAACTGCCGGCTGAGGTGGATGACGGCGGCCTTGGTGGCGTTGTAGTAGCCGATCCCGAGCTCGGTGACCAGCCCGCCGACGGACGCGATGTTGACGATGGCGCCGCCGCGCTCCGCGAGGGACGCGCGCAGGGCGAGTCCCGTCCACTGGACGACGGCGAACTGGTTGACCTCGACGGTCTTCGCGGCGGCGGACGGCTCGATGTCGGCCATCGGCCCGAAGTAGGGATTCGTCCCGGCGTTGTTGACGAGGACGTCGAGGCCGCCGAACTCGGCGACGGCGGCGTCCACGCAGGCGGCGGCCGCGTCGGCGTCGCCCACGTGCGCGGCCTTCGCGAGGACGCCCGCGTCCGGGTGCGCGGCGCCGATCGCCTTGGCGACCTCGTCGAGCGCCTCCTGCCTGCGCGAGGCGAGGACGACGTTGGCGCCCTCGGCGGCCAGAGCGGTGGCGATCGCCTTGCCGATGCCCCGGGACGCCCCGGTGACCAGGGCCGTCTTCCCCTGAAGTCCAGTCCGCATCCGCACTCTCCCTACCGATGGGCACGCTGGGCAGAATCCGACTCGGTTCACTGTACCGAAGTTACTGACGGGTCAGTCAGCTGCCCGCGGGCCGGGCCGTCCCGCTCACCGGACATCCGCCCGCCGACCGGACGCCCCGTTGTTAACCTGCGCCGGGACGAGACGAGGAGGGCCCCCGCGTGAGCAGGATCAAGGAGCGGCCCGCGTGAGCAGGACCGAGGAGCGGCCCGCGTGAGTACGACCGAGGAGCGCCCCGCGTGAGCAGGATCAAGGAGCGGCCCGCGTGAGCAGGGCCGGGGAGGGGGCCGTGTGAGCGGGGTCAAGGAGCGGCGGCCGGCGGTCGAGGGGTGGTTCGCTTCCGGGGACGGCGGCGTGCGGCTGCTGGGCACCCGCTGCGCGTCATGCGGCACGCCCTACTTCCCGCGCAACGAGCTGGCCTGCCGCAATCCCCGCTGCAGCGGCCCGAAGGACGGTTCCGAACTGGAGCCCTACGCCCTCTCCCCGCGCGGCCGGATCTGGTCGTACGCCGACGCCCGCTACAAGCCGCCGCCGCCGTACGTGTCGCCGGACCCGTTCGTCCCGTACGCGGTCGCGGCCGTCGAGCTCGAAGCCGAGCGCATGGTCGTCCTCGGGCAGGTCGCGCCCGGCCACACGGTCGACGACCTCGCCGTCGGCATGGAGGTGGAGCTCACCGAGGGCACCCTCTACGAGGACGACGAGGCCGAGTACACCGTCTGGATGTGGAGGCCGGTGAGATGACGCGCGACATCGCGGTGCTCGGCGCGGGAATGCATCCGTGGGGGAAATGGGGGCGCGACTTCGTCGAGTACGGGCTGGCGGCGGCGCGGGCCGCGCTGGCCGACGCGGGGATCGCGTGGACGGACGTCCAGTACGTGGCGGGCGCCGACACCATCCGGAACGGTTATCCGGGGTTCATCGCAGGGGCGACGTTCGCGCAGGCGCTCGGCTGGTCGGGCGCGCGGGTGTCGTCCAGCTACGCGGCGTGCGCCTCCGGGGCGCAGGCCATCGGCTCGGCGCGCGCGCAGATCCTGGCGGGGTTGTGCGACGTGGCGCTGGTCGTCGGCGCCGACGCCGCGCCGAAGGGCTTCTTCAAGCCGGTCGGCGGCGACCGGCCCGACGATCCCGACTGGCTGCGGTTCCGGCTGCTCGGCGCCACCAACCCGATCTACTTCGCGCTGTACGCCCGCCGCCGGATGGCCGTGCACGGCGCCACGCTGGACGACTTCGCCGCCGTGAAGGTGAAGAACGCGCGGCACGGGCTCGCGAACCCGAACGCCCGGTACCGCAAGGAGGTGACGCCGGAGGACGTCCGCGAGTCCGCCGTGGTCGCCGACCCGCTGCGCCTCCTGGACATCTGCGCCACCAGCGACGGCGGCGCCGCGCTCGTCATCACGTCGATGGACTTCGCGCGGCGGCACGGCATCGCCGATCCGGTGCGCGTCTCGGCCCTGTCCACGGTGACACCGACGTTCCCGAAGACCGTCCTCGACCTGCCCGACTTCGCCACCGACTCGGCGATGACGACGGCGCCACCGGACCGTCCTCCAGCCCCCACCCACCGCCATTCAACGGACGAGCTCCGCTCGACGGCCCGCCCGTTCCGGTTCGCGATCGCGGACGCCGCCTACGAGGAGGCCGGGATCGGGCCGGAGGACCTGTCGCTCGCCGAGGTGTACGACCTGTCCACGGCCCTGGAACTCGACTGGTACGAGGACATCGGCCTGTGCGAGCCGGGCGGCGCCGAGGAGCTGCTGCGCTCGGGGGCCACCGCGCTCGGCGGGCGTGTCCCGGTGAACCCGAGCGGCGGGCTCGCGTCCTTCGGCGAGGCGGTCCCCGCGCAGGCGATCGCGCAGGTGTGCGAGCTGACATGGCAGCTGCGCGGGCAGGCGGACGGCCGCCAGGTCGAGGGCGCCAGGACCGGCATCGCCGTGAACCAGGGCCTGTTCGGACACGGCTCCGCGATCATCACCGTCCGCTGACACCGTGTCGGCCGGAGGTGTGGGGTGGCCGGGGGTCATTTGAAGGTGAAGCCGTCGCAGCCGATGTAGTAGGCGTCGCCGTTGGGGTGGACGTGCAGCCACACGACCGTGAACACGCCGGGCAGCAGCTCCGTGTACGCCCCGCTCCACCTGAAGTCCTTCGGGAAGGTGAATTCCTTCCAGTCGGTGCCCGCCAGCAGAGCCGGCTTGCTGGGGATCTCCGGACGTCCCGCGCTGCCGTACGGCCCCGGCGGACGGATCTCCGCGGACACGTGGTAGTTCGGCGGCGGGTCGAACTTGAAGCGCATACCGATCTTGACGGGGCCCTTGGTGACCGGCTCGCGCGGCGCCGAGGTCTGCGTCCGGGCGGCGACCTTCGGGTCCTCGGGACGGGCCGCGGGCAGGCAGGCGTGGTCCTTCGGCGAGAACGTCGCCTCATGGAAGTCGGCCGTGGGGTAGCGCACGAAGTACAGGTCCGGCGGACGGCCGTTCGGGCCGGGCGTCCGTCCGGCCGGTGAGCGCCCGGCCTTCGTGGCGGGACCGTTGTTCGGGCCCTGACCCGCCTGGGCCTTGCTCCCGCCGCCGCTCCCACCGGTCCCGCCGCCGTTCCCGCCGTCGTCGCCGTTGAAGAGGGCGCGCGCGCCGAACGCGCCGCCCAGGACGACCGCGACCACCCCGGCTCCAGCCGCGATGACGGCGGCGCGCGAGCGCAGGGGCGTGCCGCGGCCGGGGACCGTCCGGGTGCGGTCCGGCGGGACGAGCCCGGACGCGGCCGCGTCCGCCACGCTGACCGGCATCGACGGCGGGACGCCCACCAGGCTCCGGTACGCGGGGTCGTCGGCGAGCGCGACGGTGGACGCGGCCATTTCCAGCAGCCGCCCAAGCGAGACCCGGGAGCCGGGCTCCTTCTCGGCGCAGAGCCGGACGAGTTCGGCGACGCGCTGGTCGGCGCCGTCGAGGTCGATGTCGCCGTTGAGGGTGCGGTGGATGATCGCCTCGATGCGTCCGCCGCCGAACGGCGGGCGTCCGGTCGCGGCGTAGGCGATGGTGCCGGCGAGGGAGAACACGTCCGACGCGGGCATGGGCTCCTGCTCGCGGACGACCTCGGGCGCCACGTAGCCGGGCGTGCCGTTCCACGCGCCGGTCTGGGTGATCTGCGTCTGGCCCTCGCCGCGCGCGATGCCGAAGTCGATCAGGCGGGGGCCGTCCGGGGCGAGGATCACGTTGCCGGGTTTGAGGTCGCGGTGCTGGACGCCGTGCCGGTGGATCTCCTGCAGCCCCTGGGCGAGGGCGGCGAGCAGCCGCAGGCAGGTGTCCGGCGGCAGGGGGCCGTGCTCGGCGACGGCCTGCCGGAGCGTCGGGCCCGGCACGTACTCGGTCGCGAGCCAGTGGGGCGGGGCGTCCAGCCCGGCGCCGACCATCGCGGCGGCGAACCGGCTGCGCACCCGCTCGACGGTCGCGACCTCGCGGCGGAAGCGGGCGAGCGCCTGCGGGCCCTCGAAATCCTCGCGGATCACCTTGAGGGCGACGTGCCTGCCGCCCCCGGTGAGTCCCAGATACACCTGGCCCATGCCGCCGGCGCCGATGCGGGCGATCAGCGGGTATCCGCCGATCTCGGCCGGATCCTCGGGACGCAGCGGTTCCACGGTCAGGCGGCGTCCTCTCGTGTGTCGCGTGCGCGCATGGCGCGCATGTTCTCACCTCCGGCGATCCCGCGGCCACTCAAAACGACCGGACAGGATGATGTCCGAAATGTTGCGATGTGACCGAAATCACCGTCCGGAAGCAGTGTGACCTGCGGCGTAGCGGTCAGGGGTCAGGGTGTCACCGTTTTCGGCGGGCCTGTCAGGGGCAAGGGGGCCCGCCGGCGCGAGACTCCGGGAACGGCCGCCGCGGCCGGGGGGACCGCCGCGGCTGTTCCCGGACCGGAGCGGAGCGGCTCCGGGACGACGGGGGCCGTCCCGGAGCCGAAAGGGCTTCGGTCGAGCTGGTGTCCGTCGTGCCGGTGGTCGGGGCTGCGCGGGGTGCTAGGGGAGCTTTCTGATCTCTTCGATGATGTGGGGCATCGTCTCGTTGTTGTGGCGGATCCAGTCGAGCAGGACGGCGACCTGTTCGTCGCTGTAGGTGTCGAGGCGCTCGCGGAAGGCGCGGCCGATCGGCTCGAAGTAGCGGCCGAACCGGGCGACGTTCTCCTCGACGAGTTCGACGATCACGCGGCGGCGGTCGTCGGGGTCGCGGGTGCGCCTGACGTAGCCCGCCTTCTCCAGGCGGTCGATCACGGCGGTGATGGCGCCGCCGGTCGTGATGCCCATGAGCTGGGCGAGCTGTCCCGGCGTCTGCGGACCGTCCAGCGACAGCGCGTTCACGCACTGCGCGTCGGTGACGTTCATGCCCGCCTTGCTCGCGGTGGCATGGTGCAGCAGCACCGTGAACATCGTGCTGCGCTGCATCGCCATCTGCAGCTCGCCTGCCATCCGCTCGCGTTCCGGGGTCGACACGGCCCATCCTCCCCTAATTACTCTCATACAGAGAGGCTCATTTCAAGAGCGACTCTCCACGGGAGAGTCTAGTGGCGGGTTCCGGACGGGACCAGCCAGAACGGCCGCCGCCTGTGGCGAAGGCGACACCCCCCGATGATCAGATCACCCGAGGCCCGCCTCTATCCTGGTTTTTGTTAGGGCCACTAACAGGGTCCGCTCCTGGCCCCGACCCTCACAAAGGCTCGGGGCCGACCTCTTCGCCCGCCCTACGTCCTTCCGCGTTCCGGGGCGTCCGCCGCGGCTTCCGCCACCTGTTTCGCCCAGCGGTAGTCCGCCTTGCCCGCCGGGGAGCGCTTCATCTCGGTCACGAACGCGTAGACGCGCGGCACCTTGTAGCCCGACAGCTCCCTGCGGCAATGCGCGTCCAGGTCGTCGGACGCCGGAGCGGACGCAGGCGCCGGGGCCCGCTCCGGCGGCTCGCCCCCGCCGGACGGCTGGATCACCGCCGCGACGCGGTTTCCCCAGCGCTCGTCCGGAATGCCGGTGACGACCGCGTCGTACACGGCCGGATGTCCCTTGAGGACGGCCTCGACCTCCTCCGGGAACACCTTCTCGCCGCCGGTGTTGATGGCCTGCGAGCCGCGCCCGTACACGGCGATCGACCCGTCCTCCGCCACGGTGGCGATGTCGCCGGTGAGCAGCCAGCGCCGCCCGTCGACCTCCGGGAACGTCCGGGCCGTCTTGTCCGGGTCGTTGTAGTAGCCGAGCGCGATGTGGCCGGTGCGCGCGACCTGCCCGACGATCCCGGACCCGGGCTCGACGGGGCGGAACGCGTCGTCCAGGACGGTGACGTCCGCCACGTCGGGCGCGAACCGCAGCCCTTTCTCCGGGGTCGAGCCCGCGACCGCCTCGGCCGTCGAGCCCGACTCCGTCGACCCGAACCTGTCCATGATCATCGTGTTGGGGAGGAGGCCCTGGACGCGGTCGCGGACGCTCCCGGTGAAGATCGCGCCCGTCGAGACGAAGGCCAGCAGCGAGGACGTGTCGTAGCCGCCGCGCGCCAGCTCGTCCGCCATCGGGATCGCCATCGCGTCGCCGGTGATCGTCAGCGAGTTGACCTTCTCGCGGGCGATCGTCCGCCACACGTCGGCGGCGTCGAACCTGCGCGTGTAGACGAGCGTGGCGCCCATGAACCAGGAGATCCACGAGGCGACCTGCGCGGCGCCGTGCATCAGCGGCGGGACCGGCATCATCACCAGCGGGCCGCCGTTCCGCGCCATCTCGACGATGTCCGCGGGCTTCGCCGGACGCGGGAGGGTCGGGTTCCAGAACGCGAACAGCAGCTGCTCGGTCGTCCACATGACGCCCTTCGGCATCCCGGTCGTGCCGCCGGTGTAGATGATGTAGAGGTCATCGGCGGAGCGCGGCGGGAAGCCGGTGCGGGTTCCGTCGGCGTCCGCCAGCGCCTCGTCGTAGGCGACCGCGCCCGGAATGGACGGAGCGCCGCCGCCGACCGCGACGAGATGCTTCAGTTTCGGCGCGTCCGGGGCGGTCGCGGCGACGCGGTCCTCGAACTCGACGTCGTACAGGAGCGCGACGCTGTCGGAGTCGCGGTAGAGGTAGAGCAGTTCGCTTTCCACGTAGCGGTAGTTGACGTTGATGGGGACGGCCCGGATCTTCAGCGCCGCCAGCAGCGCGGCCGCGTACTCGATCCCGTTGTACAGCTGGACGGCGACGTGTCGTCCCGGCCCGACGCCCGCGTCCGCCAGGTGGTGCGCGAGGCGGTTGGCGTGCTCGTCCAGCTCCGCGTAGGTGAGGCGCCGGTCGCCGCAGATCAGGGCGACGCGCTCACCGATCGCGTCCGCGACTCCCTCGAACAGGTCAGCGTGGTGGTACTCCATCGGACGTCCTCCGGAGGGTGATCGCGCCTCTACTAGAGAATCAGGGTTTGTCGCTGCCGACGACCCACATCGCGAAGAACTGGGCGCCGCCGCCGTAGGCGTGGCCGAGCGCGCGGCGGGCTCCGTCCACCTGGTGGTCACCGGCCCGGCCGCGCACCTGGAGCGCCGCCTCGGCGAACCGGATCATCCCCGACGCGCCGATCGGGTTGGACGACAGCACCCCGCCGGACGGGTTCCACGGGATGTCGCCGTCCATCGCGGTCGCGCCCGCCTCGGTGAGCTTCCAGCCCTCGTTCTCGCCGCAGAACCCGAGGTTCTCCAGCCACATCGGCTCGTACCAGGAGAACGGGACGTACACCTCGGCGCAGTCGAGCTCGGCGCGGGGGTCGGTGATTCCGGCCTGCCGGTACACGTCGGCGGCCGCGTCCTTGCCGCCCTGCGGGCTGACGGTGTCGCGCCCGGCGAACATCATCGGCTCGGAGCGCATCGACGTGCCGTGCACCCAGGCGGGCTTCCCGGGGGCCTTTTTGGCGGCGTTCTCCGAGGCCAGGACCATCGCGCACGCGCCGTCCGACGACGGGCACGTCTCCAGGTAGCGGATCGGCTCCCACAGCATCGGCGTCGACTCGACCATCTCGCGGGAGATGCCGGGGATCTTCAGGTGCGCGTACTCGTTCCGCAGCGCATTCTGCCGGTCCTTGACGGCGACGAGCGTGCCGATGTGGTCGGGCGCGCCCGCCCGCCGCATATAGGCGCGGATGTGCGGGGCGAAGTAGCCGCCCGCGCCGACGACCAGCGACGTCGTGAACGGCGAGTTCACCGTCAGCGCCCACGTCGCGTTCGACTCCGACTGCTTCTCCCAGGCCACCGTGAGGACGCGGTCGTGCACCCCGCCCTGGATCAGCCCCGCGGCGACGATCGCCGTGGACCCGCCGACCGACCCGGCCGTGTGCACCCGCATGAGCGGTTTCCCGGCGGCGCCGAGCGCGTCCGCCATGAACGTCTCCGGCATCAGCACGCCCTCGAACAGGTCGGGGGCCTTGCCGACGACGACGGCGTCGATGTCCGTCCAGGTCAGCCCGGCGTCGTCGAGTGCGCGGCGGGCGGCCTCACGGAGCAGGCCGGGCATCGACACGTCCGGCCGCCTGCTCCGGTACGCGGTCTGCCCGACGCCGATGATCGCGCAGCGTTCAGCCATCGTTCCCTCCCGGCGACGCGGACAGGACGCAGACCAGGTTCTGCTGAAGGCAGGGGCCGGACGACGCGTGCCCGAGCGTCCGGAACGCCGACCCGTCGTGGACGCGGGCCGCTGCCTCGCCGATCCGGATCAGGCCCGCCGCCATCATCGGGTTCGCCGACAGCGCCCCGCCGGACGGGTTGACCGCCACCCCGTCCCGCAGGCCGAGCGCCTCGCGCAGGATCAGCTCCTCGTGGCTGAACTGCGCGTGCAACTCCGCGACCTCGACACCGTCCGCGCCCGCCTTCTCACCGGCGAGGCGGGCCGACTCCGAGCGGGTCAGGTCGCGGACGCCGGGTGCGTGCGGCTCACCGCGATGATCGATGCCCGTGATCCAGGCGGGACGTTCGCACAGCTCCCTGGCCTTGTCCCCGGCGGCGAGGACGATCGCGGCGGCGCCGTCGGTGATCGGCGCGACGTCGTACGGACGCAGCGGCGCCACGTCGTACTCCTCGTCTCCGCCCGGCTCCGGCAGGTGGAGCGCGAACGGGTTGCCGCGTCCGGACGCGCGCGACCGGGCCGCGACAGCGCGCAGGTCGTCCTCCTTGGCGCCCGACCGTTCCAGGTAGGCGCGGGCCTGGAGCGCGGCCAGCGACACCGAGTCGATGCCGAGCGGCGCCAGATGGTACGGATCGAGCTGCTGTGTGAGGATCGCGCGCAAATTCCCCTGGGACGACTTCCCGAACCCGTACACGAGCGCCGTGTCGATGTCGCCGTGCAGCAGCCTCACCCACGCCTCGTACAGGGCCCAGGCGGCGTCCATCTCGACGTGGCTCTCGGAGATCGGCGGCCAGGCGCCGACCGCGTCGAGCGCCGACACGAACGAGAACGGCGCGCCCGCGAGGTAGTCGCACGACCCGGAGCAGGTGAAGCCGAACCGCGCCAGGCCGGTCCGCTCCTTGATCCCGGTGATGACGGGGGCGAGCAGTTCGATCTCCGCGAGGCCCTCGTCCGCGCCGCTGTGGCGGGTCTGCGCGAACGCGACGACGGCGATCTCCCGCATCACAGGTAGTCCTTGATCTCGTCGAAGGGGACGTCGGGCTCGTCGAGCGGCTCGAACCACTTGATGTTGTCCATGCTCGGGCCCCATTCGTCGCGGGGACGCCACGCCGCCCTGACGCGCATGCCCATCCGGACCCGGTCGGCCGGGACGCCCGCGACGAGCGTGAGCATCGTGAGCCCGGCGCCGTCCAGCAGCACGTACGCGGACACGAACGGGACCTCGGGCGCGCGCGGGTCGGGGATGTTGTTGACGGCGAACGTGGTGACGGTGCCGGTGTGCGGCAGCTCCACCTCCTCCGCCGTGGGGACGCCGTCGCGCGGGCACAGCCCCTTCATCGGGACGATGACCTGCTCGCACACCGGGCACCTGTGCCCGAGGATGCGGCCCTCCGCGACGCCTTCGAGGAAGCGCCGCAGCGCCTTGCCGCCGCGCAGGTCGTACTCCAGCCGCGTCGGCGCGTTGATCATGGTGACCTCGGGCCGGAAGCACTCGATGTCGCCGATCCCACCGACCCGGTCCGCCCGCCAGCGGGGCCGCACCCGCATCCCGGTCCTGAGAATCTTCGGCGGCTGCGCGCCGTCCTCGAAGACGCCGAGGTCGAGCGCGTGCAGCAGGGCCGTGTCTGCGCCGTCCGGACGGATCAGCGCCCACGCGAACGGACGGTCGAGCGGATGCTCCTTCGCCGGTCGCGGCACCCACGACCACGTCGTGACCGTCCCGGCCGGGCCGACGCCGACGAACTCGCCCGTGACGTCCTCGCCCGTGTCCGGGTCGTGCTCGGACGGCGGGACGAGCACCCGCCCGCCCGCCGTGCGGACGCCGACCAGCCGCCCGTCGCGCAGCTCGCTGAGGAACCGTCCGATGACCGGCCCGACCGACCGCGTGTAACCGCCGGGAAACTCCAGAACGTGGTTGGGCTCAGACGGCCCCATGCCGGACGACCCCATGCTGGACGACCCCGTGCCGGACGACCCCATGCCGGACGACCCCATGCCGGACGGCCCCATGCCGGACGGCCCCGTGCCGGACGGCCCGGTCTCAGATGGCACTGGAGCGGTCCTTCCAGTACGGGTCCCTGAGCTTGCGTTTGAGGAGTTTGCCGTTGGGCTCGCGCGGCATCGTCTCGATGAAGTCGATGGATTTCGGCCATTTCATCTTCGCGAGCCGCCCCTCCAGCGACGCGAGGATCTCGGCCGCGAGGGCCTCGCCCGGCTCGACGCCCTCGGCGGGCTCGACGACGGCCTTGATCTGCTCGCCCCACTCCTCGTCCGGGATGCCGAACACGGCCACGTCCGCGACCTTCGGATGCGGGATGATCTCGTTCTCGATCTCCGCCGGGTAAATGTTCGCCCCGCCCGAGATGATCAGGTCGGACTTGCGGTCGGAGAGGAAGAGGAACCCGTCGCCGGTGAGGTAGCCGACGTCGCCGACGGTGAAGAAGTCCTTCAGACGGTTCTTCCGCGTCTTCTCCTCATCGCCCTTGTACTCGAACTCGACGCCCGCCATCTTCATGTAGATCGTGCCGTGCGTCCCGGCGGGGACGGGCTCGCCGTCGTCGTCCACGACCAGCAGCTCGCTGATCGGCCACGCGTTGCCGACCGTCCCGGGGTGGGCGCGCCAGTCGGACGGGCTGGCGATCGTCC
This sequence comes from Actinomadura sp. 9N215, assembly GCF_044326345.1. Lineage (NCBI taxonomy): Bacteria > Bacillati > Actinomycetota > Actinomycetes > Streptosporangiales > Thermomonosporaceae > Actinomadura > Actinomadura sp. 9N215. The sequence continues at coordinate 163,643 of NZ_JBIRBA010000021.1, read as the reverse complement.
CGCCGCCCTCGGTCGCCGCGTAGTACTCCCAGACGCAGTCGCCCCACCAGTCGAGCATCCGCTGCTTGATCGGCACCGGGCACGGCGCCGCCGCGTGGATCGCGTGCCGCATGCTCGACACGTCGTACCGTCCCCGGACGTCGTCGGGCAGCGCCAGCAGCCGCTTGAAGTGCGTCGGCACCATGTGGGTGTTGGTGACGCGATGCTCCTGGATCATCCTGAGGGTGTCTTCGGCGTCCCACCTGTCCATGTAGACGAGCGTGTGCCCCAGGTGCAGGGCGGTGCCGCCGAACTGGGTGACGGCCGTGTGGTAGTTCGGCGAGGTGATCAGGTGGGCCTGCCGCTCGCCGCCCGCCGGACGTCCCGGCGCGATGCCGAACATGCCGAGCAGGAACGTCATCAGCTCGGCGCTGTCGTCGGGGTCGATGCCCATCAGCGCCCGCTTGACGCCCTTCGGGCGTCCGGTCGTCCCGGACGTGTAGTGCATCGTCGCGCCGTTGCTGCGATCGTCCGGCAGGGTGTCCGGCTGACCGTCGACCAGTTCCTCGTACGCGCGGAACCCGTGCACCCGACCGAACGCGAACCGCCTCCGCGCCTCGATCTCCTCACCGGCGCGCGCGCCCTCGGCCGCGTACCGCTCGTGGACGAAGAACGCCTTCGCCTCGCTGTCGGCGACGACGTACCCGATCTCGGGACCGGTCAGATGCCAGTTGATCGGCGTGTAGTACCAGCCGGCCTGGAGCGCCGCCAGATACAGCACGAGCCCCTCGGACCCGTTCGGGACGAGCCCGCAGATCCCGTCGCCCTTGTCCAGCCCCAGCGCGCGAAGCCCGTGGACGAGCCGGTTGGCGCGGGCCAGCAGCTCGCCCGCGGTGTGCTCCGTCCCGTCCGGGTCGACGGCCGCGATCCACCCGGGATCGGCCTGCGCCAGCCGCCAAAAGCCCAACGACCCCATCGGCTCTCCCTCCGCCGCCGGTGACTGCGTGACCCCGGTGAGCGCCGTCACCCCGCCGGCGCGCGACACCCGGCCGCCCAAAGTAGATCACGTTCTCGTTTTCCAGATCAACCCCTACCAGCAAGGCCGCGTCTTTACTAGAATCTGTTCTCATTTCCTGGACGCTGGAGGGACCATGACGGAACGGCTGCCGATCAGCACCGAGCACTGCGCCGTCGAACGCGACGGCCACGTCGTCACCGTCACGATGAACCGGCCCGAGGCGCGCAACGCGCTCAGCTCCGCCATGCTCGTGGGCCTCGCCGACGCCTGGGCCTACATGTCCGAGACCCCGGAGGTCCGCGTCGGCATCCTCACCGGAGCGGGCGGGACGTTCTGTTCCGGCGCCGACCTGAAGGCGATGGGGCAGCAGCCGTCCGACCCGCGCGCCCAGGAGCGCATGGCGCAGATTCCCGACTTCCACTGGAAGGGCCTGCTGCGCGAGGGGCGTCCGACCAAGCCCCTCATCTGCGCCATCGAGGGCTACGCCGTCGCGGGCGGCACCGAACTCCTCGTGGGAACCGACCTGCGGGTCGTCGCCGAGGACGCGACCCTCGGCCTGTACGAGGCCAAGCGCGGCCTGTTCCCCATGGGCGGCTCCGCCATCCGCCTCCCCCGCCAGATCGGCTACGCCAACGCGATGGACATCCTGCTCACCGCCCGTCCGGTCACCCCGCGGGAAGCCCTGACCATGGGCCTCATCAACAAGATCGTCCCGGCGGGCACGGCCCTCGCCGCCGCCCGCGAACTCGCCGACCAGATCGCCGCCTGCGGCCCGCTCGCCGTCCAGGGCATCCTGCGCACCTACCGCGAGACCGAGCACCTCTCCGAAGAGGACGCCCTCAAGGTCTCCGACGAGATCGGCTGGCCCATCATCGCCTCCGAGGACGCCAAGGAGGGCTCCCGCGCCTTCAAGGAAAAGCGCCCCGCCGTCTACAAGGGCACCTGAGCCCCGGCCTCGCGACCCGGCCCGCCAGAAAGTAATCACTCGGACACGAAGCGCGACTTTCGCTGGTATGTTCGACCAGGCGGCGCAAGAGCCCGCCGTAGCCCCCGGATGGAGAGCGAACCGTGAGTACGCTGGCGACCATGAGCGCGGAACCGACCGGAACCACGTCGGACACCCCGGCGACGGACGAGTACGAGGTCATCCACCTAGGCGGCGAAGCCGCTGTGATCGTGCCCCTGGACGTGTTCAGGCAACTGAAGGCGTTGGAGCAGGCGGCCACTCCAGAAGCCCTGGAGCACGCCGAGGCCACCGCCGCCTTTGCCGCGATGGACGAGTGGGAGGCGGCCGGTCGCCCGGGAGCCAAGTCCCACGAGGAGTTCATGGCGGAGATCCTCGTCGGCGACGCCGAGTGAAGGTCGAGTGGTCACCGCAAGCACAAAGGACGATGCGCCGATACATGCACGACCAGCAAGGCATGCACGCCATCGCCGCTGCGGTGAACGAGCTGGTCGATGATCCGACACCACCGAAGGCGTTCGCCTGGGGAAGTAACGACGACTACAGGCTCCGGGTCGGTCCATATCGGGTGTTGTACCGCCTTCATGACGGCATCATCCACGTCGCCCACATAAGCCGAACCGCGACATGAGCCCGCGAGACCGGCCGACCCGTGGTGAAGGTGAGGGGGTCGGCTCGACCGATGATGTCGAAGAAGTCGACGCCGAAGTGCTGTACGCCGAATTCCTCAGATGGGAGGCGGCGGGTCGGCCTGGGGCGATCTCCCATGAGGAGGTCACGCGGTTCCTGCTCGGGCAATCCGCGAGTGAAGATCGCAACGAAGACGCGGAAGCGGCCGAGGCCGCCGCCATCTCCGCAAAGATGGACGAGTGGGAGGCTGCCGGACGTCCTGGCGCCAAGTCCCACGAGGAGGTCATGGCCGAGATCCTCGGTGATGCGGGTGAGCCTTAGCCCTTCACCGTGGGTCAGGAGTCGGTGATGGTGTTGAGGCGGTCTATGGCCTCGATGTACTCCTCGATCAGGTCGTAGACGACCTGGGCGGCGGGTTTGATGCGGTTCATGGAGCCGACGATCTGGCCCACCGGGAAGGTGACGAGTTCGCCGTCGCCGGAGCGGGCTATGCGGGGCAAGGCGTCCGCGATCAGCATGAACTGCATGGGCATCGGGAGGTATCCCGGGGAGGCGTCGCTCTCCCAGGCGTCCGTCCAAGCGGTTCTGAGGAAGCGGGCGGGCTTGCCCGTCCAGGCGCGGGAGCGGACGGTGTCGCGGGACGTCGCGTCGAGCAGTTTGGGGAGGGCGCGCTCGGGGGTGTCGGCCTCGTCGACGGTCAGCCAGATGGAGCCCGTCCAGACGCCGTCGGCGCCGAGGGCCATGCCCGCGGCCATCTGGCGGCCGCGTCCGATGCCGCCCGCGGCGAGGACGATCGTGCCGTCGCCGACGGCGTCCACGACCTCGGGGACGAGGACCATCGTGGCGACGTCGCCGGTGTGGCCGCCAGCCTCGGTGCCCTGCGCGACGATGATGTCGACGCCGACGTCCACCTGCTTGCGGGCGTGCCGCGCGTTGGACGCCAGGCCTGCGACCTTGACGCCGTGCCGGTGCGCCTGCTCGACGACGTCCGCCGGGGGCGGGCCGAGCGCGTTGGCGAGCAGCGCGATCGGGTGCCTGAGGGCGACCTCGACCTGGGGGCGCGCGGTCACGTCCGTCCAGCCGAGGAGGGCCTTGCCCGCCTTGTCGGTGGCGGGCTCGACGCCGTGCTCGGCGAGGAGGTCCGCCAGGAATCTCTTGTGCTCGGCCGGAATCATGCCCTGGAGCTTGGCGAGCAGTTCTTCGGCGTCGCCCAGGTCGGCGCCCTCGTACTCGGCGGGCATGACGACGTCCACGCCGTAGGGCCTGCCGCCGGTGTGCTCGTCGAGCCACGCGAGTTCGAGTTCGAGCTCCTCGGGGGTGAAGTGCAGGGCGCCGAGGACGCCCATGCCGCCGGCGCGGCTCACCGCCGCGACCACGTCGCGGCAATGACTGAACGCGAAGATCGGGTACTCGATGCCGAAAAGTTCGGTGACTCGTGTCCGCACCTGCCCGACCCTAAGCGCGGTCCCGGAAAACTGCAACAGGTTCTAGTTACGGAGCGGCGCGGTGGATGATGGCTGCGTAGATGCCGGTGAGCAGCAGGAGCAGGCCGATGAGGATCGCGGCGCCCGGAACGTAGGTGCGGACGGCGTCGATCTGCAGGGACCTGCCGTTGGCCATGTCGACCAGGCCCCGCTGGTCCTTGTCGACGGTGATGAGGTCGGCCTGTGTGACGACCACCGAGCCCTTGCCGTCCGGGGTGCGGAGAGTGCTGCGGATGTTCTTGCGGTGCTTGACCGGGATGCCGGTACGCGGATCCACCCAGACGGTGTTGGAGGCCTCCGTGTAGCGGTCGACCCTCTGGTCTCCGGCGCCCTTGGGGAGGCCCAGCAGCTCGGCGGGCATCGTGACGTCCACAGCGGCGATCCTGGTCAGCGGGATGGTCTGCGTGAAGCGGTAGGCGGTGAGGCCGTGGACCTCGTCGACGGCGTCGAACCGCATCGGCGCAGGCCGCCGGGTCGCCATGTCGTAGAACCGGTAGTCGCGCTTCTCGACGTTCGCGACGGGGAACAGCAGGCCGTAGCCCGACATCCGGACCCCGTCGCCGTCGACGTTGACGCCGCAGCAGTTGACGAGGAGGCTCGTCCGGCGGTCGAAGGCGATCCGGAAGCCCTGGATCTGGATGGGCCTGTCCAGATCGGCCGTGTCGTAGACGTCGGTGCTGGAGTCCCAGACGGCGATGTCGTCGTCGTTCCCGTTCGCGCGGACGTCGCCGCGGACGGTGGTCTCGGCCAGGAGCGTGACGCCCGTTCTGAGCTTGAGCTGAGCCGTGTCGTAATAGGTGGAGTTCTTCGACTCCAGGCGCGTCACCTCGTAGCGGTCCAGCGGCGCCACGACGACCTGGTCGGCCACGTAGAAGCGGACCATGGGCGCGAGCGTGAGGAGGAAGGCGCCCAGGCAGATCAGGACGGGGCCGACCGGTCGCCGCATGAGAACCTCCGGTCATCGTCATCGCCGACGAGCCGTCTGCCCGGTCACCTTACCGCCCCGAACCGGAGCGGTAAGCTCCGAGGAACCGACCCCCCGAACCCGCGAGGTGGCCATGACCGTGGCGCCGCCGCAGACATCCGGGCATCAGGACCCGCTCGACGGTTTGCGGGCGGTGGCCGCGCTCGGGGTTCTGGTGTTCCATGTGGCGAGTGCGGCGGGCTCCATCACCGATCCGGCCGGTGCGCGGTGGTTGTTCAACGGCGGCCAGGTCGGCGTGCCCATCTTCTTCATACTGTCGGGCCTTCTGCTGTACCGGCCGTGGGCCGCGGCCGTGCTCGAAGGACGGCCCGCCCCGCGCGCCCACAGATATCTGTGGAAGCGCTTCTTCCGCATCATGCCGGCGCTCTGGGCCGTGGTCGTGTGCTTCATGCTCACGGCCGGACGAGACCACATCGACGACCCGGTGACCTGGGGTTCGCTGCTCACGCTCACGCAGACCTACCTGCCCGACCCGTGGTGGAACGGCGGCCTGGGGCCCGCGCATCTCGGGCAGTTGTGGAGCCTGGCCGTCGAGGTGGGCTGGTACGTGACGCTGCCGGTCACCGCGATGGTTCTCGCCTGGTACGCGCGGCGTGCGGGCAGCGACGACGTCGGTGTGCGCGCTCAGCGGCTGCTCGTCGGCATCGGCGCGTATGCGGCGCTGTCGTTCGTCTACACGGTGTTCATGTTCGTCCCGGAGTGGCATTCCCAGATGGGGCTGTGGCTTCCCCGGTACTTCGTCTGGTTCGCGATCGGGATGGCGCTCGCGGTGGTGACGGTGTGGGCGCGGCTGGACGAGTCCCGGCCCGTCGCGGCCCAGTGCAAGGCCGTGTCGGACTCGTGGCCGGTGTGCTGGACGGCGGCGGCGATGCTGTACGTGGTGTCGGCCACGCCCGCGACGGGGCCGATCGGGCTCCAGGCGCCGGACGCGCCCTGGACGTCCGTCCTCCACATGATCGTGCACGGGCTGTGCGCGGCGGCGCTGGTCGTCCCGGTGGCGCTGGCTCCGGCGGGGCAGCCCGCGCTCGGCGCGGTTCTCGGGAACGGGGTGATGCGGTTCCTCGGCCGGATCTCCTACGGCCTGTTCCTCTGGCAGTCACTGATCATTCTCGGCTGGTACGACGCCCTGGACCGGACCTTCCGCGGGAACGTCACGACGGATCTGCCGCTGCTGGCGGCGGCGACCGTCGCGGCGGCGACTCTGAGCTACTACCTGGTGGAACGCCCGATCCAGGGGCTGGTGCGGCGGCGCCGTGGCCGGTCGCGTCCGGCCCCGGTCCCGGCGGCGTCCGGCTGAGCGCGATCCGCCCGCCGGAGCCGTCGCCGGACGGACGGGGCAGCCACAGCCCGGCCACGACCCGTCCGGCGACCGCGAGCCCGAGAAGTTGCGGGGCGATGTCGCCGAGCGGTCCGGACGGCGCGGCCGGGCTGCCGATCTCGTCCAGCCACGCCCCGGCGGCGAGGCAGGCCGGTCCGGCGAACAGCGCGGCCGCGGCCGTCCGCGGTGAGGCGATGACGCGCGGGACGAGGGAGGGCCGGGTGCCCGCCCAGCGGCAGCCGGCGGCGACCGTGACGGTGACGGCGAGGCCGGGCGCCCCGGCGATCCAGCCGCCGAGCGCCGCCGCCAGGACGAGGGCCGCCCACGAGGGGAAGCCCGTCCCCGCCACGGGGGCCTGGCTCCGCGACGGCCGAGGGTCGCGCCTGGGCCAGGCGGCGACGAGCAGGAGGACGAGGAGCAGGGCGAGGCCCGCCGCGACCGAGACGCGTTGTGCCCGGTCCGGTCCGTAGGCGAGTTCGACCGGGCCGGTGGTGCCCGCGGGGACGACCCAGGCTTGCTTCCACCCGTCCAGGCGTACGGGGCGCAGTTCCTTGCCGCCGATGGTGGCGCGCCAGCCGGTGTTGAAGTTCTCGTTCACGGTGAGGAAGGCCGGCGCGGCGGCGTCCACCTCCACCCGGCGGGAGCCCGTGCCCCAGTCGATCACCTTCACCGGTCGCGGGGGCCGCGCGGTCGGTTTGGCGCCGACCGTAACGGTCTCGACGCGGTAGGGACCGAGCGGCGCGGCGGCCAGGTGGTTGTGGCCGGGCCGCAGCGTCACCCGCTTGCAGGCGCTGAAGCGCAGCGGACGGCCGGCGAGCAGGTCACCGAACGTGCCCGACGCCTTCGCCGGGACGTCGGCCGCGACGTCGGCCGCGCCGACCCGTAGCGTCGGCCCGACCCCACACGGCAGCCGCAGCGGAGACGTGCGCACGTCCGGGATCGGCCGCACGCCAGGAATGGCCAGCTCGGTGAGCTGCACCGGCTGCGGGTGCCTCGTTCTGAAGAAGGTGAGCGTCAGGCGGTCGGTGGTCATCGGGGCGAACGACAGCGTGCCCTTGGAATCCGGCAGCCCCTCGCGGATTTCGCCGCCGGCGCCCTCGACCCGGATCCGGATCGGCCCCGACACGCCAGGCGGACGTTCCAAAGCGACCCTGGAAAGACGCTTACGGCCCTTCCACCGGACGCTGTACGTAGGCGAGGTGTCCTTCTCCCCCGCGATCCAGGACGTCGCCGGGTCGCCGTCGAAGCCGGACCTGGCCTGGCCGGCCGGATGGCCGGAAAGCGTCGAACTAGCGGTGACGGACGGCTGCCCGGCAACGGCCGTGAACCGTTCGATCAACGGCAGGCTCGTCAGGACCGCCGTTCCCGTCAACGGAGCCTCGCCGGACGCCGCGGACGTGAGCGTGCGGTCGAACCCGGGTCCTTCCTCGTCCAGGGAACCGAGGGACGGCGAGCACACCCAGCGGGTGCTTCCCTTCATGCATTCGGCCTTCGCGCCGGGCGTCCGGCTCATCACGTACGTGGCCGGGCCATCGATCCCGGCGGGTGCGGGCAGCGTGTACGTGCGCGTGGGTTTCACCCCGCCGATGGACACCTCCGCCACGCCCGCCCGCGCGAATCCCGGGATGAAGGGTGCGTACGCGAGGCCGGTGATGCGCAGCCGGAGCCAGCGGGTCGGGCCAGCGGGCGCGCGGAGCGGCTGTGCAGTCCCCGTCGCCCGGACGTCCTGTTCCACGGTCCCGTTCTCGGTCTCGACGGCGACACGCGAGACGGGCGGCCCGAAGGACTCGTCCTGGACGAACGCGGTGGTCAGGCCCGGAACGTCCCGGGGTTCGTCGAAGTCGACGCGGAGCCATTGCCCCACCGGCCCGTTCCACCCGCCCGTCTCCCAGGCGGTGAACCGGTTGCCGTCGAACGCGGCGAACGGGGTCGCGCCGGGCTTGCGGGCCTGCGGAACCGCCTCGTCCCCGGCCGCCGAGGAGGACGCGGTGACGTCGCGGACGCCCCCGCCGTAGGCGACGTGCGTGGCGTAGCGCTTCCAGCCCTCGTCCAAGACGTCGGTGGCCTCGGGACGGTGCGCCTCGGTGAGCGTCGGCGACGTCTGGTGCAACTCGCCGAAGTTCCGGCGCAGCAGCCGGGGCGAGTCGGCCACGACCGGGAGGCCCTTGAGGTCGGGGGCGTCGTCGTCCAGCAGGACGGGCCCGTCCGGCAGTGCGTCGTCGTCCGCCATGGCCAGCAGCGATTCCGGTCCCCCGTACACGCGGACGGGATCGGTCGCGTCCGCGAGGTTCACGACGTCCGCGGCGCCCCGCACCTCGTAGACCTCCAGTGCCGGGTAGGGCTGGTCGACGGCCGACACGGCGTCGCTCGCGGTACCGCCCACCGGCCCGCCGAACGCGGCGGCCTTGCGCAGACCGGGCGAGTCGTCCAGCGCCTGGTGGAGGCGGGCGGGCCAGGCGCCGCGCAGCGTCTCCCTCCGCAGGTCATTGCGGACCAGGAGGTACCGGACGCCCATCCGGCCGAGGAACGCGCTCAGCCCCGACGCCCCCTGACCCGACCTGACTCGCTGGTCGATCGCGTCCAGTGCCCTCGTGTACCCGGGCGAACCGGCCGGGACGAGCTGCCGGACGCCCCACCGCGCCTCCAGCAGCGGCTGGACGATGTCGTCCATCGGACGGCCCCACAGGTATTCGCCGAACGGCGCCCCGGGAACCGCGAGCACGGCCTGCCGTCCGGCCCGCGCGTTGATCCAGGACGCCGCGTCCCGCCAGTACCCCGGGACCTGCGTGAACTCGCCCGGCCCGCTGAGCCCCTGCGAGACGGCCGTGACGCCGACGCCGCCGAGCGCGACGGCGGCGGCCACGGGCAGGCTGACGAGGGCCTTCACCGTCCCGGCTGACGGGCGGCGCGCGGCCGCGGCGGCGGCGGTGAGCAGCTGGGCCAGGCCGAGCGCGAGCGGCAGCCGGACGACCGCGTCGAACTTGTGCAGGTTGCGCAGCGGCGCGAGCGGCCCGTTCAACAGGTCCCGCAGCTGCCCGGCGAACGGGCCCGGGATGTCGCTGAGATGGCCCATGGAAATGATCGCCAGCCCGGCCAGCAGGGTGACCAGCAGGAACGTCCGCTCCGGGAGCGTCCGGCCGAGCAGGCCCGCGAGTCCGAGCGCGGCGACCGCACCCGTGCAGACGATCGGAACCGGGCCGGTGGAGAGCGCGTGCCCGACCGGCCACCACACCTGACCGTCCACGATCAGGTAGTTGACCCAGCGTTCCGCGCCGCGCAGCACGTTGACCAGACCGGTCGGCCCGGTCGTCGTCTCCGCCCGCTCGGTGTAGGTCAGCCACGAGAACCCGTACGTCCCGGTGAGGAGCAGCGGGACCAGCCACCATGTGGCCGCCGCGCCCGCCGCCGCGGACCACCACGCGAGCGTCCGCACCCGGAACGACCCGCGCGGCCGCGTCACGACGTACACGACCGGGACGACCAGGACGGCGACGGTCGCGGTCGCGTTGACGCCGCCGCAGCAGGCGATCGCCAGGCCCGAGCGTGCCGCAGCCCGCACCCGTCCACTCTCCCCCGATGCCGCGCTGACCAGCGGCAGGACGATCCACGGCAGCATCGCGACCGGCAGGTACTCCGACGAGATCTGCCCGAGCGTCGCCAGCCCGTTGGGGGCGAGCGCGTACGCCATCGCCGCGAACAGTCGCGTCCAGGGGTGGTCGGCACCGACGCCGAGCCGTCCGGCCAGCCGGTAGGTGCCGGTGAACGCCAGGCACATCAGCAGCGACAGCCAGATCCGCTGCGTGATCCAGGCGGGCATCCCGATCAGGTCGCCGAGCGCGAAGAACGGCCCCATCGGCAACAGGTAGCCGACGGCCTGGTTCTGGAGCTGGCCGAACTGCTCGGGGTCCCACAGGTGCAGGGCGCGGCCGAGGAACCCGAGCGGGTTCACCGCCATGTCGATCTTGGTGTCGGCGAGGATCGCGCCGGGACGGGTGCCGAACGCCAGCGCCGTCAGCGTCAGGCAGCACGCGAGGACGCGCAGCCGCACCCGTAGCCGCTCGCCGACGTCCGCGCCCGCGCTGTCCGGTGCGCCGTCGGCGGCGGTGGGCGGACGGGCCGCGCCGGCGCGAGGCGGATCCGCCTCTCCCACCGCCATGGTCTCCTCGCCTTTCTGCTCCGCGCGCCTGCCCGCGCCGCCGGGCGGCCGCCGCCGTCCGGGTGCCCGTCACCGTACCTTCGGCCGCACCGGTCCCGGATCGCGGCGGGTGACGAGGTCGCGCATCAGGGCGGCCGACCGCGTCCAGTCGAACTCGCCCGCCCAGGCGCGGCAGGCCCCGGCGACCTCGTCGCGGCGCGCCGGGTCGTCCAGTTCCTTGAGCGCGCGTTCGACCACGTCCACGCGGTCGTCGCCCTGGCGGACGAGCCATCCGGTGGTCTCGTCGCGGACCGCGTCGCGCAGGCCGTCCACGTCGCCGGCGACGGTCGGGACGCCGAGCGCGGCGGCCTCGATCACGCTGAGGCCCCAGCCCTCGCCCTGGGACGTGCTGAGGTGCAGGTCGGCGCGGGCGACCAGGGCCGCCTTGACCTCCTCGTCCACATAGCCGTGCGCGACGACGACGCCGCCGAGGCCGCGCGCGGCGATGCCGGCTCTCAGCGCGGGCGCCTCCGGTCCGTCCCCGACGATGTGGAGTCTCAGCCCGGGATGGTTCTCGGCGAGCCTCTGCGCGAGATCGAGGAGAAGGTCCAATCGCTTGTACGGGACGAGCCGGGCCACGCAGACCAGATCCGGGTCACCGGCGGGCTCCGTGACCAGACCGGTGGGTTCGGCGACGAAAGACCCGTTGGGGATGAGATGGATCGGGCCCGTCCAGCCCAGTCGTTCCCTTACAGCGCGGAGCGTGGACGGCGAGACGACCACGAACGCATGCCGCCGGTACGTCCAGCGGCTCACCGGGCCCTCCAGAGCGCGTCCGATCCAGGCGAGCCACCTTGGGAAATAAAGGCCGAACTGGGCGTCGTGCACATGGTGGATAACGCAGAACACCCGGGTTCGGCGAGACTGCACCCAGGGCGTAAAGAACGGAATTCCGTTTTGGCAGTCGATGACCGCGTCGAACGAACCATTAAGTCGTAAACGGCCGGCCAGCATCCACAGCAGGACGAGTGGATACACGGTGAACCGGCCGCCGAGACGCACGAAATCGACGTCCTCGATCCGTTCCCGGCGTTTCTGGCCCGCTGCCCTGCACGTCACGTAGTGCACGCGGGCCCCGTCGCTCGCGATCCTGCGCGCCAATTCCCAGGCGTAGCGTTCGGCACCGCCCGCGGCGGGATGCCAAGGGTCTCGCCAGTTGACGACCGCCAGCCGGAGGTTCACGGGGCTCGCGTTCATCCTGGCTTGGCGCCCGCCGCCGACCGGGGCACGACCTCGACGATCGGCACCACGAGCGCGGTGTGCGTGGGAGGTGCGGCGGGCGCGGGCGCGGCGGGTGCGGCGGGCGTGCGCCTCGCGCGCATGCGGATGCGGATGCGCGCCAGGTCGAGGAGGCACTGGAACGAATGGCGTCGCACGGAGAACGTGGAACCGGGACGGTCGCGCCACACCACCGGGATGTCCGTCACGGACGCCCCCCGCCGCACACAGTGGGCGAGGAGCTCAACGTCGAACGCGAACCCCGCGGTGCGCAGGTCGGCCGCGGCCGCACGGGCCAGCGGACCGTCGAAGAACTTGAAGCCGCACTGCGTGTCGGGGATCCCGCCGGCGAGGGCGCGGACGAACCGGTTGAACGCGATGGCGCCGAAGCGCCTGACCGGCAGCGAATATCTCTGGACGACCGACCGACCGTGGCACCTTGACCCGACCACGACCGGGCGGCCCTCGCGCAGCAGGACGATGGCTTCGTCCAAGGCCGCGAGGTCTGTTGCCATGTCGGCGTCCATGAACCCTACGTACGGGGCGTGCGACGCCAGCAACCCGGCTCGGACGGCGGCGCCCTTGCCCCTGCGTTCGCAGCGTAGCAGCCGAACGGGGACCGGCCCGTCCCAGGAACGGACGATGCCGGCCGTGCCGTCGGTACTGGCGTTGTCGACGATGATGACCTTCGAGCGCACCGGGAGCCCGGCGAGCTTGTCGCACAGCAGGCCCAACCCCGCTGGAAGCCTGGCGGCCTCGTTGTAAGCGGGAATGACAATTTCCAGAAGGGCGGGACCGTCACGTCGGGTCCCCATCAGGGCCTACACGTCAGCGAGTGCCGTAGTTGTACATCGGCTTTTGGACGGGGTCGTTCTGCGAGGCGTTCGCGAGCTGTACCGCGCCGAAGGATGCTCCGGCGGCCAGGATGATTCCGACCAGGGCGGCGATGGCGATACGCATGGGGGTTCCTCTTTCAAGCGGCGGGAGGCTTACTTCTTGCGGGGCGCCCCTGACCTGCGGGGCTTGACCTTCTCAGGGGAAGGAAGGCTCAGCGTATTATTTGACGGAAGACTTGACCAGATGACGAGCAGGCCTATAACTCCCCATATGATCGCTATTGGCACGACCGAAACCCGGTCCTCACTCGCCTCAGCGACCCCGTCGATCCGGTAGACGACCAGATCGCGGCCCCGCAGCACCTCGACGACCGCACCCGACGGACGGTTGGCTCCGGTCTCCGCATCGACCACGACGTACCGTATTCCCTCGTCACGCAGCACGGTCGCGGCCGGTGTCCCCGTTCCGGCGGCCGGCGCGAGCCTGACGGCCTTCGGGTCCTCGGCGGCCACGGTCGTCCCGCCCACGGTGACGGCGTCGTTCACGACGACCCGCCGGTGCAGGTAGCGGGGCAGCGGATCGAGGACGCGGCGGCCGTGATTCCACGGATAGCTCCGGTAGGACGCCCAGGGCAGCAACAGCACGTCCCCCGCGACCGGGTCGGCGTGGATGATCCGCCGCGCCCGCGCCCAGTCGTCCGGGTAGCGGACGGCCCGCAGGTCGCCCGCCGCGCCCCAGGCCAGCGTCGGCAGCAGGAGCACGGGCGCGGCCATCGCCCCGGCGGCCGCCCCGGGCCAGCGGGCCTCGGCGGCCCGGTCCGCGGCCGTCCCGAGCCCGACCGCGATGACGACAGCGAGCGGCGCGACGTACTGCTGCCCGTCCCGCAGGACGGCGAACCCGGGCCACAGCCCGATGATCCCCTCCAGCACCGGCGCGGCCACCGCGCCCAGCGCCGCCACCGCGAACCCGGCCGCCGCCGCGACCGCCGCGCCACGCCGCCACGCGGGCTCCCGGCACCAGGTCCAGTAGGCGGCGAGCGCACCGGCCACGACGGCCAGCCAGATCGTCGCGGTCACCGGCGACCCGTACCCCATCGGGACGGTCTCGCCGTTCCACACGCCGCCGAGCGCGAGCAGGCTCCCGAGCGTTCCGAACGGCGTGTCCGCGCGGGCGGCGAACAGGTCGACGGCCGTCCCGTCGCGCGGCAGGCCGTCGGGCCGCAGCAGGCCCGGGACCAGCCACGGGAGGCTCAGGGCCGCGACGGCCCCGATCACCTGGAGAGCGGCGCGGGGGCGTCCGGTTCGTCCGGTCGCCACGGCGACGGTCAGGGCCGTGACGGCGGTGACGGCGAGGGCGGCGAAGCCACCGACGGCGGCGGGGAGCAGGGCGCGGACGAGACGGCGCCCGCCGCGCGGCTCGTCCAGCCGGGACGCGGCCGCCACCACCCAGGGCAGGGCCGCGTAGCCGAGGAGGAGCGCCCACTGGCCGAGCAGCAGCCGTTCGGCGACGAACGGGTTCCAGGCGTAGCAGACCCCGGCGGCCAGGCGCGGCAGGAGCCGCCTGGTCGGCACCAGTGACGCCGCCGACGTGCACGCCATCACGAAGATCGACAGCAGGATCAGCTTCTGCGCGAGGTCCGCCGGAAGGACGGTGCCGAGCGCGGTCGCGAACGCGTCGCTCGGGACGTGCCGCGGGACGGTCCCGGTGAGCCCGAACGTCATGCGGGTGAACGCAGGATCGGGCACGAACACCATGTCGTACGACAGCACGAATCCGGGCGCGAGCCCCGGCCCCAGCGCCGCGAGCCCGAGCCCAAGCCCGGTCAGCGCGGCCACCAGGTGCCGCGTCCGCTCCCGCATGGTGCGCCGGACGCTACCCCACCGGCGCTGGCTACCCCACCGGCCCTGGCTAGCGCGCGGGCTCCGGGTCGCGGGGCAGGCCGAGGATGCGCTCGCCGATCACGTTCAGGTTGACCTCGGTGGTGCCGCCGCCGATCGTCATGGCGCGCGAGGCGAGGAGGTAGCGGGTCCAGCGGGCGCGCAGGGCGTCCTTCCAGCCGCCGGTGAGCGCGCCGTCCTCGCCGAGCAGCGTGAACCCGAACTCGGTGGCCTGCTGGCCGTGCTCCATCGCCACCAGTTTCCGGACGTTCGCCGTCGCGCCCGGATCGGTGCCGGAAAGCTGTTTGAGGGTGGCGCGCAGACCGAGGAGGGCGAAGGAGTGCTCGTCGCAGGCGAGGCGTCCGAGGCCGTCGCGGACGACCGGGTCGCCGTCCAGCCCCAGCTCGGCGGCGAGGTCGAGGAGCTTCGGCAGGTCGCCGCCGAGCTGGAACGAGCTGGTCAGGCCGACGCGCTCGTTCGCGAGGGTGTTGCGGGCGACGCGCCAGCCCGCGTTGACCGGCCCGACGACGAGGTCGTCGGGGACGAACACGCCGTCCAGGAACACCTCGTTGAAGACGGCGTCGCCGGTGCATTCGCGGAGCGGGCGGACGTCGATGCCCGGCGACGCCATGTCCACGAGGAAGTAGGTGATGCCGTCGTGCTTCGGGCGGGCGGGGTCGGTGCGGGCGATGCAGATGCCCCACTGCGATTCGCGGGCCAGGGACGTCCAGACCTTCTGGCCGGTGATCGTCCAGCCGCCCTCGGCGCGTTCGGCGCGCGTCCTGAGCCCGGCGAGGTCGGAGCCCGCACCCGGCTCGGAGAACAGCTGGCACCAGACGATCTCGCCGCGCAGCGTCGGCGGCAGGAACCGTTCCTGCTGCTCAGGCGTGCCGTACTGGACCAGCGACGGGACGACCCACGCCGCGATCATCAGCGGTACCGGCCGCACCCCGGCCGCCTTCAGCTCCTGCTGGACGACGATCTGCTCCAGCGGCCCGGCGCCCCGTCCCCACGGTTCCGGCAGGTGCGGGGTGACCCAGCCGCCGTCCGCCATCGCCGCCCGCTGTTCGCGGGGTTCCATCGCGGCCAGCTCGGCGACGCGGGCGCGGATCTCCTCGCGCAGCGGGGCGACGTCCTCGTCGTCGGCGAGCTCGATGCCCATGGGACGCCGGACGCCCGCGACGGCGAGCGCGGCCACATCCGCCCTGTGCTTGCTGGCCCGCCCCAGCAGCGCACGCAGCGTCAGGGCCCTCCGGTAGAGCAGGTGGGCGTCGTGTTCGTAGGTGTAGCCAATTCCACCGTGGACTTGGATGTTGCCCTCCGCGCACTGGACGGCGGCGTCCGCGGCCAGCACCGCGGCGACTCCGACGGCGTAGGCGCGTTGTTCCTCTGGCTCGTCCAGGGCGCGGGCAGCATCCCATACGGCCGCCCTGGCGCGTTCGACGGCGATGAGCATGCGGGCGCATTTGTGCTTGACGCCCTGGAACTGCCCGATCGGACGACCGAACTGCTCACGCAGCTTCGCGTACGCCACGGCGTCGTCCAGCGCGCGTCCCGCCACACCGCACGCCTCGGCGCCCAGCAGGACGGCGGCGAAGGCATGCGCGTCCACCTCGCCGAGGAAGCAGTCGTCCCGGACGGTCACCCCGTCGATAGTCACCGCCCCCACCGAACGGGAAATGTCGAGCGATTCCAGGGGTTCGACCGTGACGTCGTCCCGCGTGAGGACGACCCAGCCGCCGCCCGTCGCGAGCACGAACAGGTCCGCGAGCGGCGCGCCAAGCACGGGCCGGACCGTGCCGGAGACGGTCGAGCCGTCCCTGTCCAGGCGGCCGGACAGCCCGACGGTCGCGGTGCGGGTGCCGTCGCCCAGCCCGCGGGTCCCGGCGCCGCCCGCGTGCATGATCGCGGACGCGAGCACCGTCGGGGTGTACGGGCCGGGAGCCATCGCGCGGCCGAGTTCCTCCAGCGCGACGGCCTGTTCCAGGATCCCGAAGCCCTGCCCGCCCGCGTCCTCGGGAAGGTGCAGGCCGGGCAGGCCCTCCGCGGCGAGCGCGGGCCAGAACGCGGCGTCCGCGTCCCGGACGGTCTGCGACGTGATGTTCCGCTCGGCGAACCCGCGCACGGACGCCGCCAGCGCCTCATGTTCCTCGGTCAGCCCGATCGCCATGGCCCCACCTCTCCTCAGGGTGGGACAAAGCCTATTAGAACGCTATTCGGCCGTCAGGAGGCGAGCTTCAGCTGGGCGAAGAACGCGTTGACGTCCGGGTACCGCTGCTTGTGCGTGTTCGGCATCGACACGAACACCACGGCGGGCGCCTTCCGGCCGGTGTCGATCACGGCCGTGGCGTAGATCTCGCCGGTCGCCCGGACCCCGTCCCGCTTGTAGGTGAGGTAGGAGGCGATCAGCCAGCCCTGGCGTCCGTCCACGGTCAGGGCCTGCGACGCCAGCGGCGCCGACCGGTGCGGGAAGCCGTAGTACTGCGCCTCGAACCCCTGCGCGACGAGCCCGGCGACGTTCTTGACGCTGTCCGGGCCCTGGTAGGCGCTCTGGAGGCTCGGCAGCAGCGTGCCGGTCAGCAGCTGGCCGTACCAGAACTGCCCGCCGATCTTCTCCGTCACCAGGATCTGCTGCCCGGACCATCCCGGCGTGCCCAGCTTGTTCTGCTTGGTCGGCACCTTCCACGGCGCGGCCAGCCGCGGGTACGACAGGCCCGAGTGGGCGTCGGCGACCCGCCCCAGCATCCGGCTCGGCCTGCCGGGGAACGTCTTGAGCCTCTTGTCGGGCGGCAGCTTGACCTGCGCCGCCTCCGACTGCTCGGCCGTCGCCGTCCGGCCCGCGTTGGCGCCCGAATCCGACTCCGCCGGGTCGTCGCCGCCGCTCTTCACGAAGTAGACGGCACCGGCCGCGACGAGCGCGAGCACCAGCAGGCCCACCCCGCCGAACAGCACGATGCGGGAGCGCCCGCCGTTGTCGTCCAGGACGTCGCGCCGTGGCTTGCCCGGCGCGCCGAGTTTGGCGTCGGCGGCGGCCTCGTCCGCCATCCAGTCGGGCATCTGCCAGTTGCCGCTGCTCGGCTTGCCTGGCTTCGCGGGCTCGCCCACGCCCGTGGGGACGGGCTGCGTGTACCGCGCGTCACCGGCGCCTTCGCCGTCGCCCTCCTCGAAGATCGAGCCTTCCCAGTGCGGCGGCTCGTCCTCGCGGACGGGCGCGACCTTGAGATCGTCCTCGACGTTCCCGGCCGGGGCCTCCTCGAGCCACCGCTCCTGAGGCCGCTCCTCGACCTTGCCCCAGACGTCGTGCGCGTCCTCGCCGTCGGCCGAGAACTCGGTGCGCCCCGCCGGTCCGGGCTCGCTCTCGCTCATGTCGGTCCAGCGCGCGCCGCGCTCCCCCTGATCGGACATGCGGGACACGTTACGCGAAGATCAGCCGCTCGGTTCCGGCCTGGAATCACGCTCAGGACACATCTTCTCAGGCGCCTCAGCCGTTCAGCGCCGATCCGGCGTCACCGGGTGTGACCAGCGCCTCCTTCACCTGCGGCGGGTCCGCGAGGCGTTCCCTGGCCAGCAGCGTCGCGCCCGCCACCGCGCCCGGCATCGCCAGCACCGCGCCCAGCGGGACGAGGAAGACCAGGAACGTCGCGGCGCCGAACCCGATCACCAGCGGGCGGTTCGCCCGCAGCCGCGCGAACCGCTCGGCGCGCCTGATCTCGCGCCGCTCCAGCGCGACCGACGTCAGCTCGCCCGCCAGGAAGTACCCGGACACCATCGCCGCGATCACGGGCACGACCGTCTGCCCCAGCACGGGCAGGAACCCGCACACGAAGAACACGACGGCGAACGTCAGCGCGATGATCCCGAGCAGCGCCGCGTCCTTGATCGCCCGCCCGATCTGGACGAGCAGCGGGACGTCCGGCTCTGGCGGCGCACCGCCCTGCGACTCCTCGACGCGGACGGCGATGGCCTCGTAGAACGGGTCACCGACCAGCAGCGTCACGGCGGTGAACGTGAGGACGGCGACGAACAGCGACGCCCCGTAGATCGCGATCCCGGCGACGAGCCGGGCCGATGTGCGCGGCGCGTCCGACCAGTCGTCGGCGAAGCCCGTCACCCATCCGGCGAGGTCGTCGATCTGGAAGGCCAGGAAGACCAGCGCCGCCACGTACACGGTCAGCACGATCAGCGCGGGGATCAGGCCGAAAAGCCACTGGGCCGGATGCCGCGCCATCCAGGCGATGCCGCGCAGCAGGTATCCGACGCCGTTGAACAGGTCCTTGACGCCGGACGGTCGTCCGGTGGGCGGTGTTTCCTGGGGGACGTACGGTTGGCTCACGCCCCCAGACCCTATAGGGGCAGACCGAAGGAGTCGTCTTGCAGATCACCGCGGCCCTCGTCGAAGAGCAGGACGGCCCGTTCGTCCTCACCGAACTGGAGCTGGACGGCCCGGGCCCCGGCGAGGTCCTGGTCCGGCTGGCCGCGACCGGCATCTGCCACACCGACGGGCTGGCCCGGCACGGCGACCTGCCGTTCCCGCTGCCCGGCGTGCTCGGCCACGAGGGCGCGGGCACCGTCGCCGAGGTCGGGGCGGGCGTCACCGGCTACGCCGAGGGCGACCCGGTGGTGATCGGCTGGCCGTCGTGCGGGGCCTGCCGGAACTGCCTGGCCGGGGAGCCGAGGTACTGCCTGCGGCTCGCGGAAGGGCTGTGCGGCGGCGGCCGCATCGACGGCGGGACGGCGCTGCACCGTCCCGACGGCAGCCCGGTGTCCAGCCATTTCTTCGGCCAGTCGTCGTTCGCGACGCATTCGCTGACCACCGCCGCCGCGCTCGTGCCCGTGCCGCGCGACCTGCCTCTTGAGCTGATGGGGCCGCTGGCCTGCGGGGTGTCCACCGGCGCGGGCGCGATCTTCAACACCGTGCGGCCGCGGGCCGGGGCGCAGCTGGTCGTCTTCGGGGTCGGCACCGTCGGGCTGGCGGCGATCATGGCCGCGCGGAACTCGGCCGCCACCCGGATCATCGCCGTCGACCGGCACCCGTCCCGGCTGGCTTTCGCGCGCGAGCTCGGCGCGACCGACACCGTGGACGCCACCGTGGACGACGTCGTCGGCGCCGTCCACGACCTGTGCGGCGGGCCCGCCGACTACGCGCTGGAGTGCACCGGGGTGATCGACGTCGTCCGGCAGGCCGCCGACTCGGTGGGCATGCTCGGCACCTGCGTCCTGATCGGCGGCGCGCCCGCGGGCGCCGAGTTCGCCGTGGACCACCTGTCGACCCTGTGGGGCAAGCGGATCGTCGGCGTGCTCGGCGGCGGCGGGCGCAGCGGCGAGCTGATCACCGCGATCATGGCGCTGTACGCGCAGGGCCGCTTCCCGTTCGACCGGCTCGTGGAGTACTTCGACTTCGCCGACGTCCAGACCGCGCTGGACCGCTCCTACGCGGGGGAGGTCATCAAGCCGGTGCTCCGGATGCCGTGACGGTCGCGGTGATCAGGTCGGCGGCCCGCTCCGCGATCATGATCGCGGGCGCGTTGGTGTTGCCGGTGGGGACGGCCGGCATGACCGAGGCGTCCGCGACCCGCAGGCCCGCGACGCCGTGGACGCGCAGTTCCGGGTCGACGACCGCGGAGTCGTCCACGCCCATCTTGCAGGTGCCCGCCTGGTGGTGGTACGTGACGACGGACCGCCGGACGTAGGCGTGCAGGTCGGCGGTGCTCTCCGCCAGCGTCCCGGGGTACAGCTCCCGCGCTCCCCAGGCGTCGCGCAGCCCGGGGGCGTCCACGATCTGCTGGCACAGCCGGACGGCCGCGCCGAGCGCCGCCAGGTCGGCGTCGTCCGACAGCACGCGCGGGTCGATCAGCGGCGCCGCCCACGGGTCGGCGGCGAGGCGGATCTCGCCGCGCGACGCCGGGCGCACCAGCCCCGCCATGAGGGAGACGCCGTCCGGCGGGCCGTCCATCCAGGGCTCGTAGAGCGGCACCCCGAAATGGAGCGGCTGGAGGTCGGGCAACGGCAGGTCGGGACGGCTGCGCCAGAACAGGTGGCTCTGCGTGTAGGGCAGGCCCGGGGTGAACGCGGGCGGCCGGTCGATGGACGCGATCACCGGCACCAGCCAGTGATCTTGCAGGTTGCGGCCGACGCCGGGAAGGTGCGCGACGCCGCCGCCGAGCGCGTCCGCGTCCCCGATCCCGGACCGCATGAGCAGCACGGGCGACCCGATGGCGCCCGCGCACACCACCACCTCGTCGGCGTAGGCGCGTTCCGCGACGCCGCCGCGGCTCCATTCGACGCCCACGCACCGCCGCCCCTCGATGAGGAGGCGGCGGACGTTCGCGTCCGCGACGAGCGTGGCGCCGCGTCCCAGCACCGGCGCCAGGTACGCGCGCGCCGTCGTGAGACGCCGCCGGTCGCGGATCGTGAACTGCATGAAGGACACGCCGTCCTGCCGGACGCCGTTGTAGTCCGGGTTGAACGGCAGCCCGGCCTGCTGCGCGGCGTCCACGATCGAACGCTGCACGGGGTCGGGCTCGTATCCGGTGAGTATGTCGAGCGTTCCGGGCGTCTCGGCGCCGAGCCCGTCGATCCGCGCGAAGACCGGCTGGACGTCCCGCCACGACCAGCCCTCGTTGCCGAGGGACGCCCAGTGGTCGTAGTCGGCGGGATTGCCGCGCACCCAGATCATGGCGTTCAGCGCGTGCGAGCCGCCGACGACGCGGCCGCGCGGCAGGTGCAGCGTGCGCTCGTCCGCGCTCTCCTGCGGGACGGTGCGGAAGGCCCAGTCGAGCGGCGAGTCCCAGAGCTCGTGCATGCGGGACGGGTCGTCGACCGCGGGCTCGTCGCGGTGCGGGCCAGCCTCGACGACGAGGACGTCGCGTCCCGCGTCGGCCAGCCGCCGCGCGACGACCGACCCCGCCGACCCCGCCCCTACCACGATCACATCGGCCCGCCGACGACTTTCACCGCTCATGCATGGCCTCCCCGAGGTCCGAAATCGTGCGGAAACGAACGGTACTGGTGTGAAGGGAGCGTACTTCGGGGGGATTTGTGTAAGATTCCGGAAATCGCAGGCCATGCCGCCAAAGACAAGGACTGTTCCGCCACAGCCAAGAGCACTGGCGAAGAAGGCGGTGAACTTTCCGCACCGTCCAACTGGGGACGAAGAAGGGAGCCGCCAGTGACCGCCCAACGGCAGTCCGAACCCGAAAAGGCCGGACCTGCACCTCGGAGCCGGGGCCACGCCGCGTCGCTGGCCCAGTCGAGGCTCCCGGTGCTGGCCATCAGGGCCGGACGCGGGGAGGCCACGAGCGTCCTGGTCGCGACCCTGGCGCTGGTCGCGTTCATCAGCATCCTGCACCCGGAGTTCTTCCGCGTCGGGCAGCTGCTCGACACCCTCCAGTCGGCCGTCTACGTGGGGCTCCTCGCGTGCGGCATGGCCTACCTGCTGTCGATGCGCGAGATCGACCTCTCCGTCGGATCGACGTTCGGGCTGACGGTGATCGCCACCGGCCTGATGATGAACGAGGGGCTGCCGGCCTGGCCGGCCGCGGCCCTCGGCATCGTCCTCGGCGGGCTGCTCGGCCTCGTCAACGCACTGATCGTGCAGTTCGTCGGCATCCCGGCGATCGTGGCCACGCTCGCCACGCTGTCGGTCTTCCACGGCCTGACGCTCGCGCTGAGCGACGGCAAACAGGTCACGGGCCTGCCGCTGGAGAGTTCCTTCTTCACCGTCCTGGGCGGCAAGACGTTCGGGGTCCCGACGAGCGTGTGGGTCCTGGTCGTGGTCGCCATCGTGCTCACCCTCGTGCTGCGGTTCACCCCGTTCGGCTTCCGGGTCCGTTCCATCGGGTCGAACCCCGACGCGGCGACGTTCTCCGGCATCTCCATCCCGAAGGTCCGCATGCAGGCGCTCGTCCTCGTCGGACTGCTCGCCGGCCTGTCGGGCGTGCTCGGCCTGGCGTTCTTCACCTCAGGTGACCCGAACATCGGCACCGGGTTCGAACTCCAGGCGATCGCCGCCGCCATCATCGGCGGCACCCCCCTGCGCGGTGGCAGTGCCACCGTCATCGGCGCCTGCCTCGGCGCCGTGCTCCTGAGTGTGGTCACCAGTGGTCTGCAGTACTTCAACATTCCCGCCAACTGGAGCGCGTTCGCGACCGGCGGAGTCATCCTCGCCGCCGTCGCGCTGGACAGCCTGGTGCGCCGCCGTCGGCGGCGAGAGAGCGCCAAGCTGGGTCTGTGACACCCCGCACCCTCCTAAGGAGAACAAGTGAAGATCAGATCTTTGACCCTGGCCACGGTGCTGATCGGCACGGTCGCGCTGGCCGGATGCGGATCCGGGTCAGGCGGCTCGGGGGAGAAGAAGAGCGGAAAGCTTAAGCTGGGATTCATTTACGCGACCACCACGCAGAACCCGTTCCAGGAAATGGCGTACGGGGCGAAGGCGGCCGCGAACGCCGACGGCAATGTGACGCTCAACGCGTCCGCGCCCACCGGCGTGAACGGTCCCGTCCAGGTTCAGCTCTTCCGCTCCGCGATCCGCAGTTCGCCGGACGGCATCGCCCTGCAGAGCCTCGCCCCGGACCTGTTCGTCCGACCGCTCGTGCAGGCGGACGACGACGACATCCAGACCGTCGCCGTCGACGCCGCCGCGCCCCCCGGGACGAAGACGAACCTGTTCGTCGGGAACAGCAACACCGAGGTCGGGACCGCGCTCGGCCAGGAGTTCGTCAAGAACGTCCCGGCGGGCACCAAGGGCGAGGTCGTCATCGGCAACGCCATCCCCGGCCTGCGGCTCCTCGAACAGCGCATCGAGGGCCTCACCGCCGTCATCAAGAAGGAGCGCCCCGGCATCACGATCAAGGGGCCGTTCGACTCCAAGTCCGAGCCGACCGACAACTACAACGCGTGGAACTCGATCGTCAAGGCGAACCCCAAGGCCATCGCCTACCTCGGGGTCGGCGCCCAGGACGGCGTCTCGCTGCCGCTCATCCAGAAGCAGACCGGACGCAAGTTCCTCGCCGGCTCCTGCGACCTGGACCCGGCCGCGCTGAAGGCCGTCAAGGACGGGTCCCTGTTCGCGCTGTCCTCGCCCGAGCACTGGCTGAAGGGCTACGTGGCGATCGAGCTGCTGATCCAGAGCAAGCGCGAGGGCAAGAAGCTGCCCGAGGGCTGGTGGAACCCCGGCACCCTGGTGGTCAACTCCGGCAACGTCGACGAGATCATCAAGCGGCAGGCCAACGAGCAGAGCCGCGTCAACTACTTCAAGGCCGCCGCCGAGAAGCAGATCGGCAACCAGGGCCAGTACCTCAAGCCCCTCAACCAGGCCAACTGACATGACGGTGCTCCGCGCGCAGGGCATCACCAAGACCTACGGCGGCGTCACCGCGCTCGCCGAGGGCTCGCTCAACATCGAGCCCGGGTCGGTGCATGCGCTTCTGGGCGAGAACGGGGCCGGGAAGTCGACCATGGTGAAGGTGCTCGCCGGGACGATCCGTCCCGACTCGGGCGCCCTCACCATGGACGACCGGCCCGTCGTTTTCCACAGCACGGCGGACGCGGTCCGCCACGGCGTCGCCGTCGTGTCGCAGGAACTGAACCTGTTCCCCGACCTCGACATCCTCGCCAACCTCTACCCGCTCCGCGAGCCGCGGCGCGGCCCGTTCCTGGACCGCCGCGCCATGGCCGACGCCGCCCGCCCGATCCTCACCAGGCTCGGTCTCGACGTCGACCCGCGCACCCTCGTCCGCGAGCTGTCCCTCGGGCAGCGCCAGCTGGTCGAGATCGCCCGCGCGCTCCTCGCCGATCCGCGCGTGCTGATCCTGGACGAGCCGACCTCGGCCCTCGACCGGGACGGCTCGGACCGCCTCCTCGGCATCCTGCAGGTCCTGCGGGAACGCCAGGTCGGCGTCGTGTTCGTGTCGCACATCCTCGAAGAGGTCATGCAGCTCTGCGACACGATCACCGTGCTGCGGGACGGCAACACGGTCCTCTCCGGCGCCGACCGCGCGGACCTGCGCATCGACGACATCCTCGCGGCGATGCTCGGCCCCCGCTCCGAACGGGAGGCGGCGCCGCCGCCCGCCCCGCCGCGCGCCGCGAACGGCCAGGTGCTGCGGATCGACAAGGTGTCGGTGGACGACGTCCTGACCGACGTCGACCTCGAGGTGTCCGCCGGCGAGATCGTCGGTGTGACGGGCCTCGCCGGGGCGGGGCACCTCGCCGTCCTGGAGCTCGTCGCCGGGCTCCGGCGCGCGTCCCGGGGGTCCGTCCGGCTGCCGGGCGACCGTCCGGTCCCGCGCGGCCTGCGGCAGGCGATCGCCGCCGGGGTCGCGGTGGTCTCGGGCGACCGGCGCGGCCGCGGGCTGATGCTGGACCAGCCGATCTGGCAGAACATCGGCCAGGTCAGGTCCATCGGGCTGAGCCGGGACGGGCTCGTCGTCCGCGGCTCGGCGCTGCGCACCAGGGCCCGCACCCAGGTCGAGCGGCTGCGGATCCGCTGCCGGGACGTGGACCAGCGCGTCGGCCTGCTCTCCGGCGGCAACCAGCAGAAGGTCGTGCTGGCGAAGTGGCTGGACGCGTCGCCGACGGTCCTGCTCCTGGACGACCCGACCCGGGGCGTCGACGTGGGCGCCAAGGCCGAGATCCACGACCTGATCCGCGCGGCCGCGGCGGACGGCGCGGTGGTCCTGCTCGCGTCGACCGACCTGGAGGAGCTGGCCGAGCTGTGCCACCGCGTCCACGTGTTCTACCGCGGCCGGGTCGCCGCCCGGCTCTCCGGTTCCGACCTCGACCAGCACACGATCGTCCGGGTGTCCAACACGGGCGACCACGCCTAGCTGTTCGCGGGCACCGGGCCGTTCGGCGGGTGGCTATTCGCGGGCGCCGGCCAGGGCGTCCACCGGGCGGGACGCCAGGGCCACGCCCGACGCCAGCGTCGAGGCGGCCAGGCTCATGACCGCGACGCCCGCGAGGACCAGCGGGTAGAGCGGCATGGGCAGGCCGGACAGCCGCATGGAGCCGGACAGGGCCCCGTTCGCGCCCGCCAGCACCACGCAGGCGATCACCGTCCCGAGGAGCACCCCGATCGCCATGGCGATCACGGTCTCCCAGCCGATCATCCGGATGACCTGGCGGCGGCTCGCGCCGACCGCGCGGAGCAGCGCGAACTCCCGGCCGCGGGCCGCCGTGCCCATGACGAGGGTGTTGACGAGGGACACGGCCGTGAACGCCACCAGCACGGCCAGCACCAGGTAGGTCCCGGTCAGGTTCTGCTCGATCGAGGTCTCCGTCGCGCCCGCGTACTCGGCGCGGTCGACGACCTGGACGGACGGTTCGGCGCGTGCGAGATCGTCCAGCGCCCGGTCCAGGTCGGCGGCTCGTCCCGGCTGCGCCCGGATCAGGACGGCGTCGTCGAGCCCGTCGCGCAGGTGCCCGGCGAGCGCGGCGCGGGAGAAGACGACGTCGGCGAAGCCCAGCGACCGGTCGAAGACGCCGCCGACCCGCAGCTCGACGCGCGTCCCGTCGGCGAGCCAGCCCTGGACGCGTGATCCGGCATGCCAGCCGTGCGACCCGGCGTGCGTGCGGCTGACCAGCACCGTTCCGGGGGTCTTGAGGCCGTCCCAGCCGCCCTCGCGGAACTTCACGTCGAGGACGCGTCCGGCGGTCGCCGGGTCCACGGCCTGCGCGGGCACGGTCTCCGGGGAGCCGAGCACGGACGACACGAATATCGTCCCGGTGACCGGGGAGACGGCTTCCGCGCCGGGCAGCCGCAGCGCCGCGGCCGCGACGCCGGGCGGGAGCCCGTCCCCGTCGCGCGGGATCAGGATCCGGTCGGCCACGGTCCGCTCGCGGCCCTGCGCGGCGGTCGTGTCGTTGAGGACGGCCGTGACCAGCAGCGCGTACCCGGCCATCGCCACGCTGATCATGATCGCGGCGGCGGACGAGGCGACCCGGCGGACGGCCACTGCCGACCCGGCGTGCGCCAGCCAGCCGGTCGTCCGGGTGACGGCGGCGACCAGCGCCCCGGCCGGGGGTTCGAGGACGCGGGTCAGCACCGGCGCCAGCAGCCCGGTCGCGGCCATCAGCAGCAGGGCGACCAGGGCGAGGAACGCGACGCCGACCTCGCCGCCGAGATGCTGCGTGAGCCCCAGGATCGCGAACGCGCCCGCCGCCGTCACGAGCGCGAGCAGCAGCCGGGGGACGGTGACGAGCCGCCGCGGCCCCGCCGTCTCCCGCAGCGCCTCCGCCGGACGGATCCGCGACGCCTGCCTGACCGCCGTGAACGCCGACACCAGCGCGAGCACGAGCCCCGACCCGCCCGCGACGAGGAACGGCAGCGGCCCCGCTTGGACGGCGAACTCCGGCGGCGCGAGCCCCTGACCGGTGAGGACGGCCCGCAGCACATGCGCCAGCGGAATTCCCAGCAGGTAGCCGGGGACGGACGCGAGCACCGCCAGCAGCACCGCCTCCGCGGCGATCATCCGTCTAACCTGCCACGGCGTCGTCCCGATCGCCCGCAGCAGCGCGATCTCGCGGCGGCGTTGCAGGATCGACAGGCCGAGCGTGCCGCCGATGACGAACACGGCGAGGAACCCGCCGATCCCGGCCATCGGCCCGAACAGCTCCGTCGAGTACCGCAGCTTCTCGGCGGTCTCCGGCGCGCCCGCCCGCGCCCGGGGGCCGCCGGTGAGGACGTCCAGCCCGGTGGCGCGAAGCCGCTCGTCCAGCGCGCGGTCCGTTCCCGGACGGCCCAGCACACCGGCGAAGTCGGTGGCGCCGCCCGTCCGCGCCAGCCGGTCCGCGGTTCGCGGGGCGAAGAACAGCGCGGCCTGCGACGGCAGCGCGCCGCGTACCGTCCCGCTGACCCGGAACCGCCGCGTGCCTTCGCGCGTGACGATCTGGACCGTGCTTCCCGGCCGGGCGCCTGATCGGCGCGCGAGGTCGGCGTCCAGCACGACCTCGTCTTCTGCTTGGGGCGCGCGTCCCGCGCCGAGCGTGAACGGTGTGAGGCGCGCGGCGTCCCAGCCGTGGCCCCACGACGGGCCCTCGCCTTCGTCGCCTCCGGCGAGCGGGACGCCGTCCCGGCCGACGACCTGCGCGTAGAAGGGGGTGTCCGTGATGACGGCCTCGACGCCGGGCACCGTGCGCAGCTTCGCGAGCTGGTCCGGGGTCAGGCGCGGCGGCTGCTCAAGGGGGACCTTCTCCTCGTTCTCGTCCGAGCGGATGCGCAGGTCGGGGTCCGCGCGGACGACGGCGGCGGTCGCGCCGAACCGGTCGACCTCCGGCGTCGCCTGGAGCCCGGACTGGATCATGATCACGCAGGCGGAGATCAGGGTGACGGCGACCAGCACCGCCAGGAACGAGCCCGCGAACCCGATGCGCCGGGTGCGGATCGTGCGGAGCGCCAGCGACACCATGCCGTCCTCACCCGCCCAGCCGGGTCAGCCGGGTCGCGACCCGGTCGGCGGTCGGCGCGTCCATGCCCTCGACGATCGAGCCGTCGGCGAGGAACAGCACCCGGTCGGCGTAGGACGCGGCCACCGGGTCGTGCGTCACCATGACCAGCGTCTGGCCGAGCGTGTCGACGACCTCCCGCAGCAGTGTCAGCACCTCCCGGCCGGTGCTCAGGTCCAGCGCCCCGGTCGGCTCGTCGCCGAACACGACGGCCGGACGCGTGATGAGCGCGCGGGCGATCGCCACCCGCTGCTGTTGCCCGCCGGACAGCTCGGCGGGCCGGTGCCTCGCCCGCTCACCGAGGCCGACGCGGCGGATCAGCTCGTCGAGCCATGCCCGGTCGGCGCGCCGTCCCGCGAGCCGCAGCGGCAGGACGATGTTCTGCCGCGCCGTCAGGGCGGGGACGAGGTTGAACGACTGGAACACGAACCCGACCCGATCGCGGCGCAGCTTCGTCAGCCGCGACTCGCTCATGCCGGTCAGCTCGTCCCCGCCGATCGTCACCGTGCCGGACGTCGGACGGTCCAGCCCCGCCGCGCACTGGAGCAGGGTGCTCTTCCCCGAGCCGGACGGCCCCATGATCGCGGTGAAGGACGCGGCGGGCAGGTCGGCCGAGACCCCGCGGAGCGCGTCCACCGCGCTCCGGCCCCGGCCGAAGCGCCGCGTCACGGCCGCCAGCCGGATGACGGGCTCGGTCGTCGTTCGCATGTCGGTCACGCCGCCAAGCCTGGCGGGCACCGGCACCGCACCGGCACCGGGCTGTCCCCCGGATCGGTCAGGGTCAACCCTGAAGATCGATTAGGCTGCCGGTCATGCGCGTGGTGCTCGCGGAGGACAGCGTGCTCTTCCGGCAGGGGCTGGCCCGGCTGCTCGCCGACGTCGGGATCACCGTGGCCGCCGAGACCGGGGACGCCGCGGCGCTGCCCGCGCTGATCGCCGCCGACCCGCCCGACGTCCTCATCGCCGATGTGCGGATGCCGCCGGGCCACGGCGCCGACGGCCTGGACGCGGCGCGGCTCGTCCGGGAGCGGCATCCGGACGTCGGCGTGCTGGTGCTGTCCCACCACATCGAGGCGCACCACGCGATCGGCCTGCTCGGCGACGACGCCCGCGGCGTCGGCTACCTGCTGAAGGACCGCGTCTCGGACGTCGCCGAACTGACCGACGCGCTGCACCGCGTCAACGCGGGCGCGGCCGTCATCGACCCGGAGGTCGTGATCCGGCTGGTGGGCGGGCGCAATGGGGGGCGCGGCGGGGCGCTGGGACGGCTCAGCGAACGCGAGCGGCAGGTGCTCGCGCTGATGGCCGAGGGCCGCTCCAACCAGGCGATCGGCCGCCGGCTCCACCTCAGCCCGAAGACCGTCGAGTCCCATGTGCGCGGGATTTTCGAGCGGCTCGGGCTGCCGGTCGCGGCCGACGACCACCGGCGCGTCCTCGCCGTCCTGACCTATTTGCGTTCCTGAGCGGGGAGTTCGGCTCGCAGCGCGGTCCCCTGGCCGGGCGGGCTGTCCAGGTGAAGGGTTCCGTCCAGGGCGGCGACTCTGTCGGCGAGGCCGCGCAGGCCCGTCCCGCCGCCGTCGAGGCAGGCCCCGCCGATGCCGTCGTCGCGCACGTCCAGCCGCAGGAGGCCGCCGTCCACCCGCGCGGTGACCGTCACCTGGGACGCGCCTGAATGCTTCACCGCATTCGCCAGCGCCTCAGCGGCCACGAAATAGGCGGCCTGCTCGACGTCCGTGGGCAGCCGACCGTCGAGCGCCTCCACGGTGACCGGGAGCGCCGCCCCTTCGGCGAGCGAACGCAGCGCCGCGCCGAGGCCCGCCTCGGTCAGGATCACCGGGTGGATGCCTCCGGCGAGTTCCCGCAGCTCGGCCATCGCGTCCCGCAGCCCGGCGGCCGCCTCGTCCACCAGCCCGGCGAGCCTTCCGTCGTCGCCGACCCGGATCCGGCCCAGCGTCACCGCCAGCCCGGCGAGCCGCTGCTGCGCGCCGTCGTGCAGGTTCCGCTCGATGCGCCGCCGCTCGGCGTCGCCCGCCGCGACGATGCGGGCGCGCGAGGCCCGGACGTCCGCCAGCCGCGCGGCCAGCTCCGCGCGCATCCGCTCGTTCTCGACCACCAGCCGCGCGATCGCCGCCGCCGACCGCACCAGCGCCGGGTCGGCGTCCAGCGCGGCGTCGTAGACCAGCATCGACTCGCCGCTGCCCAGGGACACGCATGACCGACCTGCCCCCACCGGCGGCGGACCGTCCGTCCCCTGCACGAGGCGCAGCGAAGGGTCGCGCAGCACCGTCGCCAGGACGGCCTCCAGCGCCTCGGGCGTCCGGTCGACCTGCGCGGCGACCCGCGCCACCGCGACGTGGTCGAGCCGGGCGCGCAGCAATCCGGCGAGCACCGCCAGCGGCCACAGCGCCAGCGCGGCCAGCGCGCCCAGATGCAGCATCGGCTCGGCGGACGACGCGTGGCTCCCGTCCGGCCAGATTCCGGCGCCCTGCCGCATCCACATCGTGAGCACCATCACCCCGCCCGCGAGCGCCACGGGCGCGAACGTGTGCCGCCGCGGACGGGGGACCCGCACGAGCCACCGCCACACCAGCGCCCCGGCCAGGACGCCGCCGAACACCCACATGTAGATCGCCACGGCGACGGCGAGCGGCCGCGGACCGTCCACCGCCCACACCACGACCGAGACGGACATGCCGCCATAGAGGACAGCGACGAGCGTCCTGCTCCGGGCCCTGCCCTCCGGGATGGCCAGCACCAGATGCGCCAGCAGCGTCAGCGCCAGCCACCCGAACCCGTTCCCCAGGAACTGGGCCGCGCGACCGGGGAGATAGGTCAGGCCCGCCAGCAGCAGGAGCAGCCCGATCCCGGCCATCAGCCCGCCGCCGTGGCCGCCCGGCACCTGCGCCCGCGTGACCAGCCCGGCCGCGACGAACGACCACCCGGCCGCCACGCCCAGGACGAGCAGCGCCATTCCCCGCACCGAGCCGGTCTCGCTCCCCAGCCCCCACGCCAGATCCACCGCGGCGACTCCCACCGCGGCCCCGACGACCCACCACCGAACACGCACCCGTCCATGATCGCCGCCCTGGACGAACCGCCGCGAGGGGCGATCACCGTCCGGCGTGCGACGGCTCCGCCGACGGGTCCGCCGCGCGGCGGTCCGGACGGCGCGCTGAGCGGCCTCGTCGATGCGTCGGACGGTCGCGTCTGGCTGTGGTTCCGGAATATCGCCGGTACTGGTCTGGTCCCCTTGCTGGACCGGTTCCAACTGAATGACATCGCCGAAATTCGGGCCTTGCATACCCGTTGAAGTGCGGTTATGTTCCCTTCAATTAGTATAGTTTCCTAATTATTGAAGGGAACTGAGATAGCCGTGCGCACCAGACCCCCGCTCCGGAGGATCTTCGCCGGAGTAACCGCGCTCCTCCTCATGTTCGGCCTCTCCGTGGCCGTTCCCACGTCCGCCCACGCGGCGGGCCCGACCGCCGCCTGCCGCACCGTCCAGGAATGGGGCGGCGGCGCCCAGTACACCTGTACCGTCACCAACGGCGGCAACTCCGCCACGTCGGGCTGGAAACTGGAGTTCGACCTCGCCTCCACCGTCCGGATGGGCTCGTACTGGGACGCCTCCCTCACCAGTTCGGGCAGCCACCACACCTTCACCAACCGGAACTACAACGGCACGATCAGCCCGGGCGGCACCGCCTCCTTCGGTTTCCTGGTGTCCTTCACCGGGACGCTGAGCGGCCCGGAGAACTGCAAGCTCGACGGCCAGCCGTGCGACGGCGGCCCCTCGGACGCCCCGCCGAGCCCGCCCGCCAACCTGCGCACCACCGAGGTCACTCCCACCTCGGTCGCCCTGGCCTGGGACGCCGCGTCCGACGACCAGGGCGTCAAGAACTACGACGTGCTGAACGGCAGCGCCGTCGCCGCCACCGTCACCGGGACCACCACCACCGTCAGCGGCCTGACGGCGAACACCCGCTACACGTTCACCGTCCGCGCCCGCGACACCTCCGACCAGCTCTCCGAGGTCGGCGCCCCGGTCAGCTTCACCACCCCCGGTTCCGGCGAGGACGCTCCCCCGTCCAAGCCCGCCGAACTGCGCGTCACGACCAAGGGCGACTCCGTCACTCTCACCTGGAAGGCCGCCACCGACGACAACGGCGTGACCGGGTACGACGTGCTGCAGAACGGCTCGGTCGCCCAGTCGGTCACCGGCACGACCGCCACCGTCACCGGCCTCCGGACGGGCAGCTACCGCTTCGCCGTCCGCGCCAAGGACTCCATCGGCCAGTACTCCGAGCTGAGCGACGAGGCGACCGCCACCATCGGCCCCGGCACCGGCGGCTGCCGCCCCGACGGCCTCTACCAGACGCCGGGCGTCACCCCCGCGTACTGCGAGGTCTACGACGAGAACGGCCGCGAGAAGATGGGCGACGGGCGCACCCGCCGCGCCATCGGCTACTTCACCAGCTGGCGGACGGGCAAAGACAAGAAGCCCCGCTTCCTCGCCAACGACATCCCGTGGGACAAGATCAGCCACATCAACTACGCCTTCGCGCACGTCGACGAGCAGAACAAGGTCTCGGTCGGCGGCGACAAGCCCACCAACCCGGCGATCGGAATGGAATGGCCTGAGGTTCCGGGCGCGGAGCTGGATCCGAGCCTGCCGTACAAGGGCCACTTCAACCTGCTCAACAAGTTCAAGAAGCAGAACCCGAACGTCAAGACGCTGATCTCGATCGGCGGCTGGGCGGAATCCGGCGGCTACATCGACGACAACGGCAACCGCGTCGCCTCCGGCGGTTTCTACAAGATGACCGACAGCCAGGCGAGCATCAACACGTTCGCGGACTCCGTCGTCGAGTTCCTGCGCAAGTACGGATTCAACGGCGCGGACATCGACTACGAGTACGCCACCTCGATGCAGTACGCGGGACACCCGGACGACTTCAGCTTCTCGAACCCGCGGCGCGCCAAGCTGATGGCCGGATACGTGGCCCTCATGAAGACGCTGCGCGAGAAGCTGGACGCGGCCGGCGCGGCCGACGGCAAGCACTACCTGCTGACCGCCGCCGTCTCGGCGTCCGGCTGGATCCTGCGCGGGCATGACAGCTACCAGGTCGTCCCGTACCTGGACTACGCCAACATCATGTCCTACGACCTGCACGGAACCTGGAACCACTTCGTCGGTCCCAACGCCGCCCTGTACGACGACGGCAAGGACAACGAACTCCAGGAGGGCGGCGTCTACAACGCCTATGGAATCGGATATCTGAACACCGACTGGGCCTACCATTACTTCCGAGGCTCTATGCAGGCCGGCCGCATCAACATCGGTGTGCCCTTCTACACCCGCGGCTGGAAGAACGTCCAGGGCGGCACGAACGGGTTGTGGGGCAAATCCGCCTTGCCCGACCAGAAGCAGTGCCCGAAGGGCACTGCGGGCGACGTCGGCTCCAAGACGCCGTGCGGCGACGGCGGAATCGGCATCGACAACATCTGGCACGACCTTGAGAACGGCAAGGAAATGGCGTCGGGCAGCAACCCGATGTGGCACGCCAAGAACCTCGAAAAGGGACAGGCGGGCACCTACATCGGCGACTACGGCCTCGACCCGGCCACCGACCCCGACGACCGTCTCGTCGGCACCTACACCCGCAATTACAACAGCACCATGAAGACGCCGTGGCTCTGGAACTCCACCGAGAAGGTGTTCCTGTCCACCGAGGACGAGGAGTCGCTCGCGGCCAAGGCCAAGTACGTGGCCGACAAGGGCATCGGCGGCATCATGATCTGGGAGCTGTCCGGCGACTACGCCTGGGACCCGGCCCGCAACGACGGCAAGGGCGAGTACTTCATGGGCAAGACGCTGATCAACGTGATCAACGACGGCCTGAAGAACGCCGCCCCGTACGGGAACCTCAAGTCCAGCCAGACGATGCCCACCGACGTCCTCGACGTGAAGGTCGACCTGGTCAACTTCCCGGTGGGCGACGCCAACTACCCGATCACCCCGAAGATGCGCATCACCAACAAGTCGGGCCAGGCCATTCCAGGCGGCGCGACCTTCAAGTTCGACTACGGCACGTCCGCGCCGTCGACGATGACCCAGCAGACGGGCTGGACGCTCTCCGTCCAGGCAGGCCACACCGGCAACAACACCGGCGGCCTGAAGGGCGACTTCCACAAGGCCACCCTCACGGTGCCGAGCTACACGAGCATCCCGAACGGCGGCTCCGCCGAGATCGCCCTGAGCTACCAGCTCCCGATCGTCACACCGTCCAACTTCGTCCTCACGTTCGGAGGGAAGTCCTACGTCCTGACCCAGGACAGCCCAAGAACAGCCTCAGTGGGCGGCCTCCGCCGCTGATCCCGTAACACCCCAAGGCAGGGCGTACGCCACCCGGCGCACGCCCTGCCTGCCTTTTCCCGCCTCGCCCTGCCTGCCTTTTCCCGCCTCGCCCAGCGCTCCGGACCGCCTCATCCGGCGCTCCGGACCGCCCGGCTCGCCCGTACCCAGAGCAGAAGGACGAGCCGCCTCCATTCAGGGTCGAGGACGCGGACGAGGAGGTCGTCCCTGACCTCCCGGCGGTCACGACGGGTCCCCGACCAGGCCCGGACGAAACCCGCCAGGTACGCACGGCTCGCCGGGTCCGGCCCGGCGGCCGACGTGAACGTCTCGACGATCCCCGGCCGCAGGTCCGGACGCGCGCACGCCGTTTCCAGCCACAGCGCGACCACGGCGGCGAAGCCCTCGTGTCCGGCGGCCGGGCCGACCTCGGCGGCCAGCGCCGCCCGCCACGCGGACGTGCACGCCCTCGGCTCGACGGCGCCGGGCCCCGTCAGCGTCGCCGCGAGCCCGGCCACGTCCCGCGCGGCCGCCAGGTGCAGGAACAGCGCCGTGCCCAGGGCCGCCCGGGGAGTCGCCACCTCGTACGGACGGCCGTCGGCGTTGCCCGTCCACGCCAGCGCCGCGCCGAGCACCTCCCAGTGATGGCGGGCGGCCAGTTCCCGCGCCGCATCCAACGCCACCGGACGGATCCGCTCCCCGCCGTAGCACGCCAGATGGTCGACGACCTCCAGAACGTCGCGCGCCGGGCCGTTCGGCAGCAGATCGAGCATCAGCCGCAGCCCCACATCGGCCCGGCGCGGGCCGTCCTGCCTCACGGTCAGCCGGACGGACGTCCGGCACCACTCGCGCGCCGCGTGGAAGACCGCCCGCGGATGCGCGACCGCCAGCTCGCGCGCCACCGCCAGCACCTCGTCCCGCACCTGCTCGTTGCCGTGGGTGGCGAGGTGCTTCAGCCGGGTCAGCGCGATCGACACGTGCGTCTCCCCGAGCACCTGGCAGACGCGCACCACGGTCAGCTTCAGCGTCTGCGGCGCCTGCCGGAGCCTGGACCACTCGTACAGCGTCCTCCGGACCCTGCCTCCGACGAACGGGTGCAGGCAGGTCCGGGCCAGGGCGACATAGGACAGGTCCGCCGACCTGTGCCGGTCCCCCGCCCACGCCTCGGCCATCTGGACGATCTTCTCCACGGCCCCGTCCTCGGCGGCGAGGTCGGCGAACACCTCGACGAGCTTGCGGCGCAGCCCGGACGGGAGCACCACCACGTCGTCGGTGGGCAGGGCCGACAGCCAGGTCAGCAGATCCATCCGGGCCAGCGGATAGTCGTCCCAGACGTGCCGCAGGACCGACTCGGCGTAGCCGTGGCGGCGGAACAGGATCCGGTCGTCCACCCGCTCAGCGCCGAGCAGCTCGCTCAGCCCGGCCGACGGGCACCAGCCAAGACCGCCGCCCTCCACCTTGATCCTGAGCTGCCTCGCCAGCGACAGCGCGGCGCCGTACACGCTCGTCTCGTCCGCCGGCGCGATCGTCGCGGCGGCGACCAGCAGCGCGCGGTCGCGCAGCCCCGAGTTCTCGGCGAACCAGCCGGTCAGCTGCTCCTTCCACCCGCGGTAGGCCCGCTCGACCTCCCCCTCGTCGCGGATGTCGGCGACGAGGTCGGCGAGCCGGCGGGCGTCCCCGGGCGACGCCTCCTTCAGCAGCTCCGTGGCACGAGGCCAGGCCGTCCAGCCGGTGCCGCCGAGACCGCGGCGTTCCAGCCGGCGCCGGAAGACGGCGACGGCCGGCGGCGGGTCCACCGCGATCACCGGGAGGAACTCGGCGAACCCGCGCTGCTCGACCTCGGTGCCCACCACGAGCAGTAAGCCGCCTGACGCGCGGACCGCCTCCACGCACGACCGCAGCCGCGACTCCTCCTCGTCGCCCGCGCGGACCAGGTAGCCGCGCGCCGCGCCCGAGATCTCCTCGACGTCGTCCTCGCCGGTGGAGAACAGGCGGATCGGCAGGCTCGGACGCACCTCCCGCAGCGCGGCGACCGCCGTGGTCGCCACTCCGGCGCCGGCCGGGCCGGAGAGTGCGATCACCTGCCGGCGCGCCAGCGCGTCCGCGATCAGCTCGTGATTGCGGACGGGCACGTACCCGGCGACGCGTTCGTCGATCTCGTCCTTCGACAGGACCATGGAAGGGCGTCCCCGGACGAACGTGAGCTGTGTCTGGATGAGATCACCGGAGACGGTGTTGCCGATGACGTTCTGGGTGTCGTCGCCGATGATGGTGACGTCCTCGATCGTCGCCGTCATCCCCGCTCCTGCCGGAAGCCGCCGCCGATGGTGTTGCCGATGGCGTTCTGCGAGCCGTCCCCGCTAATCGTGATGCCGCTGATGGACGGCCCGGCCGCCTCCGTCCGCCGCCCGGCGGGAGGCTCGTCCCGCTCGGCGGGCGGCTCATCCTGGTCGGCGGGCGGACCGTCCTGCTCGGCGGGCGGGCCGTCGGCGTGGGACGGGGCCGGCACGTACAGGTATGCGGGCCGGTCGAACTGCTTCACCGTGACGTGCACCCGCGAGAACTGGCTTTCGCGAAGGCCGGTGCGTCCGCCTTCGACGTAGCTCGCGAACAGTTCCGCCGAGACGAGGAACGCGGCGAACGTGACCTCCGGGTCGCTGTGTTTCAGCGCGTCCCGCAGGGGGGCGGCGTCGAGGAGCCGGTTGACGTCGACGGTGGCGGTCGAGATGCCGGGGGCGTCCGGACGTTCGTCGTCCACGAGCCCGATGTGCATGGCCACGCGAAGCCGCAGCCGGACGCCTCGCATCCGCAACCCCGGCGCGGCCGATTCGAGCGCCTCCTGCAGCCGCCGGGGAAACGGATCGATGAGCGCACGGGCCGCGTCCAGCGGCAGGACGGCGAGGATCCCGTCCCCGGTGCTCTCCATGAACCGGACCTTCGCCCACGTTTCGCCTAGCCCGCTCTCGCGGCAGGCCACCGCGAGCACACGCCGGATTTCCAGATGGAGGCCGGGCAGTTCGGCGTCGCGATGGGCGCTGAACCTCTCGGCGTCGACGACGAGCAGTGCGCGGAACGCTTCCATAGGCCTACTTCCTCGGTGGCTGCGGTTCCCAACCACCCTGCAGACCGCCGGTCGAGCCCACTGTCGGATTTCAGACAGTGTCTGGGCCTGATCCGGCCAGCGAGCGCAGGCGGGGCAGGTCGGTGATGACGGTGCGGCCGCGGTGCGTGGCGACGACGTCCAGCCCGCGGAGCCGCGCCAGCTCGGCCGCGATGACGCTGCGGTGCAGGCCGATCGCCTGGCCGATCTCCGTCTGCCCGAGGCTCACCTCCAGCGCGTTCCCCTCGCCCGGGAGCGCGAGGCGCAACAGTGCGCGGACCACGCGGGGCCCCGCGGGCAGCGCGGCCGTCTCCGCTCGCCACGCCTCCCCTTCGCGGAGACGGCGCATCGCGCGGCGGAGCAGTTCGTCCTCCGCGCCGGACGAACGGAGCAGCGCGCGGAACCGGGACGCGGGCAGCGCGCGGGTCACGCACGGGTCGATGGCGATGACCGTCGCGGAGCGGTCGTCGCCGCCGAGCACGGCGATCTCGCCGAGGAGTTCGCCCGGGCCGCGGACGGCGAGGAGCAGCACCTCGCCGTCCGGGAGGGTGAGCAGCGCCTTGACCCGGCCCGCCATCAGCAGCAGCACGTGCGACGGCGGGCCGCCCTGCCGGAGCAGCACGTCGCCCGCGCGGAACCGCCGCTCGACGCCCGCCGAGGCGAGCGACTCCCAGGTCTTCACCGATACGCCGTCGGGGTCCGGGGCCATGCGGACATCATGCCGCCTGGCGGGGAGGTGGAACAGGTTCTAGTATCCGGGCATGAGGTTCACCTACGCCGAGGCGATGACGGATCCGTCGTTCTACCTGCCGCTGGCCCGGGCCGCCGAGGCGGCGGGGTACGCGAGCGTGTCGGTCGCCGACTCGCTCGCCTATCCGAAGGAGTCGGACTCGGTGTATCCCTACACCGCGGACGGCGGCCGGGAGTTCCTGGAGGACAAGCCGTTCATCGAGACGTTCACGCTGATCGCGGCGATGGGGGCGGTGACGAGCACGATCCGCTTCACGCCGTTCGTGCTCAAGCTGCCGGTGCGGCCGCCGGTGCTGGTCGCCAAGCAGGCCACGTCGGTCGCCTGCCTGACCGGCGGGCGGCTCGGGCTGGGCGTGGGGATCAGCCCGTGGCGGGAGGACTTCGAGGTCATGGGCGTGCCGTGGGAGCGGCGCGGGAGGCGGATGGACGAGGCCATCGACGTCGTCCGGGGGCTGAGCGGCGGGGAGTACTTCGAGTTCCACGGCGAGTTCTTCGACATCCAGGCGATCAAGATGGCGCCGGCGCGGCCGTTCCCGATCCTGGTCGGCGGGCACAGCGAGGCGGCGCTGCGGCGCGCGGCGGTCCGCGGGGACGGCTGGATGCACGCGGGCGGCGGCGACCTGGACAGCCTCCTGACCAGGCTGAACCGCCTGCGCGAGGCGGAGGGCAAGGGCGGCGCGCCCTTCGAGGTCCATGTGATCTCGCCGGACGCCTACACGCCCGACGGGGTCCGGCGGCTGGAGGACAAGGGCGTCACCGACGTCATCGTCGGCTTCCGGACGCCTACGCGAAGGGGCCCGACACGGAGCCGCTGCACAAGAAGATCGAGCAGCTCGAACGGTTCGCCGAGAACGTCATCGTCCGGACATGAAACGAGAACACGTTACAGACGGGCATCCGGCGCGGCGGGCCGCGCACGCGTCCATGAGCGCCGTCTCCGCGGGCCGCAAGGACGAATGGCTGGGGCTGTTCGCGCCGGACGCCCTGATCGAAGACCCCGTCGGGCCGTCGTTCCTCGATCCCGAAGGACGCGGCCACCGGGGACGGGACGGCATCGAGGCGTTCTGGGACGCCTTCGTCGCCACCGCCGCGCGCTTCGACTTCGCCGTCGCCGACTCGTTCGCCAACGGCCCCTGCTGCGCCAACGTCGCGACGATCACGACGGTGCTGGACGACGGCTCCACGATGACCGTCGACTGCGTGATCGTCTACACGGTGGACGACGCGGGGCTCATCACGTCCCTGCGGGCCCACTGGGAACCCGACCGGGCGCTGGCGACGCGCACCGTGCCCGCCTGACGCCTCCCGCCTGACGCCTGACGGTCAGTGCTGCTGCTCGGCGATGTCGGTGCCCTTCGGGACGATCCTGAAGACGGCGGCCGCCACGGCCAGCATCATGAGGCCGCCGATCAGCGAGGTCGTCCGCATCGAGTCGGTGAACGCGCCGCCCGCCCTGGCGGCGAGCTCGGGCAGGCCCTGCCGGTCGGCGATCTCCACCGCCGACCCCAGCGACTCGCGCGCCGCCCCGGCCGCCGGGGAGTCGAGCATGCCGAGGTCGTCCAGCCCGGCGCGGTAGAGGAGCGCCGCGACGCTGCCGAGGACCGCGACGCCGAGGACGTTTCCGAGGTCGTAGCTCGTCTCCTCGATCGCCGCGG
Organism: Actinomadura sp. 9N215; assembly: GCF_044326345.1. NCBI lineage: Bacteria > Bacillati > Actinomycetota > Actinomycetes > Streptosporangiales > Thermomonosporaceae > Actinomadura > Actinomadura sp. 9N215. The sequence continues at coordinate 123,832 of NZ_JBIRBA010000021.1, read as the reverse complement.
CGTTCCCGGCCCTGTCCCCCGGGCTGCCCGACATGATCATCGCCGAGCCGATGGCGAGCGACCCGATACCGGCCCCGACCAGGGACAGCGCGACCGCGACGTGCGCGTAGGCCAGCTCGCCGGGGACGAGACAGAGCACGAGCATCCCGGCGCCCGCGACCGCGAGCCCGCCGGCGAGCACGCTCCTGCCGCCCGTCCGCCGGGCGAGCCACGGCGCGAGCAGCGACGCGAGGGTCGCGGTCACGGCGACCGGGAGCAGCCGGACGCCGGTCTGGATCGCGCCGAGCCCTTCGACGAGCTGCATCCACTGGGCGAGCAGCAGCAGCGCGGCGGCCAGCGCGAACGTCGAGCCGAGCGCGGCGACGACGCCCGCGGTGAAGCGCCGGCTGGTGAACAGGCGCATGTCCAGGAGCGGGTCGCGGCGGCGCAGGCTGCGCACGACGAACCAGGTCAGCGTCGCGGCCGCCGCGATCAGCGCGGCCCAGCCGTAGGGGACGGCGAGGCTCTCCTCCTTCGCGAAGCGCTTGAGCGACCACACGAGCAGGACCATGCCGACCAGCGACAGCGCGGCGCCGACGCCGTCCCACCGGCCGGGACGCAGGCTGCGCGACTCCGGCAGGATCAGCGCGCCGGCGATCAGCGCGGCCGCCATGAGCGGCACGTTCACGAGGAACGCGGCGTGCCAGGAGAAGTACTCCAGCAGGAGCCCGCCGACGACCGGGCCGACCGCCGCGCCGATCCCCGACACGGCCGCCCAGATCCCGAGCGCCGTCGCGCGCTCCGCCGGGTCGGTGAACACGGTCCGGATCATGGACAGCGTGGTCGGCATGATCATCGCGCCGCCGACGCCCAGCACGGCGCGCAGCGCGATCACCGCCTCCGCCGACCCGGCGAGCAGGACGAGGGCCGACGCGCCGCCGAAGACGGCGTACCCGGCCAGCAGCATGCGCCGGCGTCCCCACCGGTCGCCGATCGCGCTCGCCGACACCAGCAGCCCCGCGAGGACGAGCGAGTACACGTCGACGATCCACAGCAGCTGGCTCGACGACGGCCGCAGGTCCGCCGACATGTCGGGGATCGCGATGTTGAGGACGGTCAGGTCCATCGTGATGACCAGCAGGCTCGCCGAGAGGACGACGACCGACGCCCACCGCCGCCGCGCCGAGGCCGGCGGCTTGTCCATGGCGACGCTCATCGGGGCTCCGTGAACAGGGCCGTGATGGTGTCCGTCAGGAAGTCCACGTCGAGGGGCTCCTCGTGCAGCGCGGCGTGCCAGGTGGCGCCGTCCGCGAACACCGCCACCGCCGTCGCCCTCGCCTCGCCGATGTGCGCGGACAGGATGGCGACCAGCTCGTCGAACCAGCGCAGCGACAGCGAGCGCAGCTGAGGGTCGTGCACCGAGGCCCAGGCCAGCGCACTGTCCGCCTGGACGAGCCGCGTGTCCCGCAGGTACTCGTGGAACGCGGACGCGAGCGCGGCCGGCGCGGTGCTCGCGTCCTTCATCGTCTCGCGCACGATCGCGAGCGCCTCGTCGATCTCGTCCGCGAGGTGCTGGAGCGCCGCCTCGCGCAGGTCGTCCAGGGTCGCGAAGTACTGCGTCGTGGAGCCGAGCGGCACGCCCGCCCGCCCGGCGACCAGCCGGTGCGTCAGCCCGCCCGACCCCACCTCGGTGATCAGCTCCGCCGCGGCCTCGACGATCGCCCGCCGCCGCCCCGCGGGATCGCGGCGGCGGCGCGGGCCCGCCGCCGGTGTGCTCTCGTCCGGCATCCCTGCACCCCTTAATGTACGAATGTACATGTACGATAGTACACAAAGGGTGGCCGTCGCGTGTGCACGCGGATGCCGCGGCAGCGGGGACGCTGTCGCGGAGAGGCCGTGGCGGAGGCGCGGTCGGAGGGGTGGGTTACGGGCCGGAGAAGGCTGAGGCGACCGCGAGCACGTCGTCCGTGACGGCCGGGTCGCCGCTGGTCTCGGCGCTGACGCTCGCGGGGTTGCGGCGTCCTCCGGCCAGGAAGCAGAACTCGACGACGTCCATCCTCAGCAGCGCGACCGGGTCGTCACCGGCCGCCGCCGTTCCCAGCGGGATCGTCCACTGGCCACCGCCGGGACCGTCCAGGATGAGCCGCAGCATGCGGTCGGGGAGGTCGCGGCCGGTCACGGCGAACGCCTTGGGCAGGCTCCGCACGCCCAGGTCGACGATCGGGTGCAGGTGCTCGGCGGGCGGCGGCAGCAGGACGCGGCCCGTCCCCCGGGCGATGTCGTCGGCGTGGATCCAGGTCTCGAAGGCGCGGGCCGCGAAGTGGTCGGACAGGCGCATCCGCCGGCCGCCCACCTCGACCCGGCGGTCGGCGTCGTCCTCGCAGAGCCCGTCGCAGAGGGCGTCCGCGTGCCACCGCCACGCCCGGCGCGCGTCCTGCGGAGGCGGGCAGCGGCTGATCGCCTCGCGCGTGCGGTCCAGGACGTCGCAGGCGGACGAGGCGCGCCCGTCGATCGCCTCGGCGAGCAGCCCGTCGCTGGCGGACAGGTGGACGACCAGGTCGCGGGCGTCCCAGTCGCGGACGACGACCACCGCCCACTCGATTTCCCTGAGGCCGGCCAGCAGCGCGTCGAGCATCGCGACCGTCGCGGCGTACGGCCGGGCGAAATCGGGCACCCGGCGCGCCGGCGGACGGCGGGCCAGCGCCGCCCGGAGCGTGCGCGCACGCAGGTCCAGCGGAGGTTCGGTCATGGGGTGCTCCCTTCCTCTGCCAGGGTGTCGGCGATGCAGCGCAACCCGGAGCGGATCCGCGACTTGACGGTTCCCTCCGGTAACCCCAGCTCGACCGCCGCCTGCCGGTAGGTCCGTCCGTTGTAGTAGGCCAGCTCGATCGCCTCGCGCAACCGCAGCGGGAGGGCCGCCACCGCGTGCCGCACCCGCGCCCCCGTCTCGTCGGCGATGATCACGTCGATGATGGGCGCGGCCGGTTCGGGGTTTCCGACCGCGTCCAGCAGTCGCCGGCGGCGTTCCTCCCGGCGGACCCAGTCGACCGCGCGCCGGTGCGCGAGCAGTGCCAGCCACGTGCGCAGGCTCCCACGGCCCGGATCGAAGGCGTAAGGGTGCTCCCACAGATGGACGAACACGTCCTGTGTTATCTCCTCGGCGGCCTCACGGCTCCGCGTCACCCGTAACGCCAGCCTGTGGACCAATGACGAGCAGCGATCGTAGGCATGCCCCAGCGCCGCGTCGTCGCCCGCCGCCAGCCGCTGCCTGAGCCTGATGTCCCCGTCCATCGAACCTCTCCCCTGCCCTGACGACATCGTTGCCGCAAATGGGGTTCGTTCGTCGGCGTGCACGGGATGGGAACGTGGCCGAGTCCGGCCGTCCCGATGGAAGGCGGCGGCGTCCGCGGCCCGGTCGCCGGACGCGCCCCTGGCGCCGACGCCGAGCACCGGGGCGGGGGCCGGGGCGGGGTCGGCTCGGGGTACGGGGTCGGGGCTGGGTCGCCCGTGATCCATCAGGAGTGCTGTCGTCCGGTGAAGGCGCAGTGGCCGCTGAACCGGAGCACTTCTCCGCGCCACTGCGGCACGACCGTTTTGTACCGTGCCATTCGGGTCCCCTCCATCGGCATCGGGTCGTCATGGCTTCGCGCGGTACCGGGTGATCGGATGTCGTCCAGGTATGTGATTGACGTCACATTATGCGCCGGGGCCTTCGACCCACTATGGTGCCGTTTCGCGAGGCCGACCGCTTCGGCGGCGGCCTCGACGTCTGCACGCATACCCCGCACCCGGCCGCAGGACGGAACCGTCGTCCGCCGGGCAGGACGGACGAAAGGCGGGCCATGCGGCCGACGGCGACCCGGACAAGCGCGATGCGGTGGGGCGGCGGGCTGCTGGCCGTCCTGCTGCTGGCCGTCCTCGGCGGGGTGAAGGCGTGCGGCGGCTCGGACGTCGCCGACCTGCCGCACGGGGAGAGGCGACCGAAGCCGGTCTCGTTCAGCGGCAAGCCGCTGTGGGACGAGCGGAAGCTCGGCATGTCGCGGGTCGCGGGCATCGAGCTGCGCGGCGACGTCGCCGTCATCGCCGGAGACGTCGGTCTCGGCGGCGCCAGGCTCGCCGTCGTCGACGTCAGGACGGGGAGCCCCCGCTGGGTCGTCGACAAGGGCTCTGTGCTCCGGGGCGGAGGCGGCGCGGTGGCCCATCACGGGTCCGGGTATCGCGCGGAGCATCTGCGGGGCGTCACCGGGAAGCCCGCCGTGTACGGAGCCGGAGACGGGGACGACTGGACCGTTCTCGTCCAGTACACCGAGGGCGATCAGGGGCGCGAGACCGTGCTGGGGGTCGCCGCGCTGTCCGGCAAGGACGGTTCCGTCCGGTGGAAGCAGCCGCTGATCCGTCCGCGGGGCGGCGATGCGGGCGACGACGACCGCGAGCAGCGGATGCGGCTGCTCGCCGGGGACCCGCGGATCGTCCTGACGAGCGTGGAGTCGCGGCAGGGCATCGACCCGAAGACCGTCGCGCTCGACCCGGCGACCGGCCGCCGGCTCTGGGAGAACGCGGACGGCTGGGCCTACCGGCTCGTCGGCGACGTGGTCCTCGGGGAGACGCGCGGCGCCGAGGCCCCGCCGACGCACACGTGGGGAGAAGGGCGCGAGGACACCGACGTCTTCGCCGTCGACGCGCGGACCGGCCAGAAGCGCTGGGATCTGGGCGGCACGGCCGAAAGCTCCCACCTGATGGCGGCCGCGAACGGCACGGCCGTCGTCAAGGTGACCGAGACCCCGCCCGGACGGACCTACTCCCGCGACCGGACGATGCTCGTCGACGCCGCCACCGGCCGTCCCACGAAGGAATCGCCGAAGAAGGAGGACGACGGGACGTCCCTGATCCTCTACGGCTGCGCCGACGACGACGGACGGAGCCTGATCGCCTGCTCGGGCCCCGAAGGACGGCTCGTCACGATCCGGCCGGGCCACCACGGAAAGCCCGTCGTCACGGAGAAGCAGCCGTTCGGCGAAGACACCATGGCCCGGGTGATGACCGTCTGGCGGGACCGCGTCCTGCTCGCGGGATCGGGCCGTGAGGGCCGGCCAGAGCGGTACGCCGTCGTCGATCGGGCGGCGAACCGGGCCGGGTCGCCGCCGCCCGGCGAGGCGACGGCGATCTCGGACGGCGCCGCGGCGTTCCGGGTGGCGCGGGCGGGGTCGACCTCGTCCACGCCGGACGGTCTCGTCGTGCACGCGGTGTCCGTGGGGGCGACGCCGTCCGAACCGGCCGGGCCCGGCACGCCGACGCTGCGTCCGCCCCGGATCGACGCCGCGCCCCTGTGGACGGCCGGGGCCGGCGAGGCCCCCGTGCCCCCGCCCGCCAAGGACACCGGCCTGGAGTCGGTGATCAGCATGGACCTCGTGGGCGACGCCCTCGTCTACACCGGCCGGGACCGCGAGGACGACGATCTCGACAGGCTCGTCGTGGCCGACGCCGAGACCGGGAAGGTGCGGTGGTCGGTCCGCGAAGGCGCGTCGCTCGGCGGCGGCGCCAAGGCGGGCTTCGTCGCCGTCCCCCGCATGGTGGACGCGGGCGGGGAGAGGCTGGTGCTCGTCCGCTACGAGGCGTCCGGGAACGCCGAGGGCATCGCCGCGCTGTCCCTCAAGGACGGCCGCACCCGCTGGACGAAGCCGGTGACCGGCGGGAACGGGTTCGTGACCCTGGAGGCGGCCGACGGCGCGACCATCGCGGTCGAGGTGACCAGCTACGACGGCCCGAAGGGCGGACGCGACGAAACGGTCGTCCTCGCGACCGGTACGCGGCGCGAGCTGTGGCGCAAGCGCGGAGTCTCCCCTGCCGGGGTCGGCGGCGGGCTCGTCCTCGCCGCCCGGTACGCCCGCGGCGAGAACGGGACGCGCGAGCCCCGCGACCTCATCGCATACGGGGCGTCGGACGGCGGGCAGCGCTGGCGGCTCGGCGCGCGGTACCGGGAACCGGAACTGCTGCACGACGAGGGCGGCAAAACGATCGTCATCGGGACGGCGGACGGCGGCGCCGTCCTCGACCGGGCGACCGGCCGCGAACTCGCCCGCACGTACGCGCCGCTCGTCCAGTGCAGCGGGGACGGCGACGCGCTGATCGTCTGCCGGGCGGGGTCGCGCAGCGGTTCGGGGAGCGACCCGGGCGGGCGCGCCGTGACCGTCCAGACGGGCGGCGGCGGCGCGACGATCCGCGACCTGCTGGAGACCGGGCCGCTCACCCGGTACGGAGCGGTCGGGACCTGGTTCACCGCGATCCGCCCGGCCGCGGACGGACGGCCCGAACGGTTCCTGCTGCTCGACGCGGCGGGCCGCCAGATCGCCGACGGCCTCCCCGGCAGGCCGGTGGACGTGGACCTCGGCGCCGGGTTCGCCGTGCTGACCCCGTCGCAGATCACGCACGGCATCGCGGGACCGGGGGTGCCGCGCTTCACCGTCCACCGCGTCCAAGCCTGAGCCACCAGGCGGCGCGCCGCGGCGCGGCGAGCGTGCCGAGTCAGCGGGCCGGCCGTCCGGCGACCGGAAGGGGCTTCACCGGGGCAGGGGGAATGTCCGCCAGACACGAGGTATCGGGTACCCGCAGGTCGCGGATGAAGCCGGTCTCGATCGCGGCCACGCACCCGCTGGGTTCGCGTTCGGCCACATGTCCGACGTTGGGCGCCTCCACGACCGTGGAGCGCCGGAACTGGCGGGCGGCCCGCCGGCCCTGTTCGGTCGGGGTGTTGGCGTCCAGATCACCCGAGACCACCAGCACCGGGACGTCGGGGAACGGCCCGCCGGTCGACTGCACCGGGTCCTGGTTCAGACCCGGGCTCCGGCACACAGCCGACCGACTCTTTCCGCGGCGTCTCAGCGAGGCCCGCCGATGCGGTGACCGCGCCACCAGCGGCCGCAACCGCGATCGCGGCCGCCGCGCTGACCGCTCTCATCGAAATCAGATTCACGCCAGAAGTGTGAATGGCGCCCGATCGCCCGCACATCGCCCTGCGTGGGGAACCGCCGACCCAAACCTAAGAGGGAGCGGGCGGCGACCGTAGGCAAATACAGCACCCCGACCCCACCAAGCGCCTTCCAACGCTCCCTCACGGCACGACGTCCCGCTTGCGGCAAAACCATTCGATCAGAGAAGGCCGCGCGTCACCCACAATCAGACGGCATGGGGCATCGCGCAAACTACGTCATCCTGGACGAAGGCGAACACCGGATCCACTACTCCGAGTTCGGGGCGCTCCGTGCTTGCCGGCGAGGACGGCTAGGAAAGGCAGTGGTCGCCGTCCCGCTGCGTGAACGTGCAGTGCCCGTCCCTGGTCAGCAGGATGACCCGCCGCACGGTGGGGAACTGCCGCAAGGTCGCATTGAGCTGCGGCAGGACCTGCATCATCGTCCCGGTCGTGGTGTTGACGTACCGGCAGAACCGCACGGTCAGCGCGCCGCGGCGGATCGCCACGGTGAAGTCCTGGCCACAGTTCGACGGGCCCTTGAGGGCGTCGCGCAGACCCCCGCGCAGCCCCTGAGCCCGTTCCCGCTCGGTCGGCCCGGCCAGCAGCTGCTCCAAGGCGTACCGGGCCACTTGCAGGTCGGGAGACCGGCGTCGCACCGGCGTGACGGCGGCCGGAGCGCCGGGGCTCTGCCGCCAGAAGTAGACCTTGATCGGGTAGCTCTCGCCGGAGGAATGCGCGCCGGGCAGCGCGGCCGGCGGCGCGGCGAGCGCGAGAGCGGCCATCATCGCGACTGACAACACATGATCAGCGTGCCAGTGGGACCTCGGCCCCCGGCCCCGATGGCCACTCCAGGCCAGCCGGCCAACCGCCCAAGGACATACCTGGATGCGATGCGAACGTCCACCGCGTCTGCTGACACGCCGGGGAAGACCAGCCCCAAGGCCGCATGACCGAACCGGTGAACATTCCTGGTCAACGCACTAGTGAGCCGCCTCGTACCGCTCGACGACGTCGGCTGGAATGCGGCCGCGGTCGTTGACCTTGATGCCGGCCTGTCTCGCCCATTCCCGGATCTCGGCGGACCGTTCACGGTTGCCCGCGCCGCGGGCCGTCGTCCGCACGCCCCGGGTGGCCTTGAGCCGGCGGCCGCTCTCCATGTAGGCGTGCAGAGTGCGGCGGAGCTTGTTCGCGTTCTTCTCGCTCAAATCGATTTCGTAGGCCTTGCCATCGAGGGCGAAAGAGATGGTCTCCTCAGCCTCGCCACCGTCGAGGTCGTCGGTCATGGTGACCTGTACCTTCTGAGCCATTTCTTTCCCTTTCTTCTCGCGTCACTGTTCGCTCTTACTGTAGCGGCTGAACGTATCACGGGCTCCGGATGCGAGGAGTTCGCCGGGGTTACCGGGCACGAGCCGGGTGTCCGCACTGTGAGACGTTTCATCGGCGCTATGACGGTCTCGCCGGAACAAACGGGTTTGTTGCCCGGTGGCACGTTGGCGCCCGGGCGGTGGAGGAATGCGCAGTGCACGGGGGTCGGCGTGAGAGCTGAAAGGGGCCGTGATGCTGCACGGCATCGACGTTTCTTCCCACAACCCCTCGTTCGAGGCCGAGGGGCTGGACTTTGTGATCGTCAAGGCGACCGAAGGTCGCTCGTACACCAATCCCTACCGGGCCCGGCAGGCCGCGCAGGCCCGCCGGGCCCGTTGTGTGGTGGGGTTCTACCACTTCCTGCTCGGCCGCCGGGGTCTGAGCCTGGCCCGGATCAAGGCCCAGGCGCGGTACTTCGCCGAGAACTGCGGCGCCGAGCCCGGCGACATCCTGGCCCTGGACTGGGAGACCGACCCGAAGGGGCGGCTCGCCACCAGCGGCCAGAAGGACAAGTTCCTGCGCGAGGTGAACAAGCTGCGCCCCGACCACCGGGTGATCCTGTACGTCAACCGCGACCTGTGGACCAGGAAGAGCACCGGCGACTACAGGGCCGACGGGCTGTGGATCGCCGACTACCGCAAGGCCGGTCACCCGCTCATCAGGGACGAGTGGCTCTTCCACCAGTACACGTCCAAGCCGCTGGACAAGAACGTCGCCGACTTCAAGAGCCGGGACGCGCTCAAGGAGTGGGCGTCGGCCGTCTGACAGCCCGGTCCGGCGGGCGCCGGTGGGTTCGGGGCCCCCGCTCCCGTCGAAGACCGTCCGGGGACGGCCTTCGAGACAACCCACCGGCGGGTTCGCCGGCCGCCGGGGACGCCGTCCGGCGCTGTGCTGACCGGCCGGTCAGGATGCGGGTGCAGCAGGCCCCGCAGTCCCGGCGGCTCCTGCGGGCGGTGCAGCCGGTGCAGCCGGTGCGCCAGGGACGGCGGAGGCGGCAGGGGTCGTGGGCAGGACGATGTGGGGTGTGATGGCGAGGCGCAGGCCGAGGAGGCCGTAGGTGAGGCCGAGCCAGACCATGCCCGGGTAGGTGCCGCCGTCGTCGCCGAGCGCGCCCTGCCCCACGCCCGCGACGACCAGCCAGAGCCCGCAGAGCAGGAACTGCCAGCGCAGCAGGCCCCGGTAGCGGCCGACCCGGACGACGGCGATGCCGATGACGAGCATGCCGAGCATCGACAGCGGCCAGCACATGTCGAAGGGGGTCACCCAGGCGGGGGTGTCGTCGGGGTAGGCGATGACGAGCGGGCACCACACCATCGCGGGCACGAGCAGCACCATCTCCACGATGGCGATGTAGCGGCCCTTGCGATGTCCGGTGGCGTTGGTCGACAGCACGAGGACGACCAGGGCCATGACGCCCACCAGGAACGCCAGGCTCCCCCAGATCTCGGCCGGGACGACCTCCTCGCTGATGCGGACCCCGCCTTCGAGCAGGCCCGCGATCCACGCGGTGGTCCCGGCGGCGAGGGCGGCGCCGGCGATGCGGGTGCGGATCAGGAGCCCGCCGGGGCCCCGGTCGGACGGGTCGTGTGCGTAGACGGAACTGGGCCGGATGTGCACGGTCATCGGTTGTCTCTCCCCGTGACGGGGCGGCGCAGGGGCGCGCCGCCGGTGACCCCGACGCTCCGTCCCCGATGTCCCGGGCGGCCAGTGACAGGGGCGGCGGGAGCGCCCGGGTCCGCGCCTCTTCCGCCGGTGACCCCTGTCCTGACCTGCAAGGACACCGGCCCCAGGTAGACGGGACGCCGCACGGGTCAAGCTGGCCTGATGAGGAGCGCCGACCCGGCGCCTCGGGGCGAGCGGTTCCTGAGGCCGCCCGCCATCGCGATCGCCGTGCTGTGCGCGGCTGCGACCGCCGCGACCGTCTGGCTGGACGTCCTGCTGGCGGGCGCCGGCCCGCCGCCGGATCCGCTGGACTGGGCGCACTGGGGGTCGGCGTGGTCGGGGCTGCCGCTGGCGGTCGCGGGCGGCGTCCTCGCGACGCGGCTGCCGCGGCATCCGCTGACGTGGCTGCTGCTGGCGGGCGGATCCATCGCGGTCTTGGACGGGATCACCGCGGCGTACGCGTCGCTGTCGGTGCTGGAGCACGGCGGGGACCTGCCGCTGACGGCGTCCGCCGTGTACGCGGGCGCCAGGTTCGGCCCGATGATCAACATGATCGTGCCGCTGACGCTGATGTTCTTCCCGGACGGGCGGCTGCCCTCGCGGCGGTGGCGATGGCCCGTGGCGGCGGCGATCGCCGCGCAGGCCGCCGGGGTCATGGCGCTGCTGATGGTGCCCTGGGAGGTGTTCTCGCGTGGCGAGCCGATCGCGCCCGGCCTGCGGGACGTCCCGCTGGACCCGCTGACGCCGCCGCTGCCCCACGCGATCTGGGCGGAGTCCGGGGGGATGTTCTGGGCGGGCTTCCTCGCGTCCTTCGCGGTGTCGATCGCCGCGTTCACGGTGCGGTTCCGCCGATCGGACCCGGTGCGGCGGGCGCAACTGCGGTGGATGCTGCTGGCGCTGGCCGCCAACGTCGTCCTCATCGTCGTCGGCGTGGTGCTGACCGAGGTGGCGCCGCCGTCGGTGAACTGGTGGATGGGCGACATCTCCCTCATCCTCATGCACGCGGCGATCGCGGTGGCGGTGCTGGTCGCGGTCGCCCGGTACCGCCTCTACGACGTGGACCTGCTGCTCGGCTGGACGCTGCTGTACGGGGCGCTGGCGGCCGCCGTGATCGGCATCGACGTGGCGGTGTTCGTCCTCGCGGGGACGTTCATCGACGAGCCGCTCGCCGCCGTGACGGGCGCGGGCGTGGTGGCCGTCCTGTACGCGCCGCTGCGGCTGCGGCTCCAGCGGTGGGTGAACCGGGTGCTGATGGGACGCGCGGAGCCCTACGACGTGGTGTCGGCGCTGGCACGCCGGCTGGAGCGGTCCATGGGACCGGACGAGCTGCTGCTGGAGGTGGCACGCACGGTGGCGGAGTCGTTCCGCTCCCCGTACGTGCGGGTGGAGCTGGACCGCGCCGACGGCCGGACGGTCGTGGTCGAGCACGGGACGGCGCGCGACGACGTGGTCGTGCTGCCGTTCGGGTACCGGGGCGCGGCGATCGGACGGCTGGCGCTGGTGCCGCGGACGGGATCGCGGCTCCCGGCGGCGGACCAGCGCCTCCTCGCGGACATGGTGCGGCAGGCGGCCGCCGCCGCGCGGGCCACGGCGCTGACCGAGGAGTTGCAGCGCAGCCGGGAGCAGCTCGTGACGGGGATCGCCGAGGAGCGGCGCCGGCTGCGCCGCGACCTGCACGACGGGCTCGGCCCCTCGCTCGCGGCGGCGGCACTGAAGATCGAAGCGGCCCGCAACCTCGCGCCGCGGGACGGGGACGCCGCCGACGCGACCCTGGAGTCGGTCCGCACGGACCTGTCGGCCGTGCTGTCGGACGTGCGGCGGCTCGTGCACGACCTGCGGCCCCCGTCCCTGGACCAGTTCGGGCTGGCCGGGGCGGTGGAGCAGCTCATGGAGCGGTTCCAGGGACGGTCGCTGCGGGTGCGGCTCCGCTGCGCGGGCGAGCTCGCGGCGCTGCCGGCGGCGGCCGAGGAGGCGGCGTACCGGATCGTGGCGGAGGCGCTGGCGAACGTCTCGCGGCACGCGGATGCGACGCGCTGCGACGTCCGGCTGGCGGCGTCCGGGGACGCGCTGGAGGTGGAGGTCGCCGACGACGGGCGGGGCGTCCCGCCGGACGCGCTCGTCGGCGTCGGGCTGGTCGGGATGCGGGAACGGGCCGAGGAGCTCGGCGGACGGTGCGCGGTGTCGGCGCGGCCGGGCGGCGGGACGCGCGTCCACGCCGTCCTGCCGTTCGGGCCGCGCCCGGCCGCCGAGGAGGAGCCGCTGCCGCTCACGAGGAGCGCGCCGTGACGCCGCGGGTGCTGCTCGCCGACGACCATCCGGTGTACCGGGACGGGCTGCGGCTGATGCTGGACTCCACCGGCGAGGTCGAGATCGTCGGGACCGCGCCGGACGGGGCGGTCGCCGTCAAGATGGCGGGACGGTTGCGTCCGGACGTCATCGTGATGGACCTCCAGATGCCGAGGCTCGGCGGGGTGGACGCGACCCGCCGGATCCTCGCGGCGCGCCCCGAGACCGGGGTGCTGGTGCTGACCATGCACGAGGACGACGAGAGCGTGTTCGCCGCGATGCTCGCCGGAGCCCGCGGATACCTGGTGAAGGGCGCCGACCAGGCCGAGATCCTGCGGGCGGTCTCCGCGGTCGCGGGCGGCGAGGTGATCTTCGGACCGGCGCTGGCGGGCCGCGTCGCGGCCTACTTCGCGCGGATCGCGGCGGCTCCCCCGGCCGGCGAGCCGTTCCCGCAACTCACCGCCCGGGAACGGGACGTGCTCGAACTGATCGCGCTGGGACTGCCGAACCCGGCGATCGCCGAACGGCTCGGGCTGTCGCCGAAGACCGTCCGCAACAACGTCTCGACCGTGTTCGCCAAACTCCAGGTCGCCGACCGCACCGAGGCGATCCTCCGCGCCCGCGACGCCGGCCTCGGCCGCTGAAGGCCCCGGCCTCGGCGCGCTGAATGCCCCGGCCTCGGACGGACCGCATTCAGCGGGCTTGGAGTTGCGGGAACGGCTGTGCGATTTCGTAGTCGAGGAACAATTGCGTCCATGCTCGGCGGGTGGCCTCGTCGAGGAGTGACGGGTTCGCGACGCCGATGTGCGCGGACGGGTGAAGCGTGATGGCGTTGTCGTGAAGGTCGGCCAGTGTGCGGTCCTCGGCGATCCGGAAAGCGGTGGACATTCCCTTGTGTTCGCTCGTCCAGAGCAGGCGCCTGGCGATGCGTCCCGTCACCGGCTGATGGACGATGAAGGCGTCGAAATCCGCGTGCGTCCAGCGCCGTCCGGTGGTCATCGCGCGCCGCAGGCGTCGTGACTGGTTGCCGACCACCGTGCGCAGGTCGGCCTTGAGCTGCGTGAACGTCGCGTTCGCCGCTCCGGCGCGGTCGAGGTCGTCGTTCGCGCGAGGACGGGGCAGGGAACGGCGGGGCGCGCCGTCCTGGTCCAGGTCGAGGACGACGGGCTCGAAGGATTCGTCGAACCCGACGAGGAATCTGCGCCGGCCGTAGTCGAGGGCGAGCCGTCCCCCGTCGACGTCGAATCCGAAGTCGGGGACGAGACGGTCGTCGAGTTGTCCGGCCGTCAGGCCGCGCCGAGCCGCGATCTCGCCGATTCTCGCGTCCGCGTGCGTGGCCAATTCCTTGAGGCCGGGATCCAGCGCGATGCCGTGGAGATGCATCAAGGCGATCTCGGTGCCGATTCCCGCCAGCACGTCGAGTGCTTTGATCGCCCGTTCTTCCGCGTTCTCGTCGCGCCATTTGCGCCAGCCCCGGATGACGGGCACCAGGCGGCGCGCCGTCTCGTCGTCGCCGATGTGCGCCAGCCTGGTCAGCGCCCAGCCGTCCTCGGCGAGCGGACGGAACACCCATACGGCATTGGCCTGGTCCCAGCGAGGCCGTTCCCACGCTGTGAACAATTGCCAACCGAATTCGGCCAGCGACGCGGGGTCCAGCGCCTGGCGGAGTGCGTCCATCGCGAACGCGGGCGGCAAGGCCAGCAGCCCCGCGAGGCGCCTGGTCGCCCCGGGCGGCAGGGGCCGTTCGCCGTCGCGCCAGAGCACGCGCGGCAGGACGTTGTCGAGAAGCCAGTCCCCGATCTCCGGCGGCCGGACGAGCCCCGTCTCGACCGGATGCTCCGCGAGCAGGGCCTCGACGGCTTCCGCGGCCTCGGCGCCATGCGCGTTCGCCGCCCTGACCACGGCGTCCAGTCCGTACCGGCACCGCAGGTAGGCCAGCGCCTGCTCGGCCGCCCGGCGCGGCTCGGGTTCGCCGCCGAACGCTGCCGGGACCAGCAGCGGAACCACCGCCGTCCCCTGCCCATCAAGCCACTCCCCGGCGACGACCCCTTGCGCCGTGCCCGTGGCAAGCGCAGCCCCCATGGCGAGCGCCGTGTCGGCGTCCGCCTCCACGATCGGCGCGCGCAGGCCAGCGATGCCCCGTGCCGGCGGACGCTCTCGGAGCGGGCCGAGCAGGAGGCGGCTCCCGGGGTGCGCGGGAACCGGCGGCAAGATCGGTTGGACGGCGGCGCGCATCCGTCCCGGCAGGTCGGGGAGCACCGCGACGATCAGTTCGGCGTGGGCGGTCACGTGCTCGTTCAGTAGCGGCGACTCCGCTTCGGCCAGCAGTCGCAGGGCCCGCTTGGGAAAGCGTTCCATCGCCGTGCGCAATGCGGGCCGTGCGTGCTCGTCGTCCGCCATAAGGGCCTGGAAGGCTTCGTCGATCGGCAGCACGGCGATCGCTTCGTAGAGGTGGCCACGATCGGTGCCGGTGGATCGCGGGTCGTGGACGCGGGCGAGGAAACACGCGAGTACGTCTCGGCCCAGGCCGTCCACCATCGTCGCCAGAAGGCTCGGGTCGAGTTGGCCCAGTGCGAAACCGTCCAGGACCGCAGGGGTGTCGAGTTGTTCCGGCCGGGCCAGGGAGCTGAACAGGAGCCGCCTGTTCATCACTGTCGTGTGGACGGTGCCGCCATTGAGGGAGTCGGTGCAGCACTCGGTCACCCAGTCCTGACGGGTCGGCACCAGGTAGGACACCAGCCGCCGTCCTGCCGTGGTCTGCCGGTGGCTCGCCAGTTGCCGGACCGTGTCCGCGTAGTCGCCGTCGTCGGCGGTGGCCAGCAGAGCGCGGCAGCGCCTGGCCCCCTCCCAGTGCTTGTGCCGGAAGGCGGCGGCGCCACGATCGCCACGATGGACGGCGTCATGGTGGACGACCACTCCGTCATACAGCTGCGACCTGCCGCGCACCTCCACCGTGCGCATCCCGACGGTCTCCACCAGGGCGCACGCGGCGAACGCGATCCCGTGCTCGGCGGTCCAGAAGTCGGCGTACGCCCGCTGCGCGTGAAGCGGACTGACGGACGCCACCGCCGCCGCGCCCACCGGGTCGGGCCGTCCGCCGCGGTAGCGCCGGGCCGATTGGGCGAGTTCAGGGTCTCCGTGCTCGCCGAGCAGCAGCGCGGCTATGGCGTCGTCCCGCGCGAAAAGGTCCAGGACGACCTTTTCCGCCCCTGGTTCAATGCGGGTGTTCGCGTTGCCACGCCAAGGGTGCAGATAATGCCGCCAGAGATGCGGGATCACGAGGGCGTCCTCGTCGAGGCTCTGTTCGACAATGCGGTGTTCGGTGATGCGGTGTTCGGTCAAGCGGTGCCGCCGTCCACGAGGATCATGGTCCCGCCATTGGACACCGGCGCGGGCGGGACGCACATCCGTACCGAGCACGGGTTTCGGTAAGGAGGTCCTCGACGAGACGGAGCCGTGCGACCCGGACGCGATGCACGAGGCATTGGTGGCCCTGCGCGAGAATCCGCGTTGACCGCGCGTCATTCTCCAGGCTCACGCCCTTCCGACACAGCCTCCAGCAGTTCGGCGGGCGGTGTGCGTCGTCCGGTGGCCGAGGCCGAGGCGAACGCCGCCTCGCCCAGCTCGGCTCGCAGCGCGGCGACCAGGCCGTCGCCGGCGGGCGAGCCGTCGTCGGCGGTAAGCGGGCCGTCGTCCGCCGCGGGCGGGCCGTCGTCGGAGGCGGGTGGGCCGTCGTCCGTCAGCGGTTCCGGGACGGCGGCCAGGAGTTCGGCGGCCCGGACGGGACGGCCCAGCGCGTGCTCGGCCTCGGCGAGCAGGCGCAGCCCCGTCGCGATGAGACGGTGGTCCTGGGTGGCGATGCCCGTGGTCGCGGCCGCGAGGAGCAGCGTCCGCGCCCGCTCGTGGTCGCCCGCCGCCGCGGCGGTCAGGCCGAGGCCGAAACGGCAGCGGGTCGCGCAGCGCAGGTCGCCGATCCGGAGGAACTCGGGCAGGAGGTCGGCGAAGCCCGCCTCCGCCGCCGCGTGGTCCGCCAGGCGCCGGGCGAGGCTCGTGCGGTGCAGCGCGGCGTGCAGCCGTTCGTGCTCGCTCCCCGCGCGCAGGGCCAGCTCGGTCGCCTCGTCCAGCCAGGCCCCGGCCTCGTCGAGGCGGGTGCCATCCTCGATGACCGTGAACGCCATGTGGTTGAGGCAGTTGGCGCGTTTGACGTGGTCGCCGAGGCGTCCGAACAGGTCGGCGGCGGCGGCCAGCCGGTGCACGGCCGTGCGGACGTCCGGCGCGACGAGCCCGTGCAACGACAGGACCAGCGCCCGGTGCCAGTCGTCGCCCAGCTCCTCGAAGAGCGCGGCGGCCCGGTCGAGCTGCCGTACCGTCGCGTCGCGGTCGCGGCCGTGCACCGCCGTCCAGCCCAGGGCGAGCGCGGCGAGCGCCCGGTCCTCGCCGTCCGTGGCGCGGTCGGCGGCCAGCTCGGCGAACTCCCGCGCCCGTCCGGTGTCCCGGTAGCAGAACAGGACGCAGCAGGTGACCGCGGCGCGCACCCCTTCGCCGCCTTCGGGGAGCGGCCGGACGAGGAGGGCCTCCAGCCAGTCGAACAGCTCGCCACGAGCGCCGAGGACCTCCCAGCCGGTGCCGATCCCGGCCAGGAACCGCCACGCCGCGGCGGTGTCGCCGGTGTCGAGGGCCCGGCGCATGGCCGTCCGCAGATCCGTCCAGCGGTGGTCGAACCAGCGGAGCGCGGCGCGCTGGTCCCGGCCCCGCAGGTCGGGGACGAGCGCGACGGCGTGTTCCAGGTGGTGGCGGGCGTGCCGGTCGCGGGCCACCTCGTGCTCGCCGAGCCCGCGCTCGGTGAGCCTGCGCAGGGCGAACTGCCGGACGCTGTCGAGCAGCCGGTACCGGGTCGTGTCGCCCCGGCGGCGCGAGGAGACCAGCGACCGGTCGAGCAGCCGGGGGAAGACCCGCGCGAGGTCGTCCTCGGTCAGCGGCGGCCAGGCCAGGACCTTGGACGCGGTGTCGTAGTCGAACTCCTGCGGGAACACCGAGCAGCGTTCCAGCAGCAGGCGCTCGTCGTCGTCGAGCAGGTCGTAGCTCCAGCGCAGCGCCTCCTCCAGGGCCCGGTGGCGGCCGGGCCGCGCCCCGCCGGTCAGCAGCGCGAACCGGTCGTCGAGCCGGTCCAGCAATTCCGCGGGAGAGAACGCCCTGACGCGGGCGGCGGCCAGCTCGATGGCCAGCGGCAGCCCGTCCAGCCCCTTGCAGATCTTCGCGATCCGCGCCACGTCCGCCGGGTCCCCGGTGAAGCCGGGCGCGGCGGCGGTCGCCCTGTCGAGGAACAGCCGGACGGCGGGCGCGTCCAGGACGGCGGCGGGATCGTCGTCCTCGGCGCCGGACGGCAGCGGCGGGATCTCGTAGACGAACTCGCCCGCCACCCCGAGCGGCCCGTGCCCCGTCGCGAGGACGCGCAGCCCCTCGGCCGCGGTCAGCAGCCCGGCGACCAGCGCGGCCGTCGCCGCGGTGACGTGCTCGCAGTTGTCGACGACGAGCCACCACGGCCGCGCCCGGATCGCGGACCGGATCAGCGGGCCGATCGCGCGGCCGCCGCCCTCCACCCCGAGGGCGTCCGCGAAGGAACGTTCGACCGGCTGCCCCGGCGGGACCGACGCCAGATCGACGAGGACCGCCTGCGGGAGCGCGGTCGTCGCGTGGGCCAGGTGCAGGGCGACACGGGTCTTGCCGATCCCGGCGGGGCCGGTCAGGGTCACCAGGCGGTGCGTCGTGACGAGCCCGGCGAGGTCGGCGAGTTCGCGTTCCCTGCCGACGAACGACGACAGCGGCAGCGGCAGCGGGAGCGGGAGCGCCCGATCCCGCCGCCGTAGCCGTCCCGCCTGGTCGATCAGGGCCTTCCTGGTGTCCGCGCCGAGCTTGCGCAGCAGCGCCGACACATGGCTCTCCACGGTCCGCTCCGACAACCGGAGCCGGTCGGCGATCTCCCGGTTGCCGAGCCGGTCGGCGACCAGCCAGAAGACCTCGGCCTCCCGCCGGGTGACCCCGGCGTCCCGCAATTCGCCCTCGACGTTGCGCGGTTCCCCCTCGACGTCCCCCACCGCGCTCCTCCTCGTGGATTTCCGTACCGAGCACGGTGGATTTCCGTACTGAGCACGGATGCGCCGTCCCCGTCCGGGGCTGTGAGATGGCGAACGTCCCCGAGAAACGTCTCCGAGAAGGGCAGACCGATGGGAACCTCCGTCACCGATATGATCGCCCATGCCCGCGCGCGGGTTCGTAACCTGACCGTCGCCGAGGTCTCGCTGGCCCTGGAGTCCGGCGACGTGACGCTCGTCGACCTCCGCGAACCCGGCGAGGTCGAGCGCGAGGGCCACGTCCCCGGGGCCGTCCTGGCGCCGCGCGGAATGCTGGAGTTCCTGGCCGATCCGGCGAGCCCGTACCACCGCGCCGAGTTCGATCCCGCCGCGACGACCATCCTGTACTGCGCGTCCGGCGGACGTTCCGCGCTCGCCGCGCTGGCGCTGGAGGAACTCGGCTACGCCGACGTCGCCCATCTCGACGGCGGGCTGGCCGCGTGGAAGGACCAGGGCCGTCCCGTGACGTTCCAGGCGCCCGAGGGCGCCTGACCATGAGCGTGAATCTGGGCGAGAGGTTCGCGCGCGCGCTCGCGGCCAAGGACCGCGACGCCCTTCACGCGCTGCTCGATCCCCGGATCGACTTCAGGGCCCTCACACCGGGACGTCCCTGGGAGGCCACCGCCGCGGCGGAGGTCGTCGACGAGATCATGCTGGGGCGCTGGTTCGAGCCCGGCGACCACATCGAGAGCCTCGTCCAGGTCACCACCGGAAGCATGGGCGATCGCGAACACGTCGCCTACCGGTTCCGGATCCGGAACGGGACCGTCCGCTATCTGGTCGAGCAGCAGGCGTACTACGTGGCGGACGGCGAGCAGATCACCTGGCTCCGCGTCCTGTGCTCGGGATTCCGTCCTGTCCCCGCCGACGCCGACGCCGACGCGGACACCGACGTCGACGCCGGTGATCCGGCGCGGCCATGACCGGAGTGACCGGCTCAGGCCAAGTGGAAGGTGACGAGTTCGAGCGGTACCGCGCGGTGCTGGCGAGGCCGGACGACCACGCCCTGCGCCGCGCCTCCGCCGGACCCGATCAGGACCGCGCGGTCGATCTGCTCCGCCTGGCCGAGGCGGAGCAGCGCGCCGTCCACGGACCGGGGTTCGCGGCGCCGCTGGACGAGCTGGTCGAGGGATACACCGTCCACGAGGGGCTGGTCACCGAGGTCGCGGTGCCGTTGGACCGGTTCGGCGACGTGATCGACCGGGTGCTCGCGCTGGCGCCCGTCCGGCACGTCGCCCTCACCGCACCCCGCCGAAGCCCGCCGCAGCAGGGCTCACCACAGCAGAGCCCGGCACACCGGAGCCCGGCTTGGCGGACGGACCTGCGCTCGGCGCTGCGGGACCCGCACCTGAGCCTGCTGACCTCGCTGTCCCTCGACGGGCTCGGGCTGGACGACCAGGACGCCGTGGCCATCGCCTTCTCCGAGCTCCTCCGCGGCCTGCCCTGCCTGTCGCTGGCGGGCAACCGGATCGGCAGGACCGGCGTCGAGGCGCTCGCCGCCTCGCCCTGGCTGGCCGAGACCGAAGTGCTGGACCTGCGCGGCAATCCCTGCGATCCGCTGCCGCGCCCGGTCTCCCGGCACGATTACGGGGTATTCGAGGCTCGTCCCGTGGTCTATGCGGAACTGCCGCCCGAGGGCTCGGAACTCGTCTCGGCGTACGGCGAACCCAAATGGCTGAGGGTGCCGTTCGATGTCGAGGCATGGCCACCGTCGCGCGACGCTCTCGTTCGTCGGCACCGCTGGACGGGACACCAGAGCATGCCCAGCCGCAACCTCGCCACCTCTTTCGTGAGCGTCGCCGGACTGGCCCGTACCACCACAGAGGCCCACCTCTACATGGACCTGCGGCCGTGCCTATGCGGGGAGCACCGCTTCCCGCGCCGAAGTTTCCTCGCCGTGGCCGGGGAGAACCTCGCCGGGTGTTACAGCGGGTCCTGCGCGGGCTGCGGCAGGCAGCGGGCCTTCGGGTTCCGGCTCCCGCCCGGAGGACGGCCCGGCATGGCGGCGGGCCTGCCGTTCGGGGGCTCCGAGCCGTCCCGCCTGCTGGACCCGGGTGAGTGGCTCACGGTCGCGGACGACCCCGCCGTGCCCGCCGCGCTGGCGGTCGCGGCACTCGACGAGGCCCTGAAATTCGTCCCTCCGGGTGCCGACGCGGTGCCCGAGGCGGCGTTCACCTCCGCCGCGGGCCGGGCCATGCATGCCACGGCCCCGACCCGATTCCGCGCCGACAACCTGAAAGCAGCACACGGGGCGCTCCAGGGCGAAGCGGGCCAACACCAATGAGCCGCGCAGGCAGCGTCATTTCTGGCTGAGGGACACAGGGCATTCCGGCGCCGCGAGCGCCCGCCACGGCAGTGCCGGCGGCGTCTGCAATTCCTTGCCGCACCACGAGCAAGGGTAGGAATGGTCGCCGAACAGCAGGCCGCATCCCGGACACCAGCGTGATTCGAGCACCATTCGTGGACGCGCGATGTCGGAGCCGAGACGGCGCACACCCCACTGCGCGACGGCGCGGACCCTGTCGAGAGGGTCGGCCAGATGCGCGACCAGCGTCTCCAACCCGTCCGGGGAGGCGATGGCGGCGAGCGCGGCGAGGAGGACCAGACGTTGCGGACGGCGGCTCTCCAGCGCTTCGACGAGCTCCGGCACCGCGCTCGCGTCGAGGCGAAGAAGAGCATGAATCGCCTGGTCGCGGACATAGATGTTCGCCACCCGCGGCCAGTCGGCGACCTCCTGAATCGCGCGGCCGACGACGTAGGGCGTCGGCCGGTCCAGGAGGAATCGCCATCGGACTCCGCCGGGCGGAGCGATGAGGGCTTCGGCACGGCGATCGGGCAGACAGATCAGATATTGGTGCACCAGCGCGAGAACGTCGGACGACATGAAGAACGCGTTCACGCCACCGTCGTCCATTGCCTCGTCGGCGAGCCGATCGAGAAACAAAGGCGCGCCCCCCACGTGCGGTCCAGTTTTTTGGATCGCGGCGAGAGTCGTCGCCTTCTCAGTCGAAGTACCGCCCGTGCGCAGTGAAAGAGCACGGGCCCGCTCGATGAGCACGCCACCGCGACCCGACTCCACACGGAGATCCGCCAGCGAACTCCCGATGGACGGCGCCCGATTCGGGAAAGCGAACGCCGAAGGTCTCCAGCCGCCGTCCTCGACCTCGAACGGCTTCCCCGCCTCGGGCACGACAACGGCTCTGCCCAACTGGCCCAGATACCGGGCGACCTCATAGCCGAGGACGAGTCCCATATCCGAGAGCTGGTGACGCCACAAGCGAATCCCGACGAGTTCAGCGAATTCCGCAGCGCCGTCGGCCAACCCCCCGCCGAACACCGAACCGAGGACGTCAGGAGCCTGCCGCAGATCCCACCGATGGATCGCCAAGGGACGCACAGGCCAAGCCCCGTAGCCGACCAGAAATGCCAGACCGTCGTCGGCGCCGTCCACCTCCTCAACGGTCAACCGCCCCAGCGCGTCGGCCACGACGTCCGTGAGCTGTGGCGCGTCACCGACCGGATAGTCCTCAGCCAGGGTCAGATAGTCGACACCGGCCAGCGCCCAGGGATCGCCACCGGTGATCCCGTCCCGGAGCCGAGCGGCGGTCACCCCACCGAGCGCCTCGCGGCAAAGCAAATGAATCCAACCGGACATCCCCACCCCGCCTTCGACCCGTCGATCAAAGCACCACACCGACCGCTCAGCGAGCTAAGTTGCTAACTAGCTAGTATGCTAGCATCGGTTCATGGGTGAGGTGGAGGTCAAGCAGTTCAACGTGTACCTGCCGGTGCCGCTGATCAAGCAGGTCAAACATCACGCGATCGAAACGGGTATGTCCCTGTCGGCGCTGGTCGCCGACGCGTTGCGCGCCTACCTCGACGACGCCCGCGGGCAGCAGGAGCACACTTCCGGGAAGGGGTCATGACATGGCGACCGAAGGGATCGAGGCGGTGTTCCTGGAGACCCGCAACTGGGGCAGGACCGCGAGGTTCGTCCAGGCACTGGGATTCGAACTGGAGATCGCCACCGGCGACGGCTCCGGCGTGTTCCGCCGCGGCGAGGGCCCCTATCTCATCGTCACCGAGAGCCCCGAGGGCCGGCAGCCCGGGATGCAGGTGGCGTTGAAGGTGGCCGACGCGGAACGGTTCGACCCCGATCCGGCCGTCGAGGTGGTCACCCCGTTCCAGGACACCCACTACGGGACCCGGGAGATGACCGTCCGCGATCCGGACGGACGGCTGTGGAGCCTGCAGGCCCCGCCCAAGAGCTGACGCGTGTCCGCGACATGAACTACAGGGGGAGTTCTCAGATGATCGGCAGTGATCTGCGGGGAGCGGTCAAGGGACGGGTGCTGGAGCGCGGCGACGACGGCTTCGACGCCGCCCGCAAGCCCTGGAACCTGGCCGTCGAGCAGCCGGTGGCGGCCGTGGTGCAGGCCGAGGACGCCGAAGACGTGGCCGCGCTGGTCCGGTACGCGCGGCGGTCGGGGCTGACGGTCACCGCCCAGGCCAACGGCCACGACGCCTCAGGCGACGTGGAAGGGGTGATCCTGCTGCGCACCAACCGTCTGGACGGCGTCCAGGTGCACGAGCGGGAGCGGCGGGCCCAGGTCGGCGCGGGCGTGAACTGGGGGCAGGTGCTGGCGAAGGCCGGGCCCGCGAACCTGACCGCCTTGCCCGGCAGTTCACCGGTGGTCAACGTGACCGGATACATGCTGGGCGGCGGCCTGTCCTGGTTCGGCCGCAGATACGGCTGGGCCGCCGACAGCGTGCGCGCCTTCGACATCGTCGACGCCGACGGCGACCGGACCCGGGTGAGCGACACCTCAGACCCGGAACTGTTCTGGGGACTGAGAGGCGGCGGCGGCGACTTCGCACTGGTGACGTCACTCGAATTCGATCTGCATCCGGCGTCGTCGGTGTACGGCGGCCGCGTCATCTGGCCGGGTGCGCGCAGCGCCGAGGTGTTCGACGTCTTCCGGACGATGACCGAACAGGCGCCACCGGAGCTGACCATCTGGTTCAACCGGTTCCAGTTCCCCGGAGCCCCGCCGATGGCGGGCCTGGATCTGACCTACCTCGGCGACCCGCGCGAAGGGGCGGCGCTGGTGCGCCGGATCGACACCGTCGACGGCGTGATCAGCGACAACCGCGGCGTCGTCGCGATGGCCGACCTGGGTGAGATCACCGACGAGCCGACCACCCCGACTCCCGCGATGACCCGTGCCGAGTTGCTGACCGACCCGGACGAGGCCCTGGCGACCGAGCCGATCGACTCGCTGATCGCCGTCCAGGTCCGGCATCTGGGCGGTGCGCTGGCCGAGCCGGGCCACGGTCCGGGCGGAGCACTGGCCGAGCCCTACCTGCTCCAGATGATCGGTCTGGGTGCCGATCCGGAACTCGCGCACGCCGCCCGCACCAGACAGGCGCAGATCGCCGATCGGCTCGGCGCCACCGCCTCCGGACGCAAGCCGTACACGCTGCTGGCCCCCGGAGAAACGGCGGCCGACGCATTTCCCGAACCCGCCCTCGCCCGGTTGCGCGAACTCAAGCGCTCCCGCGACCCGCACGGTGTTTTCCGCGCCAACCACAGCGTCCTCACCTAGCGCCCCCAGCGATCATCGGAGCCATTGCGATCGGTCGGGGCAGATCGTCCTCCGCAGGGGGCCGGGACCCCTCCCGGCCCCCTGCCTCGTTGGCCCGCCGGTCCCGCGCGGGGATCAAGCTCCGATGCGCGGGGCGCGGTCTAGGCGGTCGCCGAGCGCGGCGGCCGTGGCGTCGGCGGCGCCCAGGGAGAAGGCGATCTGCCGTCCCCACAGGAAGTAGCGGTGGACGGGGTAGTCGACGTCCGCGCCGATGCCGCCGTGCAGGTGCTGGGTGGCGTGGACGACCCGCAGCCCCGCCCGGGACGCCCACCATTTCGCGACCAGCGCCGCGGTTTCGGCGGCGTCCTCCTGGCCGGTGTCCATGAGCCACGCCGCCCGCTGCGTGGTCAGCCGGATCGCCTCGGTGTCGAGATAGGCGTCGGCGGCGCGGACCGCCACCGCCTGGTTCGTCGACAGGGGGCGGCCGAACTGCTCGCGCTGGGACGTGTACTCCGCCGTGACCCGCAGAGCCTCCTCACAGACTCCCGTCTGCAACGCCGACAGGGCCACGCGGGCGCGGCGGCGGGCCCACGTGAGCACCTCGGTCCCGTCCGCCGGCAGCAGGTTCGCGGTCTCGACGACCACGCCGTCGCAGCGGACCGCGGCGCGGCTCTCCCGGCTGGTGGCCGCGAGCCCGGTCGTGGTGAGGCCCGCGCCGCCGGTGGGCACGATCGCCATCGCGGTCGTTCCGTCGTCCAGCCTGGCCTGGACGAGGAGCGCGGCGGCCTCCCGCGCCGCGGGGACGGAGAGGAGCTCTCCCGTGAGCGACAGTCCGGTGGGGGTGCGCGTTCCGGTCAGTCCCGCGGCACCGGTGCTCTCTTCCAGCGCGGAGGTGATCGGGGCCGATCCGTCCAGGACGCGGGGCAGCCAGGCACGGACCTGTTCCGGCGTGCCGAACCGGGCGATCGTCAGGGCGGCGGTGACCACCGGCCACACCGGGACCGGCGCGACCCGCCGGCCCTGCTGCTCCAGCACGGCCGCCAGGCCGAGCATGCCCAGGCCGGCGCCGCCCGCCGCCTCGGGCAGCGCGACGCCGAGGAGGCCCGCGTCGGCGAGCGTCCGCCACAGGGTCCGGTCGAAGCCGTTCTCGTCGTTCTCGACCCGCACGACACGGTCCAGGGTCGCGAGGTCGGCGAAGATGTCGCCCGCAAGGTCGAGTACGGCGGCGAGGTCGCCGTCCAGGTCGAAGTCCATGTCAGCTCCTTCCGGGGGCGGTGTTCGCCTCGGGGCGGCGGCGGGCGGCGAGCGTCATGCCGAGGCTCCTGGCCGCGACGATCTCCCGCATCACCTCGTTGGTGCCGCCGCCGAAGGTGTTGTTCTGCGCCCGGCGGCCGAGCGCCTCGACCCGGCCCTCCAGGGCGGCGCCTGGCGTGCCGGGCCGCAGCAGGCCGGCCGCGCCGAGCACCTCCTGGAGCCTGCCGTAGGCGGTCACCACCGCCTCGGTGCCGAAGATCTTGGCGGCCGCCGAGTCGCCGCCGCCGAGGGTGTTCGCGGCGACGTCGGCGACCAGGCGGAGGCTGAACAGCTCCGCGGCGCTGAGGAGGGCGTACACCTCGGCCAGGGCGTGGCGCACCCACGGCAGGTCGTGGACGACGCCGTCGCCGAGCCGCTCCCGCATGGCCCAGGCGAGGACCTCGTCGAAGAGCTCGTTGGCGATGCCGCCGCGGGCGGCGAGCGCGACGCGCTCGTGGTTGAGCTGGTCGGTGATCAGGCGCCAGCCCTCGTTCAGCTCGCCGACCAGGTTCGTCAGCGGCACGCGGACGTCCTCGTAGTACGTCGCCGCGGTGCTGATGCCGCCCACGGTCTTGATCTCGGTGGCGGAGAACCCCGGCGTGTCCGTGGGGACCAGGACGACGGAGATGCCCCGGTGGCGGGGCGCGTCCGGGTCGGTGCGCACCGCGAGCCACACCCAGTCGGCGAAGACGGCCGCGCTGGTGAAGATCTTGTTGCCGTTGACGACGAGGTCGTCGCCTTCGACGCGGGCGCGGGTCTGGAGCGAGGCGAGGTCCGTCCCGGCTCCGGGCTCGGTGTAGCCGATGGCGAAGATCAGCTCACCCGCGAGGATCCTGGGCAGGAAGTAGTCCTTCTGCTCGCGCGTGCCGTGCTTCAGCAGCGCGGGGGCGACGGTGTTCAGGGTGACGAGCGACAGCGGCGCGCCGGCCCGGATCACCTCGTCGTAGAACACGTAGAGCGCTTCGGGGTCCTCGCCGCGGCCGCCGTGCTCGGCGGGGAAGCCGAGCCCGAGCCGGCCGTCCGCGCCCATGCGCCGCAGGATCCGGCTGAAGGTCGGCCCGCCCTCGGTCTGGTGGACGAGCTCGCGGCGGTCCTCGGCGGTGATGATCTCGGCGAGGTAGGCGCGCAGCTCGGCGCGCAGCCGCTTCGACTCCGCCGACAGGTCGGGGTGCAATGGTCGCTCCTTCAGGTGTCCTGGCGCGGCAGCCCGAGGACCCGCCGCGCGATGACGTTGAGCTGGATCTCGATCGTGCCGCCGCCGAACAGGACGGACGGGAGCCCGATGTGGTCGGCGGCGTAACCGCCTGCGGTCAGGGTCCCGGCCGGTCCGAGCAGGGAGATCAGCGCGCGGGAGCCGTCCCGCTGCGCGATCGCGTTGAACACCTTCCGCACGCTGGTCCCGGCGCCGGGGTCGTGCTCGGACGGCCGGGCCAGGACGCCGCGGAGGCCGAGGGCCGACAGCGCCGCCTCGCGGGCGGTGTTGCGGCCCAGCACGCGCAGGGCCTCCGCGCGGGACGCGGCGTGGTCGCCCCGCTCGATCATCGCGCGGACCAGCCCGGCGGAGCCGTGGGTCACCATGCCGCCCATGCTCAGCCGCTCGCTGGACAGCGTCGTCGTGGCGAGTCTCCATCCGTCGCCGGGTTCGGAGACGAGGCACGCGTCGGGCACGAAGACGTCGTCGAGGAAGACTTCGTTGAACTCCGAACGCCCGGTCGCCTGCCTCAGCGGGCGGACGTCGACGCCGGGCGTCCCCATGTCGACCAGGAAGTACGACAGGCCCCGGTGTTTGGGCGCGGCCGGGTCGGTGCGGGCGAGGCAGACGCCCCAGTCGGCCTCGTGCGCCGAGGACGTCCACACCTTCTGGCCCGTGATCGACCAGCCGCCGGGGACCTTCCTCGCCCGCGTGGACAGCGCCGCCAGGTCCGAACCCGCGCCGGGCTCGCTGAACAACTGACACCACACGATCTCGCCGCGCAGCGTCGGCTGGACGAAGCGTTCCCGCTGCTCGGGCGTGCCGTGCGCCAGGATCGTGGGCAGCACCCACTCGCCGATGACGGTCGTCGGCTGGACGACGCCGCGCCGCGCGAACTCCCCGGCGATCACGGACTGCTCGCCGGGACCGGCGCCCAGGCCGTACGGCGGCGGGTAGTGCGGCGCCACCAGCCCGGCCTCGGCCAGGCGCGCCCGGCGCGGTCCGCCGCGCGCGGCGAAGCGCTCGTTCTCCCCGGGGGCGGCGGGCAGGGCCTCGATCTCGTCGAGGACGCGGCGCACGTCGGCCCGCAGTTCGGGGTACGCGTCCTCGTCGACGAACGTGAAGTCGCGGGCGCCGGTGAGGGCGGCTTCGCCGAGCCGGCGGGCCCATTCCTCCTCGGCGCCGCAGGCCGAGGCGATGCTGAGCGCGCGGCGCCAGTACAGGTGCGCGTCGTGTTCCCAGGTGAAGCCGATGCCGCCGTGCAGCATGACGCAGTCGAAGGCCGCGTCGATCCCGGCCGGCAGGGCCGTCACCGCGGCCGCGGCGGCGGCCAGCCGCTGCTGCTCGGCCGGCTGGTGCTCGGCGCGTGCCGCGTCCCAGGCGGCGGCGCAGGCCGTCTCGGCGCGGACGAGCATCAGGGCCGCCCTGTGCTGGACGGCCTGGAAGGCGCCCACCGGCCGGCCGAACTGCACACGCTCCCGGACGTACTCGACGGCGGTGGCCAGGCACCACGACGCGATCCCGGCCGCTTCGGCGGCGAGGGCCGTGTTGACGATCAGGTCGGCGCGCGCCTGGTCCGGCGGGTCCAGGACGTCGCCGTGAGACACCCGGTGGGAGGCCAGTTCCAGCCGCCCCACCGGACGGGTCAGGTCGACGCCCTCGTCGACGTGCACGACGGCGGTCTCCGCCGATACGAGCCGGAACCACAGGACGCGGCGGGCGTCGTCCGCCACGGCGGCCCGGACCACGATCTCCTCTGCCCCGGGCAAGCCAAGCACCGGCATGGAGGCGCCGTCCACCCGCCAGCCGTCCGCCCGCCGCGTCGCGACCAGGCCGGGCGTCGCCGCCAGGGCCCCGGTGGCGCCGCCGGCGAACGCCCCGAGCAGCCGGTTCCGGACCGCCGACGTTCCGGACGCGGCCACGACCGCGCCGGCGATCGCGGTCGGCAGGAACGGGCCCGGAACGAGCGCCCGGCCCAGCTGCTCGGCCACCACGGCCAGCTCCATGAGCCCGGCGCCCGCGCCGCCGTGCTCCTCGGGCAGGTGCACCGCGTGCAGGCCCTGCCGGACGAGGGCGTCCCAGGACCGGGGGCGCTTGCCCGCCGCCAGGTCGGCGAGGGCGTCGCGGGTCGCCGCGACGGGTGCGTGGCGCCGGGCGAAGGCCGCGGCCGAGTCGGCGAGCGCGCGGTGGTCGTCCTCAAGGGGGAGCGGCATGGCGGTCCTCGTCAGAGTCGTTCGAGAATCAGGCAGGTGGTGGCCGCCGCCGCGCAGATCGCGATCATCGCGGTGCGGGCGTCGCGGCGTTCCAGCTCGTCGATCGCCGTGGCCAGCAGCCGGATGCCGGTCGCGCCGGCGGGGTGGCCGAGCGCGATCGCGCCGCCGTTGACGTTCAGCCGGTCCTCGGGCACGTCCAGCTCGCGCGCGAACGCCATGGGGATGGACGCGAACGCCTCGTTGACCTCGAACAGGTCGATGTCGGCCGTTGTCATGCCGGTCCGCTCGAAGAGCCTGCGCGCCGCCGGGACGGGGCCGTCGAGCAGCAGCTCGGTGCTCCCGCCGACCACGCACTGGGCGAGCAGCCGCGCCCGCGGCGTCGCGCCGAGCTCGCGGGCCCGCTCCGCCGACATCAGCAGCGCGGCGCTCGCCCCGTCGGAGACCTGGGAGGACGTCCCGGCCGTGTGCAGCCCGTCCGGGACGGTCGGCCGCAGCCGTTCCAGCGCCTCCATGCCGGTCTCCCGCAGACCCTGGTCGCGGGTGACGAGCGTGCGGCCGCCCTCGCCGTCCGGAGCCTCGACGTGGACGATCTGCCGGTCGAGGGCCCCGGCCGCCCAGGCCGCCTGGGCGCGTTCCTGCGAGCGCAGCCCGAAGGCGTCGATCTCCTCGCGGGTGATGCCGTGGACCGCGGCGATGCGGTCCGCCGCGGTGTACTGGTCCGGCTGGTCGACGTTCCAGGTCGCGGGCCGGGGCGAGCCCTTGCCGAGCTTGATCTCGCCGGCGACGGCCAGCGGGACGCTCGACATCACCTCGACCCCGCAGGCGACGCCGACGTCCAGCGCGCCCATCGCGATCTGCCCGGCCAGCAGCTGCACCGCCTGCTGGGCGGTGCCGCACTGGGCGTCGATCGTGGTCGCCCCGGTGCGCGGCGGAAGGCCCGCGTGCATCCACGAGGTGCGGGTGACGTTGCCGAACTGCTCGCCCGCGGGCGTCACGCATCCGCCGATGACCTGCTCGGCGAGCTCGGGCTCGATCCCGGCCCGGTCGAGGACGCCGCGCTGGACGAGACCGAGCAGCTCGGCCGCGTGCAGCTCCGAGAGCCACCCCGCGCGCTTCCCGAACGGCGTGCGAACCGCATCGATGACCACCGGATTCATCCCGCCATCGCCTTCGCGCTCGCGAAGCGGTGGATCGACTCGACGATGCGGGTGACGTGCTCGTCGGTCAGCCCGTGGCTCATGCCGAGGGTCATGCCGCGCTCGAACACCGCGTCGGCGACGGGCAGCCCCCCGTCGGGGACGCGGTGCTCGACGCCGGCCATCATCGGATGGCGGGTGATGTTGCCGCTCCAGACGGTCCGGGTGTCGATGCCGTCGGACTCCATCGCCTCCTGCAGGTCGCCGCGGGAGAACGGGGCGTCCGCGTCGACCATCACGGGGTAGCAGAGCCAGGCGGTGTCGAGGTCGGCGGTCTGCCGCGGCGTGGTGAAGAAGCCCGGGTAGGCGGCGTAGGCGCCGGTGTAGGCGTCGAAGATCTCGCGGCGGCGCTTGTGGTTCGCCTCCAGCCTGCCGAGCTGGACGACGCCGTACGCCGCGCCGAGCTCGGACGGCTCGAAGTTCCACGGCAGCAGGTCGAAGATGAAGTCGTTGTCGTACTCGACGCCGTCGAGGTCCTCGCGGAACACCCGGCCGGCGCCGCCGCCGAACAGGTTCGGCTCGGAGCGGCGGCCCCAGCGGCGCAGCAGCAGCGCACGGTCCCGCGACTCCTCGTCGTCGACCATCACCATCCCTCCGGTGCCCGCGCAGGTGATGATGTGCGCCATCGAGAAGCTGGTGACGCTGATGTCGGCGCGCGTCCCGGTGGGGGTGCCGCGCAGCTTCGGCCCGAGCGCGTCGCAGCAGTCCTCGATCACCTTGAGGCCGTGCCGGTCGGCGATCGCGCGGATCGCGTCCCAGTCCGGCGCGTTGCCGCCCAGGTTCGGGAACAGCACGGCCCGCGTCCGGTCGGTGACCAGCGCCTCGATCCCGCCGGGGTCCACGTTGTAGGTGTCCGGCTCGACGTCGGCGAAGACCGGGACCAGGCCCGCGCGGACGAGGGGCGCGACGTCGGTGGAGAACGTCAGCGGCGAGGTGATCACCTCGCTTCCCCTGGGCAGGCCGAGCAGTTCGACGGCCAGGTACAGCGCCGACGAGCCGGAGTTGCACATGACCCCGTACCGCTTGCCCGACAGCGCGGGGATCCGGGTCTCCAGCTCCGCCACGTTCCTGCCGATCCGCAGCCCCTGGGGGCCGCCGCGCAGGACGTCGACGACGGCCTGGATCTCCTCCTCCCCGTGGGTCGCGCGGGCATAGGTGATGCGTTCGGTCACGGTGGGCTCCTCGTCGTTGATGGTGGTGCGCGGCCGGTCGGCGGTCCGAGGTGGGCAGTGCGGTCAGCGGTCGGCGGTGAGGACGATCGCGCTGTGCGGCACCGGCGAGCCACCGGTGACGAGCACGTTGCCGAGCTCCTTCGGCGGCTGGTTGACGGACGTGCCACGGATCAGGCGCACGCCTTCGGCGATGCCGTTGACCCCGTGGATGTAGCCCTCGCCGAGCTGGCCGCCGTGCGTGTTGATCGGGAGACGACCGTCGAGACCGACCTCGCCCGCGGCGATGAAGTCCTTCGCCTCGCCCCGTCCGCAGAATCCGTACTCCTCCAGCTGGAGCAGCACCATCGGGGTGAACGCGTCGTAGAGGACGGCCGCGTCGATGCCGTCCGGGCCGGCGCCCGCCTGGTTCCAGAGCTGCCGGGCGACGAGCTCCACCTCCGGCATCTCGTCGATGTCGGGACGGTAGTAGCTGCTCATCGAGATCTGCTGCGGGCCGACGCCCTGGGCCGCCCCGGTGATGACGGCCGGGGGGTGCGGCAGGTCGCGGGCGCGCTCGGTGCTGACGATGACGAGCGCCTGCCCGCCGTCGCTCTCCTGGCAGCAGTCGAGGAGCCGCAGCGGGTCGGCGATCATCCGGGAGTCCTGGTGGTCCGCGAGGGTGATCGGACGCTCGTAGAACCACGCCTTCGGGTTGCGGGCGGCGTGCGCGCGGGACAGCACCGAGACCCGGCCGAAGTCCTCGCTGGTGGCGCCGTACTTCTCCATGTAGCGCCTGGCCAGGAACGCCTCCTGCTGCGCCGGGGTCAGCAGCCCGTACGGGTTGATCCAGTTGCGGTACTCCTGGTCGGTGCTCGCGGTGTAGGCGAACGGCGGCGGGCCGGCGCCGAACCGGTGCCCGGACCGCTCGTTGAAGGCCCGGTAGACCACGACCACGTCGGCGACGCCGCCGGCGACGGCCAGCGCGGCCTGCTGCACGGGGGCGCAGGCGCCTCCGCCGCCGTGCGGGATCCGGCTGAAGAACTTCAGCTCCGGGATGCCGAGGGCGCGGGCCACGGCGATCTCCGGGTTCGTCTCCATGGTGAACAGCGCGAACCCGTCCACCTCCTCGACGCCGATCCGGGCGTCCGCGAGGGCGGCGAGGACGCTCTCGCACGCGAGCCGCCACTCGCTGCGGCCAGAGTTCTTGGAGAACTCGGTGGCCCCGATCCCGGCGATCGCCGCGGCCCCGGAGAATCCGCCCCTCATCGCTCCCCTCCCTGGATCGGTGCCACGACGACGTCGGCGGTCACGTGGGTCCCGCGCGAGTTCCGGCCGGTCACCCGGACGGTCACCGAGCCGCCCGTCACGTCGGTCACCTCGCCGGACAGGCGCATCGTGTCGCCAGGGAAGTTGGGCACGCCCAGGCGAAGCGCGACCCGGACGATCCGGGCGCGCGGACCGGTCCAGTCGGTGATGTAGCGGTCGACGAAGCCGTTGGTGGAGTTGATGCTCATGAAGATGTCGGGCGTGCCCCGCTCCTCGGCCCTGCCGGGGTCGTGGTGGACGTCCTCGAAGTCCTGGGAGGCGATCGCGGTCGCGACGATCAGCGTCCGGTCCAGCGGGAGGTCCAGGACGGGCAGCGGCGTGCCGACCGCGCAGTCCGGGAAGGTCATGCCCGGTCACCTCCGGGCAGGGTAAGGCGGGGCAGGATCTCGCCGTGGGCGTGCTCGGCGAACCCCACCTCCAGCTCCATTCCGATCTTCAGCTCGTCGAGGCCGACGCCGGAGATGTCGGCCACCAGCCGGGTGCCCTCCTCCAGATCGACCAGCCCGACGGCGAGCGGGTAGTCGAACGCGCCGTCCTTCGGGTGGTGCAGGACGGTGTAGCTGTGCAGCGTGCACCGGCGGCTGGCGTCGACGCTGTCCCAGGAGAGGGACCGGCACGAGGCGCAGGCGGGCGCGGGCGGATGCCGCAGCGTGCCGCAGCCGGTGCAGCGCTGGATCGCCAGGCGGCCCGCGCGGGCCGCGGTGAACCAGAACTCGTTGTCCTGGGTGATGATCAGATGGGGGACGGCGGTGCGGACGGCGTCGCTCATCGGCCCTCCTCCTCGGTGCCCGGGGTGCGGGTGCCCGGGGTGACGGTGCCCGGGTCGAACCGCAGCAGCCGGAACCGCTCCTCGACGAGCAGGTCGCCGTGCCGGTCGACGTAGCGCTTGTGCAGCGTGATGAACACCCCGTCGCCGAGCCCGGTGCGTTTCACGGGCGAGACGTCCTCGATGGTGAAGTGGGCGGTCACGTGGTCGCCGGGATGCAGCTCCCGGACGTAGTCCTGTTCCACGTTCGTCGCCACGACCGACGTGAAACCGGCCTCGTCCAGCACCGCGAGCAGCCGCGAGTAGGCGAAGTCCTCGCTCGCGCCCTCCGCCCGGAGCCGGTGGATCTCCCGGTGGCGGCGGTACCCGGCCATGACCCAGGTCGAGATCATCGCGGGCGGGCAGACGACGTCGCGGCGGCCGGTCGCGCGCGCGGCCTCCGCGTCGACGTACACCGGGTTGAGATCGTCGTGCGCCTCGACCCAGTTCCGGATCATCGCCGCGTTCACGTCGTACCTCGCGACGCGGGGCGGCTCCGCCACCTGGCCCGCGAACGGCGCGCAGCGCGCCTCCACTTCGTGCACCATGAACCTCCTGGAAATCGTCGGCCGCCGCCGGACGCCGTCAGGCGACGTGCGCGACGGCGTGGGTGAGCACGGGCGCGTCCCCTCGCTCGGGGCAGGTGGCGGAGAGGGTCAGCGTGTTCCCGTCGCGCCACACCGAGGTCCGGATCGTCTGGCCCGGATGGAGGGAACCGGCGAAGCGCGCGCCGACGCTCCGCAGCCGGTCGGTGTCGCCGTCCAGGACGCCGTCCACGACGGCCTTGGCGACGATGCCGTACGAGGCCAGCCCGTGCAGGATCGGCCGCTCGAAACCGGCCGCCTTCGCGAACTCCGGGTCGGCGTGCAACGGGTTCAGGTCGCCGTTGAGGCGGTAGAGCAGGGCCTGGCCGGGGGTCGTCCGCGACTCCAGGACGTGGTCCGGCGGGCGCTCGGGTGCGGACCAGGTGGCGTCCGGCCCCGGTTCGCCGCCGAAGCCGCCTTCGCCGCGCGCCCAGATCTGCGTCTCGGTCGTCCACAGCGCTTCTCCGGAGGGGGCGCTCGCAGCGCCCTCCAGTACGATCAACGCCGCCTTCCCCTTGTCCCACACGTGCGTCACGCGCGACGACACGGTCGCCTCACCGGCCACGGGGAGCGGACGGTGCACCGTCAGCGCCTGCCCCGCGTGCAGGACGCGGCGCAGGTCGATGTCGATGCCGGGCAGGCTCATCGCCGGAACGCCCCCGTCGCCGGAGGAGACGCCCTGCCCGGCGACCATGGCGAAGGTGGGCAGGACGCGCAGGTCCCGCTCGAAGGTGTAGCGCAGCTCGGGGTCGGCGTCCGCGTCCCGGCCGGCGCCCAGCGACAGGTGGTAGAGCAGCACGTCGCGGCGGTTCCAGGCCAGCGTTCTGCGGGCCGGGGCGGCGGACAGCGCCCTGTCGATGTCAATGCCCATCGTTCAGATCCCGCGTCTCGGCGGTACGTCACGGTTCAGCGCCATACGCGCAGCCTGCCGAGCGGCCGCCCGGAAGCGGACCCGGATCCCACTGAGTGGCGGCGGTGGCCGCGTAACCGAGAATGTGAATTCCCTGGCCATCCCGCCGTCTTGCTCAGCGGGAGCGGAGCGCGGGGGCGCGGGCGGCCCGGCCAGGATCGGCCGTCCGGACACCCCGGCCGTCGACGTCTGGAGCAGCCCATGGATTCCGCAGCCGAGTTCCCCGGCGCCGCCGAGGCCATGGGTGCGCTCACCGGGCCGGGTGGTGAGTTCGAGCCGGTGGCCACGCGGATCCTGGGCGCCCGGCTCGCCGCGCTTCCCAGCCGGTACCGCGCCCTGCACGAGGTGCTCGCCGAGGCCGCCGCCAGGGGCGACCGCGACTACATCGTGACCGCGACCGAGCGGATCGGTTTCGCGCGGTTCGTGGACACCGTGTCGGCCGTGGCCCGCGCCCTACGCGACCAGTACGGCGTCCGTCCCGGCGACCGGGTCGCGATCGCCGCGGCGAACAGCCCCGCCTGGATCACGGTGTTCTGGGCGAGCGTCTCCATCGGCGCCGTGGCGACGGCGTGCAACGCCTGGTGGTCGCGGCGCGAGCTGGCGTGGGCGCTCGACCTGACCGAGCCGCGGGTGATCGTCGCCGACGAACGCCGTGCCGCCCTCCTGGGCGACGCCTCCGTCCCGGTCATCGAGCTTCCCGCCGGGCTCGACGCCCTGACGGCCGGGTACGCGGGCGCGCCCCTGCCGTCGTCCGCGGCCGGGGAGGACGACCCGGCCGTCATCGTGTTCACCAGCGGCACGTCCGGGCGGGCCAAGGGCGCCGTGCACAGCCACCGGAACCTGCTGGCCGTCGTGGAGTATCACCGCTTGAACGACGCGCTGGCGCAAGCCCTCGGGAGCCCCGTCGCGCCGGAGGACAAGCGGTATCTGCTCGCGTCCCCGCTCTTCCACATCGCGAGCCTGCACAACCTCGCCGTCCCGCGCCTCGCCACCGGGAGCACCGTGGTCATGCACACCGGCGCCTTCGACGCCGACCGCGTCCTGCGGCTGATCGAGCGGGAACGCGTCACGCACTGGGGCGCCATGCCGACGATGGCGCACCGGCTGCTGGACCACGGCGACCTGTCCCGCTACGACCTGTCGTCCCTCACGGCCTTCTCCCTGTCCTCGGCGCCGTCGTCGCCCGCGTTCAAGGAACGGCTGCGGCGAGGACTCCCCTTCGCCGCCGATTCGCTGGTGGACAGCTACGGCCTGACCGAGTCGTGCACCGCGGTGACCGTCGCCACGGCCCAGGACCTGGCGCGGTGGCCGGGGACCCTCGGACGGCCCATCGTGACCGTCGAACTGGAGATCAGGGGCCCGGACGACCGGCCCGTCCCGGACGGCGTCGAGGGCGAGGTCTGCGTCCGCAGCCCGTTCAACATGCTCGGCTACTGGAACGACGACGACGCGACGGCGCGGGCCATCGACGCCGACCGGTGGCTGCACACCGGGGACCTCGGCGTCCTGGACGACGGCCGGCTGCGGCTGAGCAGCCGCCGCTCGGACCTGATCATCCGCGGCGGGGAGAACGTCTACCCCGCCGAGGTGGAGGGCGTGCTGGCCGAGCACCCGGCGGTGGCGGAGTGCGTGGTCCTGGGCGTGCCGCACGAGGAACTGGGCCAGGAGGTACTGGCCGTGGTGCTCACCCGGGACAGGACGAGCGTCACCGAGACGGAGCTGACCGAGCATGCCCGCGCGGCCCTCGCCTACTACAAGGTCCCGGCACGATGGCGGATCACGACCGAACCGCTCCCCCGCAACGCGACCGGCAAGGTCGTGCGCAGAGACGTGCCCGTCACCGACCCGGCGTAGTCACCCGCGGCGTCCGGCGCAACGTCTGGCGGGGCGTCGGGCCGGGGTGCGGGCCGCTGACCGTCAGGACGCCGTGCCGCCCAGCCGCGCGCCGAGCAGCATCTCGCAGGAGACACGGATGTCGGCATCCGCCTCCACCGCGGACAGTCTTTCGTTGAGGCAGGACAGCAGCACCCCGTACCAGCACGATTCGAGGAGCCGCATCAGGCGCTCGTCGGCGGGCTCCGGGGCATCGATGCCGGCGACCCGCAGCAGCATGTCGCGGAACGTGCGGTCCGAAGACCAGGGGCCGTTCGCGATGGTCTGCGCGGTCTGGTCCGCCTGAAGGACAGCGCGAGCCAGCCGCGGACGCCGCATCATCTGCTCCCTGGCCCGAACCAACACATTCACCACGGCTTCGAGGGGAGCCTCCGGCGCCGGCCGCGACCGGGACGCCTCCTCCGAGAGCCGTTCGATCTGCTTGCGCTTCACCGCGGTGAACAAATGGATCTTCGAGGGGAAGTAGCGGTACAGGGTGGCGAGCGCGACCCCGGCCTCGTCGGCCACGTCCTGCATCTGGACCCGGTCCAGGTCGTGCACGGACCCGAGCTTTCTCGCCGCCCGGAGGATGCGCTCGTGGCGGTCCTTCTGGCGCGGCGACCTCGGCTCCGCCGCCGGGCGTGCATCGGCGATGCGTGGCACTGCGTCTCCTTCGGTCAATGCCGTCGATTCTGCCGGTCCAGCCGGTCAGATCCAGTCGCCGTCCTGGCCGATCGCGATGAGGCGGGCCAGCGTCTCGGCCGACCAGGTCTGCTCGGGCGCGCCGGCGTGGTGGCGGGGCCGGCCTTCCAGCTGCGAGACGAGTTCCTGGGAGATCGTCCGGGCGGCGGCCGCCACCAGGGGGGCGACGGTCTCCAGCCGGCACTCGGCGTCCCCGACGAGCGAGACGGCCCCGACCGGACGGTCCGGGCCGCGCACGGCCGCGGCGACGCAGGCGATGCCAGGGCTGTGCTCGCCACGCTCGAACGCGATCCCGCCGCGCACGCGGATCCGGTGCATCTCCTGGTAGAGGGTGCCCAGGTCGCCGATCGTGCGCTGGGTCAGCCGGCTCATCGAGTCACCGACCCGCGCGTCGACCTCCTCGACCGGCAGCCAGGCCAGCATCGCCTTGCCGAGCGCGGTGGAGTGGGCCAGGGCGCCGCCGCCCACCCGGGAGGGCACCTCGGCGGCGAACCGGCCGCCCGCCTTGTCGAGGTAGCGGACGCTGGCGTCGTCCAGCACGGCGAGATGCACGACCATTCCGGTCTTGAGCAGCAGTTCGTGCAACACCGGGGCCGCGGCCGCGCGCAGATCGACGAAACCCTGGGCGTCGCCGCCGAGCCGCACGGAGCGCCGGCCGAGCGCGTAGCCGGACGGCGAGTGCTCCAGCCATGCCGTCTTCACCAGCTGATCGAGGATCCGGTGCGTCGTGGACCTCGGGAGGCCCGTCGACTGGGCGATCTCTTCGAGGGTCAGCCGCATGGTCGAGCCGCGGAACAGGTCCAGGATGAGCGTCATCCGTTCGACCATGGACGGAGGAAGCTCCCGCGAGCGGCATCGTGGTCGCCCGACCGTGGCGGCTGAGGTCATCCCGCCCACCTCCAAAACTAAAGTGAATTCTGGTTTCTGCTTCGAAAGGTAGCGCTCACGTGGGCAGAAGGGAAGCGTCAGGATGAACTCCGCCCCGCCAAGCCGTGATCGCATCCGCTCAGTGGGACGCGACCGCGGGCGGCGCCGGAGCGCTCGTTAGCGTCGTCGGGCCACTGCGAATCACCACCGGGAGCCCCGATGAACGCTGACCTCTCCCTGGCGGGCCGCACCGCCATCGTCACCGGCGCGGGCGCCGGGCTGGGCCGCGCCGAGGCGGTCGCCCTGGCCGCGCGGGGAGCCAACGTCGTCGTCAACGACAAGGGCCCGGCCGCGGACGACGTCGCCGCCGAGATCAGGAGGGCGGGCGGCGAGGCCGTCGCCGTGAAGGGGGACGTCGGAGACTGGTCGATGGGCGACACCCTGGTCTCGGCCGCCGTCGACACCTTCGGCTCGCTGGACGTCCTGGTGAACAACGCGGGCGTGCTGCGCGACAGGATGCTGTTCAACCTGTCCGAGTCGGACTGGGACGACGTCATCCGCGTCCACCTGAAAGGGCACGCGGCCGTCTCGCGCGCCGCCGCCGCGCACTGGCGCGCCGCCGCCAAGGCCGCGGACGGTCCCGGCTACGGACGCGTGATCAACACCGCGTCCGAGGCGTTCCTGTTCGGCGGCGCGGGCCAGGCGAACTACGCCGCCGCCAAGGCCGGCATCGTCGCGCTCACGCTGTCGACGTCCGCGGGCCTGGGCCGGTACGGGGTGCGCGCCAACGCGATCTGCCCCCGCGCCCGCACGGCGATGACCGAGGAGACCTTCGCCGCGGGCACCGCCCCCGGCGGGCTCGACGTCATGGCGCCCGAACGCGTCGGCGGCTTCGTCGGATACCTCGCGTCCCCCGCGGCCGAGAAGATCAGCGGCCAGGTGTTCGTCGTCTACGGCGACATGGTCGCGCTGATGGCCGCGCCGACCGTCGAACGGAAGTTCACCGCCCCCGACGGCGTCTTCTCCGTCGAGGACCTCGACGCCCAGCTCACCCCCTACTTCCAGGACCGGGGCCCACACCGGACGTACGCCGCCCACAACGTCGCCGAACTCGACGACACCCGCACCACGACCATGCCCCCGGAAATGTCGATACCGGACGCTAGGGTGCGTCTTCATGAAGACACGCCACAGCAGCCCTCCTGAGACGACCCGAGCGTGAGCCGCTACCGCGGTCCCGCCACCCTGATCAGCAGCGACGGAGAGGAGGTCGAGGTCTACGTCGACCTGCGCGCCAAGCAGCGGGAGTGGTCCGGGACCGCGACCATCGGCGACTTCGACGCCTCCGGTCTTCACGACCGGACGCTGAGGCTTCCAGACGGCCGTGAAGCACAGGTCACGCTCGGCGGTTCGGCAGCCTGGTCCGACGTCATCGCGCTGGTCGGAAACGGTCCGCCGCCCTTCTGACCAGACCCGCAGGTAACCCCGGCAAGGTCGACGAGACCCGCGACCTGCTCGTCGACCGCGTCACCGCGATCGACGTCGTCCGGCAACTGCTCGCGCACGCCATGAAGAACGGGGGCGAGGCTGATGCATGATGGTCACATGAGCGATGATCAGCAGCAGGAGAACACGGCGGATCGGTGGCGGACGCTGCCTCCGCGGACCCCTCTGGAAGACCTGGTGGCCATGCAGGAGGTTCCGCCCAAACCTCAGGTGATCGCGGACCCGGGAAATGTCAAACTCGACGAAGCCACCCGGTACCCGGTCTGACGGGTACTACACGCGGTTACGGCCGGACGGGATGGCCCGGTGTCTGAGTCCTCGCTGCCTGGTGGGTTCGTGAACGTCGGCGTCCGTGTCGGTGACACGGTGCGCCGGCGGCCTGCGGCGCGTTCACCGTTCGTCCATCGGCTCCTCGGCCTGTTGGAGCGGGCCGGGTGGGACGGGGCGCCGCGGTGGCTGGGGATGGATGAACAAGGTCGCGAGGTGCTGAGCTTCGTCGACGGTCACGTGGCGTGGGAGCCGGTTCAGCCCGCCGGGATCGGCGGTGAGG
Organism: Actinomadura sp. 9N215; assembly: GCF_044326345.1. Classification (NCBI taxonomy): domain Bacteria; kingdom Bacillati; phylum Actinomycetota; class Actinomycetes; order Streptosporangiales; family Thermomonosporaceae; genus Actinomadura; species Actinomadura sp. 9N215. The sequence continues at coordinate 83,690 of NZ_JBIRBA010000021.1, read as the reverse complement.
AGAGCCTGGCGCGGGTCGCCGAGCTGGTCCGGGAGTTTCACGATCTGACGGCCGCGAGGGACCTGGCCGGCGGCGAAGAGGTCGTGTGCCATAACGACCTGTCGCCGAAGAACACGGTGTACCGGGACCTGGGTGCCGGGTTGCGGCCGGTGGCCTTCATCGATTGGGACCTGGCGGCTCCTGGACGGCGGATCCACGACGTCGCGCATGTGTGCTGGCAGTACGTGGGTCTGGGGCCCGACATCGTCGACGTCGGCGAAGCGGCTAGGCGAGTCCGGACGGTCTGTGACGCCTATGGGCCGGTCGATCGGGAAGCTCTGATCGATGTGATCTTGTGGTGGCAGGACCGTTGCTGGCGCGGCATCGCGGCCGCTGCCGCAGCTGGCGACCCGGCGATGCTCCGTCTTCGCGAGGCTGGGGCCGTAGGTGAGGTGCAGGCCGCCTACGCCTGGGTGGAGCGGCACCGCGTTGAGCTGGCATCGGTCCTGGTGCCGTAGTCCGCCGATCCCCCACCGCGATCGGCCTCCGGCCAGGCCGTCGCCGAGCGCGGCGAGGGACACGAACTGGGCGCGGGCGCCGAACTTGCGCGGGCGCCGAACTTGCGCAGGTGTCGAACTGGCGCAGGTGTCGAACTGGCGCGGGTGCCGGGACGAGAGCGAAACCGCGCGCCGTCCGTCGCGCCGGTCACGTGGTGGTCGGGTTCGGCTCATGTCCGGCGAGCAGGTCGGGATCGAACCGCTGGGCGGCGAGCAGATGGTCGCGGGACGCTTCGGCGATCGCCTTGATCTTGGTGAGGTCATGGCCGACGAGCCGGCCTCGCCATTTGCGGACCTCACCCGCGACGAGCACCGTGTCGACGTTGGCGCGGTTGGCGAAGGTCACGAGCGCGGCCGGCGTGCCGGCGGCTGCGAAGGTGTTGAGGTCGGTGGTGCGGACCAGCACGATGTCGGCTTGTCTGCCCGGGGTGAGCGACCCGACCGTGTCCTGGAGATGGCAGTTGCGGGCGCCGCCGACAGTGGCGAATTCAAGGGCGTCTTCCGGCTTGATGTGACCCGGTGTGGTGGTCTGCTCGGCGCGGGCGGCCGTGAAAGCACGTGCGCGCTGCTCCAGTAGCAGCACCTGCATTTCGGTGAACATGTCGATGCCATAGCTGATCTCGTTGTCCATGCTCAGGCCGGGGCGGATGCCCCAGGACAGGGCCTTGCCGAGCGGTTCACCGGGAAGGCCCAGGCCGAAGGAGGCATCCGAACGCGGGCAGACGTTGACCTGGGCGCCGGCGTCGGCGATGAGGGCCCAGTCGTCGTTGGAGATGTGAAAGCAGTGGTTGAGGGTGTGCTGGTCGGTCAGCAGCCCGGCCGCGTGCAGTTGCCCGAGATTGGTGACGTGCTCTCCCATCTCGATCGAGACCCGCAAGCCCTGGTCCCGGGCGAACTCCCACACCGGCACGGTGGGCGTCCCCTCGTACAAGCGAATGGTGACACGGTGGCCTTCGTACTCGTCCCGCAGTCGGGTGACGTCGGCGGGCCATTGCTGTCCATCGTCACCGCTCATGGGAGCGCCCGAGGCGTGCACCGCCCGGATACCGGAATCGATGAGAGCTTCCACCGCCGCGTTCGAATGGTCCGGGGTCCGGGCATTGTGCGAGTTGTCGAGAATGGTCGTCACACCGGCGTCGAGACACTGCAGCGCGGTGAGAAGATTCCCGGCGTACATGTCGTGGGGACGGTAGCGCGGGCCCATCTTCCCTTGGGTGAGCCCCATGTAGGTTTCAAGGTCGACCGCCGGCGCCAGACCGCGCAGCTGACCTTCCCAGGCGTGCAGGTGAGAATCCACCAGGCCGGGCAGCACGATCATGCCGGTGGCGTCGACGACGATCGCGTCGTCACCAGCGGCGCTCAGGTCGGCGCCGACGTCCGCGATCGTGTTCCCGCGCACCAGCACGTCGCCGGCAAGGTTCCCGATGGCCGGATCCATGGTCACCACCGTGCCGCCGGTCAGCAGCACCCGGCGATCCCGGTCTCGGCTCGCCCGGGTGAGCAACTCCAACGCACGCGAGTCGCCGGCCTCATCACGCCGGACGCCGCAGCCGGGCGCAGGCGCGGCGCGTCCGCCGGGGCCGGGCGGCACCGCGAAACGTGACACCTCATCCGAAACCATCAACACCTACCCACCAGTAGTACTGAACGTTTCGTACTCAGGCTAAGGTGTTCCCATGACGCAGGCAAGCCATCCGTCACCACGGCGACCACGTAGCCAGCGGTCCTTCGACGCGGTGCTGACCACGGCCGCGCAACTGCTCGCCGAACGCGGCCTGGCAGCCCTGACGATGGACGAGGTCGCCCGCCGAGCCGTGGTCAGCAAGGCCACCATCTACCGGTGGTGGCCGTCCAAGGGCGCCCTGGCCCTGGAAGTGCTCCTCCGCGCGGACACCCCGGACACCGCCCCGCCCGACACCGGCGACGTCCACACCGACTTGGCCACGCACCTGCGGCTGGTCCTCGCGCGGTTTCGCGATAGCGACGACGGGCGCGCCATCGCCGACCTCACCGCCGAAGCCCAACGCGACCCCAGCGTCTCCGCGGCCCTGCGCGATCGCTGGCTGGCCACCCGCCGCGCCGCCGGCAAGCAACGACTCCGCACGGCCCAACGAGCCGGGCAGCTACGCGACGACATCGACCTCGATGCCCTCCTCGACACCCTCTACGGGCCCATCTACTTCCGGCTGCTCTCCGGACACGCACCGCTCACCGACGAACTGGCCGACCAACTCACCGACATAGCCCTGACCGGAGCAACACCCCGCGAACACAAGCGAAGTCGCCCCCAATAACAAGAATGGTCCGCGAAAGCCGGACGATCAGGTCGCCGCGTGAACGGGCGCCGGACCTGGCGAAGATCGACTTCAGGCGGCCCTGCACGACTACGACGACACGTCCTCGAACAGGGACGAAGGCTGTTCGACACCCTCCCCGCCGAGCACATCGAACTCGACCCGGTCCGGATCAGCGGGATGGCACATGGTGGATTGCGGGGGGCACGTCCGGCCCTGGCAGCCCGGACGTCCGAGATGCTCGCTACCGTTCCCGCATGATCACACGTCCGACCCAGAACTGGCGGCGGCTCGGCACCCTTTCCGACTCGTTCCTGGAGCGGGTCGACCGAGCGCTGCTCGCTTTCGAAGCCGAGCTGACGACCCTGGACGTCACCTCTGACCAGGCCATCATGGCCACGGTCGAACACGTTGTCGTCGCGCTGAACCAGATCGACGGCACCGACGACCACAGTTTCGACACCATCGACCGTGAAGAACTCTGCGAATACATCGACCACGCGCTCACTCGGGCCGGGATCGACGTCGAGGCGCTGGCAAGCCGACAAGGCATCGCCCCGGCCGCACTCACAGACCAATGGCGAGACTGGTGAATGATCGTTTCGTACGGTCACAGCCGCGATCGGGCGGCCCGACCCGCGATCCGGCTTCGACCAGGCCGTCAGACGCTCAGGGGGACGGGATGGATTTCGTCCGCGCGGTGACCGGCGCGCTCGTGGATACGCTGTACGGCGGCGGCGTCGGGAGCCTCCGACAGGCAGTAAACCGTGCCGGACTCCGGGTCGGCCCACGCCTGCTCGAAGACGACACCTTCTTCGTCTTGGATGGCGAGGTCGGCCGCGTGGGCCTGCCTGAGCTGGTCGGCGGATATCCCTGTCATACCGTGGTGAACGTCCATGAACTTGGACATTGTTGTCCCTCCCCCGGCTGGAACACCCGGCTCGAAGCCGGGTTCACGATCAAGGCGGGACCCCGTGCTCTTGAAACCGATCGCCGCTTCCACTGTATCGCCGCCGTCTTTCTGAGCGTCAAGCCGCGGCCGTGGCCACTGCCTTCCTCCCATTGCCCTGACTGCTCTCAGGACCGGATAGCCGCGTCGGTCCGTCCACACAACCCGGAGCACCTCCTCCGCGCCCTCGGCGCGCCCTCCCCGTCTCCCCCGTGTCGGTGGCGTGGCAGCGCCATGCGAGTAGGGGCCGGGGGCCTTGCTGAAGAAACGACTGCCTGTCCGTGCTCAAGGCACGGACAGGCAGTCCCTTGATGAGAAGGCCAGGCCCCGTCCAGGCGCCCACCTTCCCCTCACAGGCGGGCGCTCCTCGCGGATGGTTGGGCGAGGACTTCCCGGCAGACCGGCTCAGCCGCTGGTTTCGGCACCGCTGCCGTAGGCCGCCTTGAAGGTGAGGGGCCCGAAGTCACCGTCGACTCCGATCTTCTTCTTTCGCTGGAAGTCCCGCACGGCCTTGACGGTGTCGGGCCCGTAATTGCCGTCCACCTTGAGGCCGGGACGCGGAAGCAGGACCTTCAGCGCGTACTGCCTGGTGGCTGCGCTTGTCGTTCACCTTCAGGACGCCGAAGTCGTCCCTGATCTTGACCCAGGTCCCGGCGTCGATGACGCCGGTGCCGGGCAGGTCCTTCGCACGCTGGTAGCGCTTGACCGCCTCGGCGAAGTCCTGCGTGTACTCGTCCCCGCCGGGCGCCCCGGGCGCGCAACCGTTGAAGAAGCGGAACTGGGTCAGGAAGCAGCGCACCGCCGCGACCCGGTAGCCGCGGTCGCCGACCTTCAGGTCCACCCAGGGCTGCGCCTCGATGGCCCGCGCGACCGCCGGATCCGTCGGACCATCCGCATGGGCGGTGCCTGGTGCGCCGACCGCGGCGCCAACGGCCATCGCGGCGGCCGCAAGGCCCAGCGCCAGAGTGTTCTGTGGCTTGGGACCCGTTCCCGCTGGGACCAACTCTCCCGTCCCGGAAACCGGCCGTACATGACACAAGGCGAACAGTGATTAACCCTGAGTGACCTACCTGCGTGCGTCTTCCCGGTAGTCGCGGGGCGACATGCCATAGGCGCGGCGGAACGCCCGGGAGAAATCCGAGGCGTGCGCAAAACCCCACCGCGCGGCCAGAGCCTGCACTGGTGTAGCGCGCTGGGCCAGGTCGGCGAGGTCACGGCGGGCGCACTCCAGCCGCTGGGTCCGGATCCAGCCCCGCGACCGTACGGCCGTCACGGCGGAACAGCCGATGCAGGTAACCCACCGAGATGTGATGCGCGGCCGCGATCGTCCCCGGTGTCAAGTCACGGCACCGAGGTGGGCGAGCACGAACGCCTGGATCCGCAGGATCAGTGCTCGGCTGTGGGTCTCGTCCGGCAGCAGGTGACCGGCGTCCAGTTCATGGGCGAGCATCGCAGCCAGCAGGTCACACAGCACCTCCCCCCAGGCGCGGGGCATCAGCGGGCCCGAAGGCGCCGGGTTCGCGGACGATACGCGTGACCACGTCGGTGAGCACCCCGCCGATGCCGCTGTCACCCGGCAGCGGACCGGTCAGCAACGGGGCCACGGTGGCCTCGTCCAGCCCCAGCACGGACTTGGGGAAAGCCAGCCCGATCGCGGTCGGACGGCGATGATCCTGGCCACCGACCACAACGAGTGCGGGCGGCAGGAATCCTGCACGATCCACTGCCCCACGGTCGCCTCCACCTGGCGGCCACACTGCTCGGCACCGATGCGGCCACGCCCGCACAACTCCAGCGAGTAGACGCCATCGTCGGCCTGCCGGATCATCCGTGGAGTACGGATGGCATGGATCGAGGGGACGCTGGTGTGCGCCACCGTGGCGGCGCCGAGCCGTGCCATGCGCAACGTGAAACCGTAGTCGGCGGCGTGCTCGGAACGCACCTGGTACGGGCACGGCATCCCACCCACCAGGTCGCACCAGGCATCGAACCGATCCCGAGTCTCATAGTCCTCACCGCGCAACACCGTCGTGATCACGGGCATCCTTCCCGCGCCTCCGCACCGACGAACGGCCGCTCCGCCCGCAGCCACCCGGCCCACGCCCCACCCCACCAACCAGAAGCACGGTCACGGGCTCGACCCCTACTCCCGGCAAGCGGAACAACAGCCTGCACCACGACGGAATAATGCCCACCCCCGCCACACCGATGCCGGTCCTCCAAACAGACCACGATCCGGCGGGCCCGGCTCGTCCGTCATCGGTGAGCTTGAGCGCAGCAACGCGTGCGGCAGGCCACGTCCGCCGAGCCAGTCGCGCTCCACAGAGGAAGGACGTAAATCGGGAGTATTCCGGGAGCGCAACGGGAAAGCCGCCGGCCAGATGTGCTCTGGCCGGCGGCATCGTGGGTGGTGGACCTAATCGCGTCCTAGCGAACACGAGAGTGAGGGCGGAGCCCTCACAGCGGGGGCTCGGGGGTCGCCCCCGAAAGGCAAAACGGAACGACGTGGCGAAGGTCCGCGAAGCGGGCCGAGCACACGTCTTTCAGAGTGGAGGTGGCGGGAATCGAACCCGCGTCCTTCCAGACTGCGCGATCGGTCACTGTGGACTGTCGTTGGCAGTCGTGGCCTGACCAGTACCGGAGCCCGATTCCGTGGCGGGTTGCCGTTGGCTGTCATCGGCGATTCTCGGTCATATTGCGGGCGTAAAGTGGGCGTGTCGATCGCGGCCGCTTCACCCTGTCTTCGGCGGTCGGCCGCCCTTGCGCGCGCGACGTTCGGCGAGTTCTTTCTCGGCCTGCTCCAGCAGGGCCAGCTCGGCGGCGCTGCCGTGCTCGCGGATCACCTGCCGCATGTGCTCGACGAGGTCCTCGGACCGGGTCCGGCCGAATACCCGCTGACACACGCTGTCGTACGCCTCCCAGAGGGGATCAGAGACGCGCAGCTTCCGTATGGGGGTGTGGTCCGGATCGGGCGTCATCGCAAGGCGTCCTCTCGTGTGGCTACAAGGAATCTTGGCACAGCTCTTGTGTGGCCACAAGGTTCCCATATACGCTGTGGCCACAAGGTTAGAGCGGTACCTGATGGAAAACCCGCCCGAAGTCCCCCCGCGCAGGAAGCGGGCCCGGACGCAGCGATTGCCCCGCTGGCCGGGCCCTTGATCGGACAAGGAGGTCCGACCCATGAACAACCCTACTGACGCCACCGGGCCGCTGGAGGCGGCCGGGGCGACTGCGCCGGGGACATGGCCCGACGGCGAGCCCGACCTCGTCCGCGAGGCCGAGGAGTTCGACCGAAAGCTAATCCGAATCGTCACGCGCATCGAACGGGAGTACGGCCCGCTCGCCTCGCGGACGATGTTCCGCGTCCTGAACGCCGTGCTGGACGAGCCGCCGACGCTCACCGAGGACGAGGGCACGGACCTGCTACGCCTCGTCGGAGCGGGCGACTGGGAGGCGGCCGCGGCCCGGCTGGACGAGAGGTGAGCGCCGAGCCTGTGGCGTCCCTGGCCGAGCGGCTGGGGGTCGCCGAGGGCCGCATCGAGCGGCTGGAGCGGATCCTGACGGACGTGCTGGAGGCGGCCATACGGGAGCGCCGCCCCGAGCCCGGCCGCCCGCACCTCCACCTCATCCGGCCGAACGACAAGTAGCCCACCCGCACAAGAGCGGCCCCCGCCGCGGCGACTGCAACGCCCGGCGGGGGCCTTGACCGGACCCCGGGAGGTCCAGCCCATGCAGAACCGTATCGAGTCCAGCGACCCGTGCCCGGCCTGGTGTGCGGGCATTCACCCCGTCGGCGGGGTGCACCGCGTCGAGGTCGGCTCGGTCACAGTCGACGGCAAGGGCGTCCGCGTCGTCGTCCTCCAGACGCCCAGCCACACGCCGTCCGTGGTCATCTCCGGCGCGGTGTACGTCGCGGTCCACGAGGAGGACCACGAGGACATGGCCGAGTTGCTGACGATGTGCGGCCAGCCCGCGCTCGCCGACCTCGTCCGTCGTGCCGCCCAGATCATGAACGACGAGGTCCTGAAGGACGACTCCGCTGGAGGCGCTCGATGAGCCCCCGCGACCGTGATGCGTGGAACACCGTCCTCACCGTCCTCATCGGCATCAGTGCAGCCCTGATCGCCATCGGGTTCTACTACGCGCTCACGACCGAGGTCACCGTGAATCTCCTGTGGCCGCTCGGCTCCACCGGCGGCATGACCTGGTTCGGGTACCGGCACCTCGTCCACCGCCACCAGGACCGGCTCCGCGCGCTCGACGACGCGCAGGACCGCCTGGCCCGTGAAGCCCTCACCGGCTGGCGCGGTGCCGTGGCCGACGTGATCGCGTCGTGCCGCCCCGGGCAGCGCATCGGCGACGCCGAACGCGACGTGTTCGTCGCCGCGCTCCACACCCACTACGCCGCCGGGCGCCTGGACGCCGCCGAGCTGGACGAGCGGCTGTCCGCCGCCCTCGCGGCCAAGACGATCGAGGACCTGACCCACGTTGTGCGGGACCTGCCGAGCGAGGGGGCGGGCCGGTGACCGCGCAGCCGACAGGGCGCGGCGCCCGGCTCATGGGTGGCTTCACGCTCGGTGCGCTCGCCGCGATCACGGCGGTGATCTCCTACCAGCACGGCCTGGAGGTGGTCCGCGCGACGGGCACCCGCGGGTTCGTGGCCTACCTGGTCCCGGTCGTGGCCGACCTCATGATCTTCGCCTCGTCGCTGGCGCTGCTGGACGCCGCGCAGCGCGGGCAGCCGAGGCCGCCGCTGGCCGTCGTATCGCTGGCGTTCGGGATCTGCTCGACGGTGGCCATGAACGTGGCATCGGGATGGCATCACGGGTACGGGGGTGCGCTGGTCAGCGCGCTGGCACCGGTGGCCTTGGTGCTGTCCTACGAGACCCTCATGGGAATGGTGCGCCGCGGTCACCAGATCGTCGAGGACCGGCCTGCCGAGGCCACAGGCGAGCAGCCGCTGGCGTGCCCGCACGGGGTGGCCGAGGGCGTCGAGGACGCGGCCCTGGTCGCGTTCCTGCATGCTCGCGACTGCCTCGGCGCCGAGCCGTCCCGCAGGCAGGTGGCCGACGCGTTCGGCATCAACCGCAACCGCCTCGGCGCGCTGGTCCGCGACCACGACGAACCGCCCGCCGACGAGGTCGAGCCCGTGACGGAACACGGGACGAAAAGCGGGACGGAAATGCAGGACGAGGCGGCCGCCACGTGACGCAGCCTCCCCGCCTGTACGCCGTCCCCGGCGACGAGGGCGTCCCTCTGGTGAAGGACGTCGGCGCGGTCGAGGTCGAGCACATCGAGGCCGTCCCCGTCGACCAGCCCACCGGCGCCGGGGACGGGTGGATCGCCGACCGCCGCGGCCGCCTCGGCGACGCCCCGCGGATCCTGCCGGTGTGGCTGCGCGACCGGGCGCAGCTCGCCGACAACGCCGCGTTCGTCGTCCGCTGGTACAGCCGCGAATGGGCCTACTACGGGGTTCGCACACCGGTCTACCTCGGCCGCCTGTGGGGAAGTTCCCCACGCGGCGCCGTCCGGCTGTCCCGCAAGTGGTGGCAGTGGGTCACCGACGCCGAGGCGCGCCCCGCCGAGGCCAAGGCGGCGGCGGCCGACCCGGACACCTGGATGAAGTTCGTGACCATCCAGACCCGCCGCACCGGGCCACGCCGCCGCACGTCCCTCGTGATCGTGGTGCCGGTCGTCCTGCTCGTCACGCTCGCCGCGATCCTGCTGCCGGGGTGGGCGCTGACGGCCGCCGGCGCGGCCGCGCTGTCCGCGCTCGGCTGGGCGGGCCGTGACCCGGACCGGCCGATCGTCCACTGGTATGTCGCCGTGCAGCTGCAGCGCCGCCTGGACTCCGGCGAGGTCGAGGAGGCGCTCGAAGCGATCGGTGTGAAGGGCCGGGTCGACTTCATCAATCCGATCTGCGTGGACGGCCCCGGGTGGCGCGCTGAGCTCGACCTCCCCCGCGGTGTCACCGTGAACAAGGTGCTCGACAAGCGCGAGGACCTCGCCGCCGCGATGCGCCGCCCGATCTCCACCGTGTGGCCGGAGGGCGACCGGGCCGCGCACCCGGGCCGCCTGGTCCTGTGGGTCGCCCGGGAGGACCCCGCCAAGGCGCCGCGGAAGATCTGGCCGCTGATGCACGAAGGGCAGGCGGACGTGTTCGGGGCGCTGCCGTTCGGGTTCGACCCGCGCGGCAACCTCGTCACGATCACCCTGATGTACTCCAACCTGCTGGTCGGCGGCATCCCCGGATCCGGGAAGACGTCGTGCGCGCTGGCCATCGTCCTCGGCGTCGCGCTCGACCCCACGGCGGAACTGCACGTCTTCGAGCTGAAGGGCTCGGGCGATCTCGACTCCGTCCGCCCGGTGTGCCACCGCTACGTCAGCGGCGACGACGACGAGGACCTGCAGGCCGCCCTCGACGGCCTGCGCGCCGGGATCGTCGAGCAGAAGCGCCGCGCCGAGTTCATCAAGGGCCTGCCCGCCGCCGAGACGGCCGAGGGGCGGCGCGTCACGCGTGCCCTGGTCGAGCGGTACCCGGAGCAGAACCTCGGCCCCCGCGTCATCGTGATCGACGAGGCGCAAGAGCTGTTCACCCACGCCGACTACAAGGACGAGGCCGCCGAGCTGTGCACGCGACTGATCAAGAAGGGCCGCGCGTACGGCGTCATCCTCATCCTGCTCACGCAGAACCCGGACGCCCCGTCGCTGCCGTCGTCGGTGTCGTCCAGCGTCGGGACGCGGCTGTGCCTGGCCGTGATGGACTGGCGCGCGAACAACAACGTGCTCGGCACCGGCGCGAACGAACGCGGCCTGCGCGCCATGGACATCTCGGCGAGCGAGCAGGGCACCGGCATCCTCGTCCGCGGCCGCGACGGGCTCACGGTGCGGGCGGCGTTCATCAAGCAGACCGAAGCCGAGCAGATCGGGCAACGGGCCCTCGCGCTACGCATCGCAGCCGGGACCCTCACCGGCGAGGCCGCCGGCGAGAAGGTCGCCGACGCCGAGCAGACCGACCTGATCGACCATCTGCGCGCGGTGTGGCCGGACGGACACGACGCCGTCCACTCCGCGCGGCTCGTCGAGGCTCTCGCCACCTACAAGCCGGACCTGTACGGCGGGTGGCTCCCCGCCCTGGACGGGCTCGACGAGGACGAGCAGCGCGAGGCCCGAACATCCGCCTCGACGATGCTCGCGAACGCGCTGAAGCCGTACGGGGTGGCCACCCAGCAGATCAACCGGCGCGGCGCGGGCGGCTCGGCGAAGGGGGTGCGGCTGGAGGACCTGCCAGAGCGGTGAGAGTTTCGTTACGAACCCCCGTCTGGGCGGCGTCTGTAACGAAACTCGGGAGCGGTGACGGTTTCGGGATGGGTGTTCCGCAGGGGACTCGTGGGGCCAGTTTCGAGGGTCTGCGGGCACCCCCGAAACCGTTAACCACGCAGGTCACCCCGATACCAGGGGTGAAACCGGTTTCGAGTTGGATGAACCACTCGCACCCTACCGAAAGCTTCCCGCATCACTTCAGGTATGCTTTCCAGCATCACTCACAGCATCACAGAGCAGAGGTGATCCGACGCCATGGGCGGACAGAGCAGGTCATGGAAGCGGGACGGCATCCGTGCGGCGACTCAGCGGAGCAGGGACGGTCGAGCTTGTGCCCGTTGTCTCCGCGAGGTTCCCGCACAGGACTCGGACGAGTTCCTCGAATGGGAGGCCCTCGGCGACGGGACGCAGGTCGTCTGCCCTGACTGCCTCAAGCCGCAAGAGCAGCAGGCGATCGACGAGGACGCGATGGCCATGGCGGCGAAGGTGCGGGAGAACCGTCTGCGCCGGATGGCCGAACGCCAGGGGTATCGGCTCCGCAAGTCCCGCCGCCGCGATGTGCGGGCGGTGGATTACGGCTTGTACTGGATCGTCGACCCGAGCAACAACACATTCGCCACAGGGCACGACACCGGCATGGACCTGGACGACGTCGAGCAGTGGCTCATCAGGTCTTGAGACAGAACTGGCGCCCGACCTCGCGTGGAGGACGGGCGGGGACTGTCAGGTCTCGGCCGCCGCCAGTAGTAGCGCGGCCATGCTCGTACCGCTGACGATCCTCCCGGTCTCCACCAACTCACGAACGTCGGCGAGAGGCACCCATTCGAGGCGCTCGGCCTCCCAGTCCTCTGCCGGTGGGCCGACGTGGGTGGCACCGTCCGCCCAGAAGATGTAGTGGCGGCTGTCGCTGATGCCCGGGGTGGGGTGCACGATGGTGAGCGGACGCATCGGGCCGGGCCTCCACCCGGTTTCCTCCTCCACCTCGCGCGCGGCGGCCGCCTCGGGTGCCTCCCCGTCCCGGATTCCGCCGATCGGGATCTCGTAGCCCCACGCGTCGGTGATGAACCGGTGCCGCCACTCCAGTAGGACCCGCTGCTCCGAGTCGACCACGACCGCACCGGCGCCAGCCTCCGACCGGATGACACGGTGGTCCAGGTGCCGACCACCGGTGATCTCGACGTCGGCGAGGCGGATGTCGAGCCAGGGGTCGGTGTAGAGCGGCTTCTCGGAATGGACCTTCCAGCGCACGGGGTGGGCTCCCTTGATCGGTGGGCGCAGGCTCGCCCGTCACGCTACTGGTCGCGGTGCACCTGAAGCTCAGCGCGTTCGCGAAAGGCTCGCACGTCTCCGGTGTCGTAGGGGGCGAGGGCGCGGACGAGGCCGGTGACGCGATCATGTATGCGCCCCGACTCCATGCCCGCAGTGTGGTCCAGCATCTGCTGGCCGGTCGCCGCGGCGTTCTCGACGTTCCCGCGGTCCCCCTGGACCTGCGCCAAGGTCGCGAGCCGGTGTGCCTGGCCGCGCAGGTGCGTCCCGTTTGACGCCCGGACGGCCTGCTCGGCGTAGGTCTCGGCTGCGGTCAGATCACCGAGGCGACGGAGCACCTCGGCATGCTGGGTCTCCACCAAGCCAGGCTGCACGTACCCGGTCTCCGGCGGCTCGTTCTCCGGCCGGATCTGGATGCCCTCGGCCTGCGTCATGTGCCGGTGGCTGCCGCGAGTGTCGCCGATCCACGCGTGCGCCTTGGCCTGCAACGTGTGCAGATCCACCACAAGGGCCGGGGACAGGTGCCCGTCGGCACCCCGCAGCGCCGTCTGCGCGTACTGCAGCACGCGCCGGTAGTCCCCGCGGTACATCGCCTGATTCGCCAGCAACGCCAGGCAGTAACCACCGAATCCGCGATGACCGCTGGCCTTGGCCATACGCAGCGCATGCAGCAGGTACCGCTGAGCGAGGGCCTGGCGGTCGGCGTCGTATGCGGAGACGCCGGCCAGCGCCACGAGCCCGCCGGTCGCGCGAAGCAGCTCCCGCCCGGTGTTGTCGTCGTACCCGCCGCGGACCAACGGCCCGACCTGGTTGTTGAGGTAGGCGACGATGCGGGGCCGCACCGGAATGCCCCCGACCCGGCGATACATCTGCTCATACCGGTCCCGAGCCGCACGGACCCGGGCAACGTCGCCAGCGCCGACCGCGAGCGGGCCGCGATGGGAAACGTCGATGTCGTCCGGCGGGTTCTCCCACGCGAACACCGGCGCCACCGCCGCGCTGCCTGCGAGCATCCGGGTTTGCTCGACGGCCTCGCGTTGCTTGTGGTCTCCGCGCCACAGGGCGGCGGCCTGGTCGATCGCCGTCCGCAGCGGCGTATCCGATAGATCGCCGCGGTGGGCGTGGTCCATCCCGATGTCGGCGAGCGTGAGCGTCCGGCCAAGAGTCCCGCTCAGGACGCGGCAAATCCGTTCCGGCGCGTCGCCCCGGGGGATGGCGTTGTCGCGGATCCAGCGCCGCACCGAGGCATGGTCGTACCGGGTCGCGTGGCCTTGGTTGAGTCGGCTCGCGAGCCCGGCGTAAGACATCCCGGCCTCGTCGATCAGGGCGTCGAGCAGCAGATTCGCCTCGGCCACGACGCGCCTCCTTGCTGGTGGTTACCGGCAGTGTAGGAGCGTTGCGTCCGGTAGCAGCCTGCATTGCGGGCACTTTTTTCACACCCCGTGTGAACCCTTCGCCACGACCCGTCCCTGGTCACACCTCCCGGCGGTTGCGGCTTCGAGCTTGGCTGAATGCCACCTCGTCACCGTAGGGAGCGCATCCGATGACCCACCTGTCTGATCCGCCAGAACCCGCCGAATGGGAGATCTGGACTTCTGCTCAGGAGGGCGTCACGACCTGGTGGGCCACCCGCAAACGCCTTCTCACCGAATCGGAGATCCGGGAGGGCCTGGTCCACACCCTCCGCGCCGAGACCGAAGCCGGACTCAGCGCGCTTTTGGTGGCGCAGTCCCCTGTCACCCCCGCGACTAAGACCGGAGCGACGACGTGACCCCGCCCGACACCTCCGCATTGCTCGCCCGACTCCGCGCCGACTTTCCCGAGTGGGTGTGCCGGTACGAGCCGCTGTTCGAGCTGCGCTGGGAGGCGCACCGGCGGCCCTACCGGTACTCGCCCAGCGGGTGTTTCGCCTGGATCCGCGCCGAGTCGGCGGAACGGCTTCGCGAGATGCTCACCGCGGCCGGGGAGATCGAGGCCGCGCGGAAGCGAGCCGACGCCCCAGTGGACGGCGGGGGGTGCGTGCGGTGAGCGCGTCGGAGTACGTGCGGGACCTCCGCACCCCGGAGCAGATCCGTGCCGCCGCGGCCGCCGAGATGCAGCGCCGCTTCGGCGTCCTGACCTGGTTCGGTGCCTTCACCGGTCTGTACTGGGCGATGGTCAGCAAGCAGCAACTCGTTGCGGCCACGACCCCGCAGGCGCTCGGCGAGCGGATCGAGTCCGCGCGGCGGCGGCGATGAGACTCCCGCGGCCCTGGGGCAACGCGGCGGCCAGGGCTGCGGGCGGGGCGGCGTGCCCGGGTGAACCCCGAGGCTCGGGCGCGCCACCCCTTCTAGACACGTGCCGGTCGTGGATGTGCTGTCCCCAAACAGGTCACGTCGCGGCTGGCACGCCCAGACGCCGCGGCCCCGGGCTAGGAACGCGCGGGAGCCCGGGGCCGCGGCCCATCCCCCCTTCGCGAGAGGAGATCCATGGGTGCCATGTGCACGAACGCCGGACCCGACGGCCGCGGGTGCGGCATGTGCCTCGCCTGCCGCCCGCCCAAGCCGTCCAAGTAGCCGGAGGACCGATGTTGAATCTCGACGACTGGGGACCGGTGGAGCAGCTGGTCGCGACCATCCGCCGCCGCGCCCCGCAGCTCGCCGCCTCGATCGTGCCCGACGAGGAGACCGGCCTGCGCCATGTCCGCGTCACCTACCGGCATGACGGGCCGCTGGAGGCGAGGTGGCATAGCGCGTGCTACCACTACCGGCGCGGGGACGGCCTGTGGAAGGCGCTGCCCGCCGACGCCGAGGAAGCTGCGAACGCGCTCGCCGAGGAGCTCGGCGCGGGGACCAGCACCACGGATGAGCCGCCGGGAACTGCGTGACCGGGACGGCGAGGACTACCCGGTCAGGGGCTTCGCCGTCCTGCAAGAGAGTGGGCGTCTGGACGCGGCCCGACCACAAGGGGGGCGGGCTCGTCGACCGGACGTTCATCAGGGGGTGGCCGGACCCTAGCGCGGGGCACCCGGCCGCCCCCGCCCCGCATTGAACGGGTAGCCGGGACGGCTGGCCGGTTCGCGCCACCGGTGAACGGACACGCCGTAGGTGCGCGTCACACGTGCACTTCCCCAGCCCTGGAGCCATCCATGCGCCTATCTCGCCTGCTCGCCGCGACTGCCGCTGCCGCGCTCATCACCGGATGTTCCGGCGCCCAAACGCCGAACTCCGCGCCCACCGTCCCGGGTGAAGCGCCCACCACAGCGGCTAGCCCGACGGCATCTCGGGCAGCAGAGGCCGCCGCACGGCCTGGGAAGGCGCAGACCCACACCGTGCAGGGATACACGATCGCCGTGACCGCGTATCGGTACCGGCAGCCTCTCGCCAGCCAGGACGAACCGAGCCGGCCCGGATACGAATTCGCAGGCTTGGACGCCGGCGTGTGCCTCAAGAAGACCCCCGACGGTGCCCCGGCCGGGATATCGATCGATCCGTGGTCGCTCGCGTACGCCGACGACACGAGGGTCGAGCCCGCGACCACGGTGGCCGAGTCGTTCTCGGTGCCGCTGTATCCGCAGCTCGACAAGTCGGTCGGAGTCGGGGACTGCGTGCGCGGGTGGGTCGTCTTCGAGGTAGCGAAGGGGAAGCGGCCAGTCCGGACCACGTACACGCCGACGAACACGGACACGCCGGCGCGGTCACTGCAGTGGGTGATCGGCTAGGGGCACTAGAACGCCCTCGTCCCTCCGCGAGAAGGGGCGAGGGCGTTCGCATGGCGACGGGCTTCCCCTCCCGCCTGCCAGGCCGGGCTACTGCCGTGGGGCTAGCGGCTTGTACTCGGGGGTCTTGGACGTCAGGCCGAGCGCGAGCAGGAACCGGCCGGCCTGCGGGTAGTGCGTCTCGACCCAGTGGGACGCAACGCCGTACAGCAGCGTCGCGGCCGGGGTGACGATCGCGTACACGGCGGCCTCGTCCAAGTCCAGCCCGAGCCGGGCGGCCTGGCCGACGACGACGCCGACCAGCAGGGGGACGAGGGTTCGGATCAGATAGGCGTACATGGTCACACCTTCTTCAAGGTCAGCTTGCCCTGATGGCGGGCGACGGCGGCATGCAGCTGGGCGTACGCCCAGCTGTCCACCTGGTCGCCGTAGCCCTTACCGGCCGACGAGCCCACGGACTTGCGCACCAGCCGCAGCGCCTCGGCGGTCTTCGGCCCGTACTCGCCGTCCGTCTCGCCGAGCGCGTTGCCCTGGCCGGCGTTGCGGATCATCTCCTGGAGGGCCTTGACGGCCTGCCCGGAGTCGCCCTTCTTCAGTCCGATCAAGGGATCCTCCTCGCTCGCGGGCTCGCCACTCAGCGAGCCGGAATAGGCCGGGCGTCCGTACCCGGCGATGACGCTGGCGCTCCGGACGCGGCGCAGGCACGCGTCCGAGGTGTTGGCCTCGATGGTTTGCACCCGTCCGCCGCCGAGCGCGACCTCGACGATGCCGACGTGGTCGATCGCCCCGACGCTGTTGGTCGCGCCCCAGTCGAAGAACACGATGTCTCCAGGCTCCGCGCGGTCGACCTCGGCCGTGGTGCCGGTGTGCCAGCGTCCCGCCTTCTGGAAGTCCTGGGCGTGCCAGACCGTGTAGGCGCGATCCCCGCCCGGCAGGACCGCGGCGGCATTGCCGGACGCCCGCGCCCAGTAGGTGATCGCCATGTCGCACCACGCGGCATCCAGGAAGACGTTGCCGTGCCGGTTGGCGTAGTCCTTGGTGATGTAGTTCGGCCGGCCGCGCACGCCCAGGGACCGGCGGGCTTCGGCCAACATCGCGGCCGCGGAGCCCATCAGTGCACCCCCTTGTAGACGCCGTACTGATCGGGCTCGCCGTACAACTCCTTGAGCACCTGCTCCTCGTCGCCCTCCGTCGGGCGGTGCGCGTCCGGGTGGACGTCCACGTCCACCATCCGCTCCTCGTTCTCCGTCATCGCCTCTCTCGCTCTCCGTTGCGTCGCAGACCCGGCCGGATCTGCAGCCGGAACACCATCCACAGCCGCCACGCCAGGGAGGCCGGCACGCCCGTGAACGCCACCAGCCGGACGATCTCCCACCAGCGGCCATGCGCAGCGGCCGTCAGCGCGCCCACCGTCCACAGCGTCAGGACCAGCGCCAGCACGGCCGTGAACGTCATCAGGTGGCGGCCGGCCTCCGACTCCCACCACCGCGCCGACAGGTGGTACAGCGCGCACACCGCCCACGCCAGCACCGCGCTGACGACCACGAGCGCGGTACCGATCGCCTGAATCACCGGCCCTCCCCGAAGGCCCTGTCGAACGCCTCGGCCAGGTGGTTCACCTTGCGGATCTCCCGTATCCGATGGGTCAGGTGCTCGAACTCGTGGCGGCGCTCACGCGCGTGCTCGCGCTGCCGCTTGCTGATCTCCAGCGCCTCGTCGGCTGCCGACCGCCGGTCGCCATTGGCGCGACGCCGCCACGGGACCCTCACCGCGCCGGACCCTTCGCCGCCAGCGCCTCCACCAGCTGCTGCGTGAACCGCAGCGCCTCGGTGTTGGCCTCCAACTGGCCCCGGAACTCGGCGATAGTGGCCTGCTGTACGGTCCACGCTTCCCTCCAGGTATCGCGTTCGGCCTGCACGTCCTTCAGGTACTGGCGGGGCACCAGGTCGCCCCGGATGATGGAACGGATCGTCAGACCCACCACCGCCACCAGCAGCAGCGCGACGCCTCCCGCGATGAGCGTTGGCCACGGCGTCGCGGCCAGCGCAGCCGTCACTACCTCACGTCCTCTCTGGCCTCGGGTTAGGAGGTCGCGCTCCAGCGGCGCACGACCATCTGGCCGTACGCGTCCACCGTCAATGAGTCGCCCGCCTCCCACGCCGTGGAGTGCGCGTCGACCATCAGGTTGATCACCATGCGGTGATCCACCGGCCAGTTCGCAGGGACCTGATAGGCGCGCGTCAGCGTCAGCGGCATGTGGTGCCGCGACGCGGGGACGTTGTCGCCTGACGGAGTGCCGATCTGGGGCCAGGGCGTCACGTGCGGCCACGGCACCCCGTCGTCGACGTCGTACCACTGGAGCCGCCACCCGACGCCGATCGTGTACCCGCAGTCGTTGGTGACGCGGGCCTCGGCGGTGATGTCGAGGAAGTCTCCGGCGGCGACCGGGACCACGACGCGCATCACCCGGACAGGCGTGTTCGCTGACAGGTCGACCGGGATCGCGCCGGTGACCACGCCGTCGTCGGCGATGACCGCGGTCGGCGCCTGTCCGGGGGTTGTTTGAACGGTGCTCATCGGGTCCCCTTACGCGACTTCGTACATGCCGAAGACGTAGATGATGTCTCCGGTCGCCCAGGTGAACGGGCCGGTCGGGTCGACGTTGTTGAGCCGGACGAGGCTGCCCGCGACGCCGAAGTACTGCAGGTTGACGTGGCCCAGGTCCGACACCTGGCAGTGCCCGGGGTAGTAGACGCCGGCGCTGGCGTCGAAGTACTGCGTGTGGACGCGGTGGTCGGTGGTCAGGGACGGCGTCCCGGCGGCCGACGGCAGCGACAGCCGGTACCCGCCCGACCCGTAGCTGGACGTCGAGCCGGTGGTGAGCCGCGCGTACACCTGCACGCTTTTGCCCCACTGCTTGTACCGGCCGACGACCGCCCCGTTCCCCAGGGAGGGGTTGGAGGACACCGCCGTCCACGCCGGTGTGTAGGTCGCCGCATCCCCGAGGTAGGCGCCGATGACCCAGGCGGCGCCGGTGTAGACGGTGAGGGCGTCGACGTCGCGCAGGTAGGCGACCATGCCCTCCTCGGGGGAGGTGACCGCGGCGGCCCGCGCGGCCGCCGAGGCGAACGACATGACCGACTGCTTCATCAGGTAGTTGTCGACGTCGGCGGAGCCGAGCACCTCCCCGACCGCGAAGTCCTTAAAGCCCGAACCCATCAGATCCTCCTAGTAGGCCAGCCGGTTCTCATCGAGGCGGCCGAGTAGCGCGTCATCGAGGACGAGGAATCCGCCGTACCGGGTCGCCGATTGCAGGGCCCATTTGGTGATCCATTCCTCGTCGCCGAACTCGTGCGTGATCCCGCGGATGAAGCAGTCCATTTCGATGGGGTCGCCGCCGCCGGGCGGCCGGCGGATGATGGTGATCCGGTCGCCGATCTGCCGGCCGAGCGCGTGCGGCCACAGCTCGTTCGCCGCGACGGCGGGTTCGAGGGTCAGTTCGGTGAACCGCAGCTCCGGGTAGGACGCCACGGCGGCCAGCCACTGGGCATAGGCCAAGGCGTCTTGGTCGGCGTCCAGGATCGGCGCGGACGGCGGGGTGAAGGTCCGCTTGTAGAACAGCGCCTGACTGGTGGTGTCGTCGGCGACCTGTTCCACCGGTTCATCGGGCGGATCCTCGTCGGCGCGGGCGGCGCGGGTGACCCGGACCTCGTTGTAGAACGTCGCGTCGTCGCTGGACACACCGAGGTCCTTGTAGGGCAGTTCGTCGCCGTCGTCGCCGAACACCGCCTGCGCCGTGTTGGATCGCGCGTCGGTGAGCAGTGCGTTCCGGGCCCGGAACCGGACCCGGCCGCCGCCGTCGATGTACAGTTCGCCGATCTCGGAGTCGGCGGTGATCTGGAGTTCGGCGAGGACCTCACCGTCCAGGGTGGTCGCCTGCACGATGGTGTCACCGTCGTCGATGTCGCGGGCCTGGGTGCTCCATCCCGCGCTGTCAAGGATCCGGGTGATGCGGGCCCCGGTCGTTTCCCCTTCGCCGGCGGCGGGTGCGGCGGCGCGGGAGATCCCCGCCAGCACCTTGAATCCGTCGGTGGCGGCGAGGGTGGTGATCGCCTGGCCCGGGTCCTCGTAGTGGACGTCCCAAGCGTCGGCGGTTCCCTGGAAGAGCTCGTACACCACGTTGGCCCAGGTGGCCAGGACTCGCACGGCGCGCATCGCCGTGACCTGCGTCGCTCGCTGCTGCGACAGCTCGACCTCGTCGACCCACAGCACGGCGGACGGCGGTGGTGTGCCGTCCAGGGTGGGGATGATGTTGGCCTGGGCGGCTCCGGCCGGGGCCATCATATCTGCGGACATGATCGTCCACGTGTCGGCGGCGACCGCCTGCGCGTTCACGCTGGTGTCCAGGTAGCCGCCACTGGCGTCGAACCAGTTGATGTTCAGGCTGACGTTGCGGGCGGCGGCGCACCGTACCCAGCCCTGCGCCCGGTAGGTCTGGCTCGCCTCCACCGGCACCGGGTCCGAGTCGATCCGGACCAGGGCTGACACTCCATCGGGGACGATTTTGCCCGACGCGGTACCGGCATGGGTCACGGTCGTGTCCTGGGACAGGGCGCCTCCGATGCCCGTCCAGCTGGTCAGTCCGTCCTCGAAGCCGGGGTTGTCGTTCAGGACGTACGTGGTGCCGTCCTGCGCCCCGGCGGCCTGGGTGTAGGGCCCGTTCAGGTTGGAGGGGTCAAGGTCCCTGTCGTGGTTGGCCAGCGGCACGCTGAGCGTGCCGGGCTCGTATTGCACGATCGGGGAGTCGATGCGCTGTGACCCGCGGGACACGATGCCCTTGCCTTCGGTGGCCCGGTCGGCGAGCTCTACCCAGACCGGGTCCTGTTCGGACCCGTCGCCCAAAGTGCCGGTGTCCAGCCGCCCGCGGGTGGGGTCGTCGAGGGTCAGTAGCGTGCTGGTGGAGGCGCCGACACGGAACGCGGCCTGGATGGACAGCTCGGGGAATTGCGCCGTCATGGCCGACCTGCCGTAGCGAGTCGGCCACCGCGGTGCTTGTACTCCAGCAGGCAGTCGTTGATTTCCTTGCCGACGGCGCCCTTGTTCGCGGTCGGCGGCACCTGCACGGTCACGTTGACGTTCTGCGTGACGTGCACGACCTTCGTCCCGGCGCTGTGCACCCGCCCGGCGCCGCCCGGCACCATCACCTCGGGGCCGTTCTCACCGACCAGGTACGGGGCGCCGAACGCGACCCGCCCACCGGCCGCCCGGCGCCGTCCCGGGTCGCCGAGCATCCCGAGCGCCTGAGCGTTGCGGCGCTGCCAGTCCGCGCCGCCCATCGCCGCGGCGGCGCCCTGCCCGACGGGGCCACCGGTGTAGAACCGGGCGCCGTCCGGCCACCGCCACGAGTAGCCGCGGCTGGAGGGGATCTCCTGCACGTGGGACCCGGTGAACGGTGCCTGGATGATGTAGCCCGGCCGGTCGCTGGCGAGCACCACGTGTCCCATGTGCGGGAACCCGAGAGCGCCTGGCCGTCGTGACGATGGGTGCGAGTTGGCCCACTGGGGGCCGGTGACGCCGCCGATGGACGTCCGAGCGCCCTTCCACCACGCGTACTCGGTGAGGCCGGAGCAGTCGAACCCGAAGGTCCCCGACCCGCGGCCGATCCCGAAGCTGGGGCCGCCCTTCCCGCCGCCGCCCCAGCTGTAGGGGTACCCGATCATCGACCGGGCGGCGCCGACCACCCCGTTCGCACCGCCGAACATCTTCGCCAGCGCCTTGGCGATCTGCAGGTACATGCGCAGCATCCCGGCGGAGATCGGCGCGAAGTCGTGCCGCAGCGCCCTCGCGCCGGGGGTGTCCACCGTCAGGCCCATCCCGCGCGCCACTTGCCCGCCGGCGGCGTAGCCCTTCAGCAGGCCCCGGCGGGCGGCGGCGCGGAGCCGGAGCATCGAGCCGTGCCCGCCGACGTCGTCGACCTCCTCGGGCGTCCACACGTGCTCGTCCACCCGCAGCAGCGCGGGCTGGGAGTCGTAGGAACGGGTCGCGCCCGCCCACATCGCCGGAACTGGGCCACCGGAAGCCAGGCCGGGGATCCGGCGGCCGGGGTCATGTGCGGTCCACTTCCCGACCGCGTTGACCTTCACGCTCACGTTCCGCTTGGACGTGATCTTGTTCAGCTCGTCGTTGACGTCCTTGCGGAACTTCTCCACCGCCCGCGCCGCCGACTTGAGCTTGCCGCCCAGGCCGGGCACCCACCCGAACGCCTTCGCCGCGCCCTTGACCAGGTGCGCCGCGAACGCCAGGAAGAACCGCAGCACGTCCGCCAAGACCTTGATCGCGACGGTCTTGAACCCGCCGAACGCGGACCGTGCGGTCTTGGACCAGTCCTGGACGACCTTGCCGCCCTTGCGGAGGTTCTTCCAGACCCGCTCGCCCTCCTGCCACAGCAGCTTGAAACTCTTGATCGCGTACACGATCCAGGTGCCCGCGATCTTCAACGCGATCTTCAGTTCCGTCGACCACAGCTTCAGGAAGAACTTCGCGGCGAACTCGTAGATCTTCTTCAGGACGTTCAGGATCTTCTTCCACGGGACGTCGCCAGAGTCGATCTCCTTGTAGATCCGGCGGAGCTGGGCGAACAGCTCCTTCAGCACCGTCTTGTAGAACTTGGCGATCTGCGGGGCGATCTTCTTGGCAACCCAGTCGCCCAGGTCCCGCAGCGCCGGGATCAGCTTGGTCCGCGTCCAGTCCGCGATCTTCCGCAGTTCGACGCCGAACTTCTGCCAGTCACCCGCGGCCTTGCCGGTCTTGGGGAGCTGGAACCCCTTCTTGATCTGCCCGCCGAACTTCACCACCGACGTCATGGCCCGGGTCGCGACGTCGGTGACCTGCGTCTCCACCGTCCGCTTGAACCCGGTGAGGCGCGCCTTGAACGTCGACCCCATCGCCTTGCCCGCGGCGTCGGCGGCACCGCCGAACTTGCCGAGCTTGCGGGTCGCCTCGGACGGGTCGATCTTCAGCAGCGCCTTGCTCATGTCCTCGGACTGGGTGCCGAGGATCTGCTGCGCGATCGCGTACCGCTGGGTGGGGTCCTTCACCTTCCGGAGCCGGTCGGTGATCTGGTCCAGGGCCTTGGTCGCGGTCGGGCCGCCCTTCCCGAACGCGGCCGCCATCTCCTTGGCGTTCAGGCCGAGCTTCTCCAGCCCGGGCGCCGCGGACATGTCCTGCACCCGGATGTTCAGTTCCTTGAGGCCGTCGGCGACGATGTCGGCGTCCCGGGCGCCGCCTTGCAGGCCCTGCTGGATGATGCCCATCGCCTGCGCGCCGTTCAGACCCAGGTCCCGGAACTGCGTCGAGTACTCATTGAAGGTGTCGAGCAGGTCCTCGGCCTTGTTCGCGCCCATCTGCGCGCCGCGCGTCAGGATGTCGAACGCCTCTTTGGAGTTCTTGGCCAGGCCGGTCTTCATCATCTGCCCGACCGCGACGGTGACCGGGCCGACGTCCTCACCCATCACCTGGGCCAGGTCCATCGCCCGGGCGCTGGTCGCCTGCAGATCCGCGCTGCTGGCGGTCCGCATCCCGTCCATGTTCCGGATCACCGCCGTGATCGCGGTACGGACCTCGTCCATCGACTCGCCATACGCGGAGCTGTACAGCTTCCCGGCGACGCCGCCGATCCGCTGCGACTCCTTGGCCGACAGGCCGAGCTGCGCCTGGAACTTCGCCGTGGCGGCCTGCGCGTCCAGCCCCTTGGCGACCGCGGGCGCGATCAACGCGGCGGCACCGGCGACCACGCCGAGGATCGGGCCGAGCTTGGCGGCGACCGCGCCGAGCTTGCCCATTTTCCCGGCGCCCTGCTCGGTCGATTCGTTCATGTCCTCGATCGCTTCGCCGGTCTCCTGGGTGGTGCGCTGCACGCCCCGGTCCCGGGCGACGAAATCGAACTGGATCCGCCGGGTTTCAGTGCTGCTCACGGTTCGCCTCCTCCCGCTCCTCGTCGCGTCTGCGCTGGTCGATGTACTGGACGAAGCCCACGAACTCGTCGGGGGCCAGGTCCCAGACGGTGATCACGGTGAGGCCGAACCACCGCCAGAGCCCGTCGGCGTAGTGGATGACCTGGGCTCGGACGCCTCCGCGGCTTCGGGCCCAGATCCCGGCTCGGCCGCCGGCGTCGCCGGTTCCTCTTGGGGGTGGGAGGGCGCCGCCGGGGCGGGGTCTTTTCCCTCGCCGCCCTCCGCCTCGCCAGCCTCGCCCTCGCCCTCGGTCTCGCCCGGCATGAACTCGAAGGACAAGTTCACGAAGTCGACGTCGATGTCCTCGAACGGCGGGCGGATCCCCTCCCGGCGATGCAGGACGTCGACCATCGCGAGCAGCGTCTTGATCGCCAGGCCGGTGACGCCCTTCTCCTCGACGTCGACCAGGCCCTGAAAGAAGTCCCCGACGTCCATGCCGGTGGTGTGCTCGATGCGCTCCAGCTCCCGCAGGGTGGGCCGCTCGAACTCCCAGCGGTGCTCCTTGCCCGCACACTCGGGGACAAGGCAGTCCTTCAACGTGATGATCATCCGCCGCCGCCTAGTTCATCCATCGCTTCTTTGATCACCTTCGCGACCTCGGCCTGCACGGCAGGGATGTGCGGCCGGATGGTCACGAAGAAGTAGGGGTGCGCCCGCTGCGTCTTCCACGGGTCGTGGCCCCAGCTCGGCGACCGCCACCGTGGGAGGGTCCCCTCCAAGTACTTGGACAGGTGCTTCTCCCCGTCCGGGAAGTGCCGGGGGTCGACCCGCAGCCGGACCCCGGCGTACTTGCCCGTCAGGCTGGCCTTGGCCTGAACGCCGCGCGCCGTGGCATCCCGGAGCCGCCGGGGCCGCGCCGCCCTGGCCTGCGCCGACCGCAGATCCGACGTGCCGCCCGGCGTTCCCCGCACCGCCCGCTGGATCTCCGGCACGATCGGCTGCACCGCGCGCCGCATCCGCATCAGCGCTTCCTTCTTCAGGTCCTTGCGGCCCGCACGCTGAAGGTCCCGGCCCAGGCGGGCCAGGTCATGGGACGAGACGGAGACGTTCACCGGTCAGATCGCCGTGTCCGTGGAGATGTAGCGGAACTGGTACGCCGGGTCGACGCCGTTGTCGTAGACCTCGAACTCCATCTGCGCCTTGACGATCCCCGGCCCGTCCACCGAGGGACTGGACTCCTTGAACTTGATCGCCGGGGCGATGAACGACAGGTGGAACGGCTGCCCGGTGTCGGCCGCACCGAACTCCAGCGTCAGCTCCAGCGCCAGCGCGTTGAACGCCTTGTACACGTCGTACAGCTCGGTCTTGGCGAACTCCGCGTCGAGGGTGCCGGTCACGGTCGGGTAGTCGTTCTCGATCGGCTCGGCCTTCAGCCCGGCGTTCCCGACGCCGTACCGGTCGACCGCCATCGGCGACTCGCCCTTCAGCTGCACCTGGTTGACGACGGTCGCGACGGCGACCCCGCCGGTGATCGAGGTCTTCCCGCTCGCGGTGGCGGGGGTGCCGCCGAGCTTCAGGGTGGCGTGCGAGAAGTTGTACAGCTCCGCCCCACTGGCGTAGGACGCGGTGGCCAGCCCGGTCGTGGTGTCCTCGTTGCGGCCGTCCAGCGTCACGCTGAGCTTCAGGTGATCGCCGTCCTGGACGGTCATCTCCCACTGAGTGATCTTGCAGCCGGTATAGCCGAACGGACGCACCGTGCCGGTGCCCGGCTCGGGACGGCCGACCTGCACGGTCATGCTCTTGCCGTACATGTCGCCGGGCGTGTGGACCTGCTCGTAGGCGGTGGTCGCGCCGATCTGCGTCGCCGTCCCCGAACTGCCGATCATGTGCTTGAGCAGGAGCCCCAGGCCCTTGTTGGGGACCTTGATGTCGAACTTGCCGTTCACGTCCTTCCGGCTGACCGACACCCGGGAGGACCGCTTGAACTTCCCGCCCGCGCGCAGCCCCTCACCTTCCAGCCACGTGGGCATGAACTTCATGTCCTCGTTGTCGAACTCCAGGAACCGCGTCACGGTGACGCCGGTCCCGAACGTCGACTCGGCCGCGAACCCCAGCTGCGCGTCCAGACCGCTCCGGGTCGTCATCAGTCCTCACCCTTCTTGGTCTTGGCGGGGGCGCCGGTGACGTCCTCCCACAGCTGCTGCGGCCACACCGGCGCCGGATCGTCCTTCGTCCCGGCGCACAGCTCGTCGGGGACGTCCAGGACCTCGCCCGCCTTGACGTTGCCCAGGTACCGGCCCCGGACGTTGATCTCGTGACCGAGGTCGGGCACCGGCTTCCCGGCCTCGTCGCGGCCCGGGTTCGCCGGGCCGATGAACCTCTTGCGCATCGACTTCTCCTAGGTGATCCGGGACCGGACCGGGATATTGATCGTGAACACCAGGACCGCGGCCAGGCCCTGGGAGTTGGTCGGGTACCGCAGCGCCACGTCGGTCACCGCGGCGGCGCCGCCGGTGGTGAATCCGCCCAGGCCCGGGTCGGCGCGCAGCCCGTCCTCGATCGCCTGCAGCAGCGCCGTGGCGGCCTCCCGGCGGGGCCGTAGCGTCGTCTCAGCGTTGCCCGTCGAGGACCCGACCGCGCACGTGACGTCGATCGCCTCGTCCCGCACCATCGCGCCCAGCCCCTTCCACGCCTGAGTGGAGCGGGCCGCGTCCTCCTCCTCGTCGACCGGGCCGTCGCCGCCGACCACCGCCCACTCCCCGGTGGGGAAGGACACCTGCGGGCCATCGGCGACGACGGTCCCGACCGGCAGCGCGGCCTCGAAGAGAGCGACGAGCTTGTCGATCGCGTCGGGGATCTGCGTGCTCATGCGAACCCCACCTGCTCGCCCATCTCCACGCCGAGGAGCTCCTGCGCGCGGCGCGGCACCGAGTAGGCGTACCGCGGGTCGAAGTCGTCGGACTCCTGCGAGAAGGGGCCGCGGGCGGCGGGTCGCTGCGTCTCCCACATGTGCTGAACGATGATCAGCCCGGCGAGCCGGACGTCCGGCAGGTCCGTCGCCACGGCCGCCGTGTTGGCGACCTTCCCGGCTACGTACGCGACCGACACCGATTGGATCCCCGGCAGGAACGGCGTCCGAGCCGTCCCCGCCACCCGGGCCAGCACCCCCGACTTCGACACCTTGTACGCGCCGGCGTCCAGGACGGTGCCGCTGTCGGTGACCGAGGTGATGGAGGCGACCGGGATGTTCGACAGCAGCAGCTCGCAGCGGCCGCCGTCGAACACCTCGGTCACGGTCCGGTTGACGACCGCGCCGACGTACCGCTCGACCACGCGCGTGACACCGCTGACGAACCCGGCCAGCTCCGCATCCGAAGCGGAGTCGGTGATGTTCAGCTGCGCCTTGGCGTCGGCGAGCGTGAAGAGGTCGGTCGCGGCCACCGGTTACGCCTTCTCTCGCGGCGTCTTGTCCTCGGCCGTCTCCTTGCGGGGACGACCCGGGCCGCGCTTGACCGGCCGGGACGCGGGCTTGGCCTCGCCGTCGTCGAGAAGCTCCCGGTAACGGCGAGCTTCCACACGCGCCTGTGCCGCCAGCACGTCGCGGCCGGCGTCCTCGTGGTCGGCGGCCGCGCGCTCCAGCGACTCGGCCACGCCTCGAACCTCACCCTCGACCCGCTCGATCTCGCCGTTCACCAGCTCGGCACGCTCGGTCTTCTCGTACTTCTCGCAGTGCGCCAGCTCCGCGCGATACCCGGCCAGCTCGGCCGCCAGGTCGTGATCCGCCATCTCGTCCCTCCTTCCATGAGGACGGCCCCCGATCGGGGGCGACGGGGGCCGCCCAGCCCGTGGATCAGTAACCGGCGGTCGGGATCAGGCCCGTGCCAGAGATGACGGAGATGGAGGTTGGACGCCGGTTCGCCATGAACGCGGCGTAGTTGTACACCTGGAACCGGACCTGCAGCGTCCCGGACAGGACCTCCTGCAGGACGCGGGTCCGCATCGACCCCTCCCACAGGTACAGGTCGGAGAACCGGGCCTCGATGACACGGGTCTCGTTCGTGCCGGCGCCCAGGTTGCTGGGGACGTTGCCGTCCAGGTAGACCGGCAGGCCCAGCGCGAGCATGCCGACCGGGCCCTCGGAGGCCAGGGCGTCCTGCACGGCGGCCGGGTTATAGGCGGCGAGCGTGGTGATCAGCGGCCTGTTCGTGGTGTCGAGTTGCGCCGTCGCCCAGTACCAGATGGAGGGGATCACTACTGCGGCGGTGGCGGGCATCTTGCGGCCGGTGGCGACCTTCGACGCGCCCTGCGCGAACGAGGGATACATCTCCGGCAGCGTCGGGGTGGCGTCGGTGTAGGTGACCGAGTTGATGCCCGCGGTGTTCAGGATGCCGGTGACCTGCCCGGACGAACCGGACCCGTTGATGACCTGAAGGTCCAGCTGCATGTTGTAGTCCGCGATCAGGTCGTCGAACACGACCTCGTCGAAGCTGATCGGGGACTGGTCGAGCAGCTGGATCGCGACGTCCTGCTGACCGGAGATCGTGCGGACCGGCGCGGTCACGAACGTGTCGGTCATGTCCGTCGAGGGGACCGCCCCGGCATCCGCGGTCTGCACGCCCGTCGCAGTGCCGGTCGCGACCTTCGGCAGGTTGATCGAGTCGGTGCCCGACGGCAGCGTCATCGTCCGGCACAGGTTCGCCGTGGTGCGACCGTACCGGGGCAGGTCGATGTACTCGTCGACCAGCCACAGCGGCGGGACGAAGTAGCCGCCCTGCCCGTCGGTGCGGTTGGGGTTCACGCGCTTCTCGAAAACGCTCGCCCGGTACTGCTCGGGGAGGTTGTCGATGCCGCGCATCTCCCGGCGAGCGATCTCCTCGCGGCGCTTCTCCCGCGCGGGCATCTCCACGCGCAGCTCGTCGCCGTGGCGGCGGAGCCGTTCACGGGCCTCGACCAGGCCGCCGTCGCCGTCGCCGCGGTTGAACTCGATGCGAGCCAGGTCCAGGAAGTAGCTGTGCCCGGCGCCGCGCTGGTAGGTCAGCGGTTCGTTCACCTGCGCGCCCGCCTTGCGGGCCTCGTTCGGCGCGGCGGGCTTCTCCGCGCCGTACTTGGCGCGCAGCTCGTTGGCGGCCTGCTCGCGCTTCTCGTCGGCCTCCAGCTCCTCGACGCGGCCCCGGACCTCTTCGATCTCGGTGTCGAGCGTCTGGATCGCGGCGCGCTTCTCGGTGAACGCGGCCGCCTCGGCCTCGTTCAGATCGCGCTTCTCGGCCGACGGCGCCTTCAGCACCTCGTCGAGCTCGGACTTGCGGGCCGCGCGCTGCTCCAGCAGCTCCTTCAGACGGGCCCGGAGGAATTCCAGCATGGGGCATCTCCACGAATAGCGGACGATGCCTGCTCTCTCCGGGTGGTGCCCCAGGTGGTGCCCGGCGTGCGGGTCCGGCGTGGGGTCCGGCGCGTCGAATGACGCAG
Organism: Actinomadura sp. 9N215; assembly: GCF_044326345.1. Lineage (NCBI taxonomy): Bacteria > Bacillati > Actinomycetota > Actinomycetes > Streptosporangiales > Thermomonosporaceae > Actinomadura > Actinomadura sp. 9N215. Next base: position 54,207 of record NZ_JBIRBA010000021.1, on the reverse strand, counting down.
GCGTACATGACCAGAATGCGGGACACTCCCGCGAGCGTCAACTTAGGTTGAGGTTCTACAGGGCGTCGGCCTGCGCGCGCGCGAGGGAGAGCGGAAGCTCGGCCGCCGGAGCGGCGGCGAACCGGCGGCCGAGCCGCTCCCACAGCGCCCGCGCCTCGGCCTCGGGCAGCTGGTCGAAGTCGGCCGACCGCAGCGCCACCGACGTGGCCGGGTTCGCACCGAAGTTCACCACGGAGACGTCCCCGCGGTGCAGGTCGACCTCGATGATGTCGCGCTGGTCGAAGTCCGGCGACCACTGCTGACGCGTCACCCGGAACGCGAAGCTCATCTCGTCGACCGCGTGGTCCTCCAGCGCGGTCAGCATGTCCTTCACGTCCGACCGGATCGGGTTCACGTCCGCGGACATGTGCAGCCCGGTCGCGTCCTCTGCGAGTCGCAGCGACCCCGCGCGGGTGTAGGCCATCGACAGGCCACCGTGGTTGAGCAGGAGCTGCACCTGCGGGTTCTCCGCCAGGGTCTTGGTGAACGCGCCCGGCCGGACGACCTCCCCGTACGCCCCGAACGGGTCCCACATCTCGAACACCTCGTCGGTCACCGACGCGTAGCCCTCCACCGTCGTCGGACCACCGGCGGTGGTGGCCTGCCGGACCTCCAGCCGCACCGGGTAGTGGTGCCGCTCTATGCCCCGCTTCGCGGCGCGGTCAGCCTTGTTCATCAGTTCTGCACCTTCACCGGGACGGGCGGCGGCGCCGGGTTGGCTTCCGCCGGTAGCTCATCCCCACCATCCAGCGGGGGCAGGTCTTCCTCGGCACGCGCCTCGTTGACGGTGCCCATCTTGTTCCGCAGCGCGATCTCGTGCGCCTGGTACCGGGTCAGCAGGTCCGAACGGAGCAGGCCCTTGCGGTTGAACTTCACGTTCCGGCCAGCGGGCAGCAGCTGCGTCAGGATCCGCTCCAGCCGGACCAGCCACGGGTCCACCGAGTAGGTCAGCAGGTCGAGCGAGCGCTGCTCGATGTTCGCGTACGTCAAGCTCTCACCGCTCTCGTACCCGAAGATCTGCGTGTATCCGGGGCCGAACAGCCGGCAGCACTCCGCCGAGGTGAACCCCTGCGTCTCCAGCATCTGCGACTCGTTCGGCGCGACCTGCACGACCTGGTACTTCCACCCGGCGCCGAGCACGGCCGGTTCCCGGGTGCCGCGCAGACTGGCCATGAACCGCTCCTTGGCGGTCTTCGCCTGCCCCTGGTCGAGCTTGGACTCATTGGTCAGGATCCCGGACGGGTGTGCGCCCTCGTGGAACCACCGCAGCCCGAACTGGGTGGACTCCACCCCGAGAGAGATCACCCCGGACCCGTACTCGATCGGGGAGGCGCCCAGCAGCCGCCCCGGGACGGGATAGGTCCGCTTGTGCCACATGTCCTTGGCGGGCACCTCTCGGCCGTTGACCCGCCACTCCGGCGGGTCCCCGTTCCACGGCTGGAACACGCTCACACGGTCGGGGTGCTGCAGCTGGATCATCGTCGGAGTGCCGCGCAGCGTGTCCCGCATCCCCGCCGGGACGGTGCCGTACAGGTTCCCGCGCAGCATGAACGAGATGATCGCCTGATACAGCCAGTCGGGCAGGCCGTGCCCGTCGCCGCCCAGGTCCGCCAGCCACCCCGGAACCGGCAGCTTCCGCTTGTCCGGCGCCTCGGAAGAGAAGATCTCGATCGGCATGCACTCGGCAATGGTCGCCGTGAGGTTCACACATCCCCACACGGCGGTCTTCTGCAGGCTCCACTCCATCCCCGTCACCGCCGGGCCGGGAAGACCAGCCTGGGAGTTCGGCGGGATCTGCGACGAGGCGGCGAAGAACGAACCCAGGGACGCCGCGCGCCGCTCCAGGCCACGGCCGAACAGGACGCTCATGGCCGCCACGCCGGGTTGTGGTCGGGGTGATCTGCGTACGGCAGGGCCACCCTCCGGAGCATCAGGTCAGCGGCCTTGCGCATGGACTTGATCTCGTGAGCGGTGACCTCGGTGTCGTGCTCATCGGTCCACCCGGACAGGTACTCACACAGGTCGATCTGCTGCCGCTTGCTCTCGACCTCGGCCAGTTCTCGCGCCGCCTGGTCGCGCCCGCCGTCAGGGCATTCGTCCGACGCTGACCGCTCGTCCTCCAGCAGTCGAGCGCGCAGGAACTCCACCAGGTCACTCATTCGCGGAACGCCCCTTGCCTTCGTCGTGGACACGGTCAGCGAGCAGCGCCACCCCGGCGACGATGAACCCGCCGGGCGGCCACGCCAGCCACGCCCCATACGCCAGCAGCGCCACACCCGCCAGCCCCCGCAGCGCAAGGACGGCCGTCAACACGGCCCTGAGCGCCGTGCCCGCAGCCCCGGCCACCAGCGCACGCACCGGCACCCGCTCGACGCGCCGAGCAGCCAGACGACGCCTCAGCGCCCCCGGCCGACCCGCCGCGCTCACCGCTACCACAAGCACTCCACCCGCCCATTGTCAACCAAGGTCGAGGTATACGCCAACCATGGTTGAGGTTTCACCAGATGTTGTCCATCGGATCGGCGTCCACATCCGCCCACTCCGCATGCCCAGACGCCGCATTCGTCACCGCCACCAGCGGGCAAATGTCGGCGTCACCGCGCCGATCCCACGTCACCCGGTCCCCCAACGGCCTCGTCGTCGCGCCCTTCACCGCCTCGTTCAACGGCTCATCGTCCAGATGCACCAGATCCCGGGTGTCGGTCGCCGCGTCCAGGAACCGCCCGTACGCGTCCGCCACCGCGCCCGTGTCGATCGCCAGCACGTTCAGCCCCGCGTCCTGCAGCGGCTTGATCAGCGACGCCGCCGGACCCCGCTTGTCCACCACGAAAACGCAGTCGTACCGGCCGCCCAGCTCCACGCACCTGGGCACCACCCACCCCGACCCCTGCGCATGGTTGATCACCTCGACCACCAGGGCGCCGTTCTCGTCCCGGAACGCCGCCCCGACCGCGGCCATGCTCCGGTCCGGCGTCATGTCCACCCCGAACGCCGGCCGCCGCGCACCCTCGTCACCCGGCCGCGGGGCCTCGCCCTGCACGGCCAGCTTCGCCCAGTCCGCCTCGCCGATGACCTCCCAGCCGCCCTCATCCTCCTCGTCCGGCGGATAGTCCGAGACGCCGAGCCGCTCCCGCGCAAACTCCACCGCCCCCATCGTCCGCAGTTCCGCCGCGATGAACTCCTCACTGATCCGGATACCGAGCGCCGGGTTCGCCTGCGCCCACAGCCCCGGGTCGGCCAGCACACCCCTCACCCGCTCGGTCTCGTCCGCCGCCGACCACTCCAGGAACGTCAGCGACGGGTCCGGCTGCCCGTCCTCGATCGCCTTCACCGCGCGGCGCCGGAGCCGGCCGAGCTGCTCGGAGATCTCCCACCCCGCACTGGAGGCGTAGACGATCTGCGGGTTCGGGCGCGCGGACATCGTCGGCATGACCGCGCCCATCATCCCCGCATCCAGCCGGAACGCCTCGTCCATGATGACCTTGTCGCCGGAGAACCCCCGGGCCGCCTTCTCCGACCGGGCATGGAACTTGATCCGCTGCCCCGACCGCAGCTCGATGCCCTCCTTGCCGTGCGCCTCCGACACCCGCCGGACCCGCCGGGACAGGTCCGGGCAGCCCGCGATCAGCTCCTTGATCCGCAGGAACATCTCCCGCGCCGTGTCGAACCGGTGCGCACTGAACATGATCAGCGGGTCATCGAACAGGAACAGGCAGCCCAGGACGTACGCCTCCAGTACAGCGCCCTTCCCGTTCTGCCTCCCGACGATCATGCAGTTCTCCAGGGTGTTCCACCGGCCCGGCCGCTCCACCGACTCGGCGCACAAGTCGTCCAGCACATCGCCCTGCCACGGGTCGAGGTCCAGCCCGGCCAGGCTCGCGAGATCCCGCACCTCCGCCCCCCACGTCCGCTCGTAGGCCGGGACCGTCCGCAGCCGCGGAGTCTGCACACCCAGCAGCGTCACGCCCCACGCTCCTCGCGCCGAGACCGCAGCTCATCCACCGAGTCCGCCTTCGACGCCGGCGGGAACCGCTCCGCCAGCACCCGCAGCGTCTCCCGCAACTCCTTCGCGCACTGCGCCGCCTGATTCGGCTGATGCGCCCCGTCCTGACGCCGCGCCAGATCCACCGCCGACGCCCCAAGAGCGCAGGTCACAGCCTCGTCAGCCATGGCCGCCAACTCATCTCGCGTGGCCCTCTCCACCGGCCCCATGATCAACCCCTCTCACCCTCCGTGACCAAACGCGGCACCACGGGGAGGGAAAACGTGGACTCAGTGCCGGGTCTTGTGATCATGGCCCTCAAAAATCCCTGACCTGCGGTTTCGTTGATCGTTTCGTGGTCGGAGTTGGTCACCATGATCTTGGTCTCCAGGTGCCTGTGTGCGCTGCGTGATCGTTTGGGCCCTCATGGTCGGCTAGCCATTGGTCGATCAGGGCATGCCATGCCTCGGGCCGGTCCTGTGCCCTTCGGTGTAGCTCGTCGGCTGGCGCGGTGAGGGTGATGACCTTGGCTCCGGCCTTGGCGTACTGGTGTTGGCGGTGGGGTGAGGGTGCGGTGTCGATGATCCAGACGGTGGAGCCGCGGCGGTGGCAGCCGATCGCGGCGCGGATGGCTGTCTGCCTCGCGGCCTTGGCGACGTAGGCGATGGGGGCAGGGTGGTCGTGGGTGTCGGGGCTGCCGAGCGCCTGGGCGATCTGGTCGTAGTCCACCACGATGTCGCCGGGCTTGGCGTGGGTGCGGACGTGGGTTGTCTTCCCGGCGCAGGGTGGGCCGGTGACGATGGTCAGCACGGTCACCACCTCCTCGGTCGCCAGGTCTTGCGGTTCGATGATCCGTTGCCGCGTCGGCTGTTGCAGCCGTAGTGGCTCGGTCTCGCATTGGCCAGGGTGGACTGGCCACCCTTCGACCTCGGGGTGATGTGGTCGAGGCTGAATGACCATCGGGTGCGGGGCGCGGGGCCGCCTTGTTCGGGTGGGCGGGTGTCGATGGGTTGTCCGCACAGGTGGCAGGGTTCGCCGGCCGCGGCGCGTTTGCGGATGATCGCGGCGATGGCCTGGTGCCGTGCGCCGAGCCCGGGCTTGGCCACTGCCCGCCCTCCTTCCGGGGTGCCGCCCCGACGTGCCACGCGGGCACGTCGGGGCGGCGGGTTGGCTACTCAGGGGGCCCGAAGCACAGCCCGCGCATGGCTCGCTTGGCCGCTTCCTCGACCGTGATCCCGGCGGCGTCCTCGCGGACATGGTCGCCGAGGGTGTCGCCGGTCGGCCCGGTCTTGGTCTCACCGTCGTAGGTCTCGACGGTCCTGTACGTCGGGACGTCGCCGAGCTTGTCGGCCAGGCCGGAGTGGATGAACGCGTGCGCCATGAGCGGGCGGGCGTTCTCGTAGAACACCTTCGACCATGGCGACCACGTCATCAGGGCCAGCAGCCGATCGTCGCTGACGAGCCACTCGCCCGCCGTCGACCACCGCTTGCCGTCCGCGTCCGGCCTGGCCTCCGGGTCGTCCACCGTCAGCCACACGCCTAGGTCGATGACGTCGTTCATGCACTCCCATCCGAGAGCGCCCCGCTCTTCGTCGCGCTCACGCTGGGCACGGATTGCGTCGGCCTGCTCCCGCTCGGCCCACTCGTGCGCCTTGTGGAGCGGGATGCCGAGCGGCTCGGCCAGCTCCGAGAGCAGGAAGTACCGGACGTCAGACCCGTCCTCGTCCTTCGCCTGGGTGACAAAGTGGATCGGCGCGCGGCCGAACCCGAACAGGTCGATGGTCACGTCCTGCATGCGGACGGGGAACAGCGGCACCCGTTCGTGCAGACGCTCCAGGGCCTCACCGACGCGTGCGGCGTGCGCCCTGATGCCGTCCTCCATGAGATGGACGCCGTCAGCCTCCTCGAAGCGCGTGGCGATCTGCAGGCCGAGGGTGTGGAACGACATCCGGGCGGTGAAGTCGACGACCTCCTCGATGGTCATCGCCTCGGCTTCCTCCACCGTGCGGCCGGTGAGGCGGGCCAGCGACTCGTGCATGGCCCGGACGTTGTCGCGGTCTTCGGTGGTGGTCACGGCTGAAGTCCCTTCAGGCACTCGGGGCCGATGCCCCGCAGCTTGGAGTCGTTGTCGGTGAGGGCACGCCCACAGCAGCCGCACCGGCCAGTGAACTTGCCGTACTGGGCGCGGTAGTAGTCGGGCTTCGTGACCAGGTCGTCGAGGATGTACAACTCGTGGCCGCGCGGACCCCACACCTCAGTCGTCCAGTCGCGCTCGCTGTCGAGGACCTCGCGGACGAGGTCGTGGTCGATCCCGGGGACGACGACGGTGGTGCCGGAGATGAACCGGTCCTTGCCGACGCGGCGGCCGGTGCGGGTGACGCGGGACTCCTTGCGCTCGAACAGCCGATAGCCCAGCAGTTCGGGCATGTGCCCGCACTCGTCCTCGACGCCGTTGTCGAGACATTCGCATGGCTGATGGAGGATCTCGATGGCGTAGTAGCCGCGTGGGATGTCCTGCCAGGTGCGGGACGCCACTCGTTGTTCCCACGAAACGGCGGTCGTCCGGCCGGTCACCACAGCGCTCCCTGGTCGGGGCGGACGATGACGCCCTCCAGGACCGGCGGCGGCGCGGTGAGCCGCTTGATCTCGGCGTCGATCCTGGCGCGCTCCTCGGCGATGATCGACGCCTCGTCGGTGCACGGCTCGGCGCCGTACCAGATGGCGGGGTGGTAGAAGTTCCGGGCGGCGTCCCGGCGCTGGCTCCGCAGTTCCTTGAGTCGCTTCCGGTCAGCCTTGCTGAGGTTGGGCTTGGACGTCTTCGGCCTGGTCACGATCCACCACCCGGCGTCCAGAGCGTCCCGTCCGGCGCGAGACGCTCCATGATCTGGAGGAACTCGGCGCGGTCGGCCCCGTCCATCCGGGCGACGATCGCGCCCATGGGCTCGCCGTCGGGCAGGCCGTGCGCGTACCGCCGCGTGAGTTCCTCGATGCGCTCGAAGTCGGCGAGCTTCTCGGTGTGGTACTCCTGCGCCCGGACGGCGTAGTCGCGGACGGCTTCGATCTCCTCGCGCGTCGCGGACAGCGCGAGGTCGCGCTCCGCGTCGGTCAGCGGGCGGCCGTCCTGCTCGTGGCGCCATGTGGCCGGGCCGCCGCCGGTCATGTCGATGCCGCACAGCAGCGACACGACCTCGGTTCGGATGGTCATGACATGCTTCCTTCCTGGCCGGGCGCGGTAGGGACGCGCCCGGCCGTCTCGTTCTTCATCGGGTGCGGTGGGCCCGTAGCCAGTCGACGGCGCGCCACGTCAGCCACGCCGATGCCGCGCAGCCGAGCCAGAGCGTGACGTAGAGACCGATCAGGGCGAAGGTTTGGACGGGCAGCGGGACGCCGTCGAGGTTCATCGGGCGGCCTCCTTGCGGGCGGCCTTGTCGCACCAGGGGTCATGGACGATGCGCAGCAGGACGCCGCCGGAGATGTGGCGGGTCGGGACGACGTGCGCGTCGCAGCCGTCGCACTGGGTGCCGTCACCGTGGATCGGCTGGCCGTCGAGCGCGCACAGCAGCTCGAACATCAGGACGAGGTCGTCCGGCGCGGTTGGCTGGTCGGTCATCGGGTGGCGCTCCTGGTGGTGCGGCGCTCCTGGACAAGCGCCATCGCGCGGGCCAGGTGCTTCGTGCAGAGCAGCAGTTCGGCCACCGGGTCGGCCGCTTCTGCGGTGCACTGCTGCTCATTGCGCCGCAGGTAGCGGCACCTCACGATGCGGTCGGACATGTCGAGCTCCCTAGAACGGCGGGGCGTCGTTGGAGCCCTGGGCGCCGCCGTTCGTCCAGGGGTCGTCATTGCGGTTCTGCTGGCCAGCGGGCACGTTCTGGCCGAAGCCGCCGCCGGACGGCGCTGCGCCAGACCGCTGGGCCTTGGCGACCTTCGCGGTGGCGTTGCGCAGGGACGGGCCGATCTCATCGACCTCGATCTCGAAGACGGTGCGCTTCTCGCCCTCGCGTGTCTCGTACGACCGCTGCTTGAGGCGGCCCTGCACGATGACCCGCATGCCCTTGGTGAGGGTCTCGGCGCAGTGCTCGGCGGGCTGACGCCAGACGTTGCACGTCAGGAACAGGGCCTCGCCGTCCTTCCACTCGTTCGCGGCCTTGTCGAAGAACCGCGGGGTCGAGGCGATGCGGAAGTTCGCGACGGCCTGCCCGGTCTGGGTGAAGCGCAGCTTCGGGTCCTCGACGAGGTTCCCGACGAGGGTGATCTGGGTGTCGCCTGCCATGGTCAGCTCTCCTTGATGCGGTCGAGGGTGTCGAGCAGTTCCTCGGTCAGCTCGGCGACCGTCCAGTCCGCGAGGTTCCGGGCGGTGTCGAGGGCCTCCCGAGCGTCCGCGCTCTTGGGGTAGCCGTCTTCGGTGCGGGCCTCCTCGACGCAGCGCCGGATCTCGATCGCCCTGCGAAGTCGTCCGGCCTGGTCGTGGACGCCGAGCATGGCGCTCACGGCCGACTCGCCTTTGCCTGCTCCCAGAACCGGCGCTCGATCTCCCGGACCTCGGGGTTGTCCGGGCTGGCGATGTGCTCATGCCATGCGCGTTGCCCCTCGGTGATGCACAGGACGCTGCAGAACCGGCGCATGTGCGCGGTGGTGACGAGGGTGACGTGATCCCGGCCGAGCTGGCGCTTGCAGCGCAGGTTCGCGCAGGTGAACCAGCCGATCTCTTCATGGATGCTGTTGATCAAAATCCCTTTCCTCCGATCGTTTCGGGTGCGATCTGCCAGGGCCACCCGTCGGGGTCGCCCCAGGTCAAATGGGTGGGCCAGTTGCGTTCGTCGCGGGCGCCGCGCCATGGGCGGACCTCGACGTCGCGGTACGGCTGGCCGGGTCCGACCTCTTGTCGGGAGTCGGGTGCGATGCCGAACCCGAACTCGGGCCAGCGCAGCAGCAAGGACGAGCCGAGCGGCCGGACGGAGCGGTTCCGGCCTGCCTCGCCGTGCCCGGCGTGAGCCTCGGTGACGACGGCACAGTCGGCTTTCGTCCGGACGGCGTCGAGAATGCCGACGACCTTGCGGGCGACCCGTTCGTCGTTCATGTCGCCCATGTGGAGCCGGTAGAACGGGCCCACGATGAGCAGCTCGGGCGCGTGTGCGGTGACGCGCTCCATGAGCCACGCGGCGTCGCCTTCGCGGGTGAGGTCGATGCCCTCGGGCTTATGGATCAGGCGCAGGCCGCCGTCGGGGACTCGCCGGGACACCTTGATGGACGCGGCGGCGAGCGGGCGGAACCGGCGGCGTCCCTGGCGTTCGGAGTTCTCGCAGTCGATCATCAGGACGCGGCGGGGCTCGTACGTCCGCGACCACTCGAACGGATGGATGCCGGCGGCGGCGCACACGGCAAGCTGTCGGGTGAGCATGGACTTCCCCAAGCCCTCGAAGCCGGTGAGGATCAGCCGGTCGCCGCGCTCCAGCAGGCCAGGGACAACCCAGTCGTACGGCGGGTCGGACTGCCCGATGAACTCCCAGAGATCGACGGCGAGATCAACTTTCGCGGGCTCGTCGCTGGCCCAGGTCTCGACGAACCCCTCGACCGTCCGGCCAGCCGCGAGATGGTCGGCGGCGTCCTTGCCGACCGCCGCCTCGACGATGCGAACGTGGGCAGCGATGCCGTCGAGCATGGCGGCGACCTGGCGGGCGTGCGCCTGGCCGGGCTTGTCTGCATCGGCGACGATGGTGACCTCGGCGTCCCGCAGGACCTCGGCGTACTCAGCGCGAAACTTGCCCGCGCCGCCGGGGTTGCACGTGGCGACGAGGCCGCGGGCCTCTAGGGCGTGGACGTCCTTCTCGCCCTCGGTGATCCACACCGGTTTGCCGTCGCGGACCGCCTCGATCAGCTTCGGTAGCCGGTACAGGACGCGGCGAACATCGCCGAGGCTCCAACGCCAGCCGCTCTTGGCCGTCGGGTCCGGGCGCCGCTGCGGGAACTCCTTGCCCAGGGTGCGGCAAACCTGGAACAGAAGCTCGCCGTTCTCGGAGACGTAGTCGTACACCGCCACGGCGGGACCGCGCGGCGTCCACTCCTCACGCGGCTGTTCGTCACGCGGCGTGCAGACGTCGGCCTCGGTGAGGCCGATCGCCGCGAGGATGTCCACGGTCTCGCATCCGGCCTGGCACTTCAGGACCACCGGTTGCGTGTGGCCCACGGAGATCGACAACGACGGATTCCTGTCGTCGTGAGCGGGACAGCGCGCGGAGAAGCTGCCGCCGGACTGGCGGACGCCCTCCAGTTTGGGGAGGACGAGTTCGCGGAGGACGTCCATCAGTTGTCCATCCATCCGCCGACCGAACCACTCTTTGACGTGGCGGCGGTGAGGTCGTCGTTCCAGCGCTTACCGGTCAGCCAGCCCTGCGGATACTTGATCTTGTCTTTGGGGCTGCCGAGTCGTTTCATCTCGGCCGCGTAGCGCACGGCCCCAGCGACGATCTCCTCCGGGTCACAGCGCGCCTTGATCGCTGCGGCCCACGCTTTGCGGGCGTCCTCCTTGCCGACCCTGCGCGGGTACGCCTCCCAGAACTTCAGCCAGTGCGGGTCATCGTCAGACCCTGGCTTGGGGGCAGGCGCACCCGCACGCGAAGCGGGTGGGGATACATGCTCCCTGCCACCTGCTACATAAAGAAGCGACGACTCATCTTCGCCAGGCGCAGACTCGTCCGAGTCGCGCGCAGACTCGTTTGCGCCGCCCCGTTGCTGCTGGTCGGGAGACGCTTCCGGGTCGGCCTCATCCGGCCCCGGCAGCCGCGACGGCACCTTCTCCGATTCGAGGCGCTGATGCTTGGCGAGTCTCGGCAGGAACAGGAACGGATCACCGTTCACGGTGTACTTCTGGACCCATGCGCCGCGCGCAAGCTCGTCCAGGAGCCGCGCACACTCGTCTGCGCCGAGATCAGACTCGTACGGGAAGACCCGGCCCTTGATCCACGCGAGATCGCCGTTACACCGACCGTGCTCGTCCGCCTGGTTCCACAGCCCGATGTAGAGCAGCCGGGCATCGCGGGAGGTGGATCGGGCCAGCTTCCGGTCGTCCCAGAACTCCGGCTTGATCGACCTGATACGGGCCACCTATCCCTCCCCGTCGTCGCCGGGCGGGAACGGGGCGAGCTGGCCGTCGAGGGCGGCCACGATGTCGGTGAGGCCCTGGCGAGCGGCGATGGCGCGGGCCCGGGCGATGCGGCCGCGCAACTCGACCAGCTCGGCCAACTCGCCGGTGATGAGCTGGACGGCGGGCGCATACTGTGCCTCGCGCTCCCGCTCGGCGGCACGGGCGTTCCGCGCGGCCCGCTTCCCCTCTGTGGAGCTGAAGCCGGGCTCCTCCGGCTGCTTATCGATCACGGGACGCCCCAATGCGTTCGAGGTTGGATCACTGCCATGACGGCAGGGGAAGGTGCCGTCGCGAGGACTGTGCAGGACGGGGCCGCTTAACGTCGCGGCCTGGCCGTCAGCCCGAGGCGGGCGTCCGGGTGCGGAGCTGGATCTCTTCGGCGGCGGCGGCGCGGACGCGGTCGGCCCACTCGGCGACCGCAGGACCGTTCCCGAGAACGTCGATGCGGGCGGCGGTCGCGAGGGCCGCGCCGACCTGTCGGGCCGCGCCAGCGGACGCCTCTGCGGAGCGCAGGACGCCGCGGATCAGGACGGTCGCGGGTGCGTCGTGGGCGTCCACGGCGGCGCAGGCGGCGTACGCGTCCATCTCGCTCAAGAAGCCGTGCCGGTCGACCTGCAGCTCGACGAGGGCGCCGACGGTGATCTCGGGGGCGCTCACGACGCGGCCGCCCGGTCCTTCGCGGCCTGCGCGTTGATCCAGTCGTAGAGCCGACTCTCAGAAATTACGAGCCTTCGCCCCAGCGTGAAGAACGGCGGGCCTTCGCCCTGGTGGCGCATCCACCGCAGAGTCGCCGGGCTGAGCGTGGTGATCTCTGCGGCCTCGGCGAACTGGACGAGGCGGTCGCCGCGGGCGACGTGCTGCGCGACGCCGGCGTCCTCGATCTGCTGGGTTGCCTTCTCTGACATCCTGACGTCGCCCATGATGGGCTGACGTTGGCGAGGGTTGTTACTCTTCACGTGACTGCCTTCGCTGTGAGCACGGTGACGGGTGGTCAAAGTGGCTCTGTCGCGAGTCGATGCTTTGGACGGCTGACTCGCGGCGGGGCCGCTTCTATTTGAGCACGTGCGTACGACATTCTCCCGAGTCGTACAACGCGGTCCGGCGTCGAACGTTCATGCGATCGAGGATGGCTGGTGCCTGCGGCGTTCGCAACGAGCCCTGTGGACAGGCCGGTGGATAAACTGTGGACTGTGCCCCGATTCGGCGTGGCCAACCTGTGGACAACCATGGGCGTTCACGAGAGCTTCACCTCATCTCTGCAGGTCAGGGACTTAATAGCCTGTGCAGGAAAGAAAATCTGTGGATAGCGCCGTCCACAGCAAAGTTGCCGTTCTAGCGCGCACCTCAAATCGCTTCTCCAGGCCATCGCTGACAACGTCCTGCAGGCGATCACCATCAAGGCATTGTTCTATCACCCCATCGCGACCAACGCAACACAGCGGTGGCACGCACCTACAAAACGTTGTACGGTGCGCTCATGGACACCCCACCTTCCCCGTGGACAACCTGGGAGCGGAACTTCGCTACCCAGATGCAGCGCCTCCGCGAGGCACGAAAGATGACGCAGACAGATCTCGCGAAGGAGCTTCAGCGCTTCGGCTTGCGCTTCCACCAGCAGACGGTGCAGCGGGTCGAGGCCGGCGAACGACCGGTGCGACTCAATGAGGCGTACGTCATCGCCCAGATCTTCGACGTGGACCTCAGGTCCATGACAATGTCCGGCAGCCCCGCCGATCGAGACATGCTCTACGCGGTGGACCGTCTGAGAAGGGGAAGCGGCGGGACCGCCCAGGCGATAACCGAAGTGCTGTGGGAGTGGATTGAGGACGTTGAGTCGCTTGGTCTGGCGGTCTCGGAGCGCCTCCAGATCAGCCCCGACAAGCCTGATGAGATCGCGCGCTGGGGCCTCGCCTGGGTCTGGAAGGTGCTCTGGACACACGAAGGGTTCACCAACGTGATGGAGAACCTCATTCAGCTTGAAGGTGAGCCTGCCCGGATGCACCCGGAAGATCCGTCGGAGGCGACGATCCCCACGCCGGACGTGATTCAGGCAATGCGTGAGTGGATCCATCGTTACGGGGGACGCGAGTTGACCGATGCCGCCATGAAAGAGGCAAGCGAACTGCGAGCCGCTTTCCCTGGGACCGAGGACGATCAGAAGGAGTAATCATGGGTCGCCCTCCCCTGCCCGTCGGCACTGCCGGGAAGATCCGCTTCCAGAAGCTCGCCCCGCGCCGCGTGCGTGCCCGCGTGAAGTACCGGGACCATGACGGCGAGGTCCGCGAGATCAACCGGTGCGGCGAAACCCAGGCCGCAGCCGAGCGCAAGCTGAAGGAGGCGATCCGCGATCGGGGCGGGCCGCCGGCGGACGGCGAGATCACGGCGGAGACCAGGCTCCGCGACGCGGCGAAGCTGTGGCAGGCCGAGATCACCGAGTCCGGCACGCTGACCCTGCAGACGCGGGAGATCTACGAGCGGGCACTCGACCGGATCCTGAAGGCCATGGGCGGCCTGTTGATGCGCGAGATCGATGTGCCGAGGTGCGACGCGTTCGTCAAGGCCGTCCGCAAGAGCCATGGCCCCAGCGCGGCCAAGACGACCCGGGACGTGCTATCGCTCCTGCTCGGGTTGGTGGTGCGCCACGGCGCGCTCGACACGAACCCGGTACGCGAGATCGCGAAGATCTCGACCGGCCGCAAGACCAGGCCGAAGGCGCTGAGCCGTGAGGACGAGGCCGTGATGCTGGCGAAGGCCGCCGGTGACGAGCGCGCCGCCGAGCTGGACGCGGCCGACCTGATCGAGTTCCTCGACGGCACCGGCATGCGCGTCGGAGAGGCCCTCGGCGTCCGCGCCGAGGTCGTCGATCTAGAGGCCGGAGTACTGGAGGTCAACGCGACGAGCGTGCGCCTGAAGGGGAAAGGGACCTGCCTCCAGTTGCGCCCCAAAACCGAGGCGGGCTGGCGGGTGATCGCGCTCCCGCCGCACCTGGTGGAGTTGTGCCGACGCCGGATGGCGATGTCGTGGCTGTACGGCGACCGGCAGATCACGATCATCGGCGAGGACGACGAGGAGACCCAGCGCCCTGCCGGGGGCGTCGAGCTACTGTTCCCGGGCCTGTTCGGCGGGGTGCGGAACCCGTCCAACGCCAACCGGGACGTCAAGGAAGTGCTCGCCCGCATCGACGCCGAGCGGTTCGGATGGGTCACCTCGCACACGTTCCGGAAGACCGTCGCCACCCGGCTCGACGAGGCCGGCCTGAGCGCCCGCGCTATCGCCGACCACCTCGGCCACGCCAAGCCGAGCATGACGCAGGACGTCTACATGGGACGGAACGTGGCGTCCGCCGAGGCAGCCAAGGCCCTGGGCAAGGACGGTTCCTAAAGTGGGCGTAAAGTGGGCGCGCAGCGAAGAAGCCGCCGACCAGAACTCGTCTGATCAGCGGCTTCATATGCCGTGGAGGTGGCGGGAATCGAACCCGCGTCCTTCGGTGATAAGTCAGGGCTTCTCCGGGTGCAGCCTGCTTGGCGTTTTCTCAGTCCCGGCGCTCACGCAGGCGTGTCGCCGACGGACTCAGTCGCTGTTGGTTTTCCCTACCGGCCCCGCGACCGGGCCGGCAGGTGGAGTCTCCTTACGATGCCAGGTCCCGGGCCGGAGACGCTCCCGGGCTGACACAGTTCACTCCTCGCTCAGGCGGCGAGGGCGAACTGGGACTGCTGCTTGTTGGCAGTTATTGGTTTGCTGTCACAGGATTTACGAGGTCACGACAGCAACCCTCGACCCGCTTCCCCTGGCTCGAACGACCGAAGTCGAAGCCGGTCACCCCCATGTTGAGTTGTCAATGCGGGCATCCGGGGACGTCCGCACCTTGACGCTACAGGGATAACGCGTGAACGGGCAACGTGATTCCCCCGGCAGCCGTGAACCCCGGTGGACGCGAGCTAGTCGCGTCCACCGGGGTCGACCGGCAGGGTCGGGCCGGTCCGGACGGCAGAGCCTCCCCCGAGACGAGGCTCTGGTCTCATCACGGCGACTGAGTCCGCAACCCCCCAAGCGGAGTCTCAGTCACCCGTAAAGACGCTCGGAGGTGACGGGTTAGTTGCGTCCGATGTGTAAAGGGATGACAAAGTTGTCACGCGGTCCGGCCGCGGGGGGTTCCGCTCAGGAACTTCGCGGCGAGATCCGGGGTGTTGACGCGGCCCTCGACGGCGATCGCGAAGGCGCGGTCGCCGCTGGAGCCGACGAACCAGGAGACGGTCCTGGTGCGGCCGCCCTCCTGGTAGGTGGCGAGGGCGGCGACGCCGACGACGTCGCCGGAGACGCGGGCGCCGCGGGCGTTGCCGAGCTTGACGTTGCGGCCGAGGACCCGCTTGAGGCTGGCGATGGCCTGGGGTTGCAGGTTCTGCGGCGGCGGCGCCTGGACGGTCTTCGGAATGTCCCAGAGGACGTACGGCGGCTTCCAGGTGCCGTTCTGCGCGGCGGCGGCGACGAGGGCCATGGCGAGCGGGCTGACCTCGACCCTGCCCTCACCGACCATGGCGGCGGCCTTCTCGCCGTCGTCGGCGGGCGTCGGGACGGAGCCGGTGAACGCCGGGACGGTCAGGCCCCAGTTCTGGCCCACGCCGAGCTGTGCCGCCTCCTTGACGAGGGTCTGCGCGTCCAGCTTGCCGCCGAGCTGCGCGAGGGTCGTCTTGCAGGACATGGCGAAATGGGTCGCGAGGACGCTGTCGGCGCGGCCCTTGTTGGTGAACGTCTTGTTGCCGACGGTCACCGTCCCGGGGCAGGTCGTCTTGGTGGACGGGTTCAGCCCGGCCTGGGCGAACAGGGCCTCGGCGGACACGATCCCGAACGTCAGCCCGGGCGGGTAGTGGCCCTCGAACGCGCGGTTCTCGCCCTTCGTCCCGTGGTTGGAGACGGCCAGGATCTCGCCGGTGCTCGGACGCACGGCCACCATGGACGCGGCGTACGGCAGCCCGTTGAGCGCGAAGTCGGCGCGGCGCTGGTAGGCGGGGTCGAGCGTGGTCCGGACGCCCTGCGGGTCCTGGCCCGGCCAGGAACGCAGCTCCTCGGTGTTCTTGCCCGTCTCGTCCTGCGCGACGACGCGGACGGTGGGCGTCCCGGCGAGGCGGCGCTGCTGGAGGAGCTGGAGGCCGCTGACGCCGATGGTGTCGCCCGGCTGGTAGGGGGCGCCGACCTGCTGGAGGCGGTCGGCGGTGGCGGGGCCGAGGTTGCCGATCAGCTCGGGCGCGTAGGCGGGCGCGATGGGGGCCTTGACGTGCTGGAACTGGATCCCGGGGACGCGGTTGAGCCGCTGGATGAGCTTGGTGTGCGTGGGCACCTGGAGGGTGAGGAGGGGCAGGAAGTCCTGCGGCGGGGCGGACTGGACGCGGCCGAGGAGCCGTTCGGCGTCCAGCCGGCGGCCCCCGTCGATCTTCGTCTGCTTGGCGAGCAGGTCGAGGGTCTTCTGCGGGTCGGCGAGCTGCCCGGGGTACACGCCGACCATGTAGGCGTCGACCTGGCGCACCACGGAGCGGCCCTGGGTGTCGGTGACGGGGGCGCGTTTCGGCACCTCGGTCACCACGGCGAGCCGCTGCCCGGGCTTCAGCTTCGTGTGGATGATCGACGGGCTCCAGACGACCTTCCACTTGCCGCCGACGCGCTTCAGGTGCATCAGCCCCGGATACTCCCACGGCTGGCCGTTCTCGCCGAGGTCGATCTTCACGGTGAAGCGCGCGTCGGCCTCGTCGCCCTTCTTGACGATCTGGTCGACGTCGCTGCCCTTGACCTGGGTGCCGAGGGACAGCCGCAGGGACGCGGCGTCCAGCTGCCGCCGGACGCGGCCGAGCGCGTCCTCGACCTGCTTCCTGTCGATGCCGACGGTCCGGCCGGCGGCCGCCTCGTAGTTGCCGACCTGCCAGGCGATGAGGAAGTCGCGGACGGCGGGCATCGCCGACGTCTCGGCCCAGCAGCCGGTCGTCAGGGACGCGACGAGCGTGCCGCAGACCGCGAGGGACACCGCCTGGCGTCTGCGCGTCCGGGTCCCCCGCGGAGCCCGGCTCCGGCCTCGGTTGGTCATCGGCACCCTTCACCGTCTCCTGAACCGGGCCGCCGCCGCCTTCTGCATCTCCCGCTCGGCTTCCCGCTTGGCGATGGCCTGGCGCTTGTCGTACGCCTTCTTACCACGGGCCAGGCCGATCTCGACCTTGGCCTTGCCGTCCTTGAAGTACAGGGACAGCGGGACCAGCGTCCAGCCGGGCTCCTCCGACCTGGTGATGATCTTCTGGATCTCGCGGCGGTGCAGCAGCAGCTTGCGGCGCCTGCGGGGGGCGTGGTTGGTCCAGGTGCCCTGCGTGTACTCGGGGATGTGGACGTTCTCCAGCCACACCTCCCCGTCCCGCACGTGCGCGTAGCCGTCGGCGAGGGAGGCGCGGCCGGCGCGCAGCGCCTTGACCTCGGTGCCCATCAGCACCATGCCCGCCTCCCACGTGTCGTCGATGTGGTAGTCGTAGCGGGCCCGCTTGTTCTTGGCGATGAGCTTGTGCCCGGTGGCGTCCTTGTCCTTCTTGCGCCCGGTGTCCCGTGCCACGTCCTCAGTCCTTGTCCGGCATGTCGGTCTTCGTTCGGCGAAACCCCTGCGGTGCGCCCTTCACTCCTGGTCCGGAAGGGCCGCACGCAGGCCGCGCAGCACCGTCCGGGCGCGCCGCTCGGCCTCCTTGGGGGGACGGTCGGCGGACACCGCCACATCGGGTTCGATCCCGACCCCGTCGAGGTTACGGCCGCTCGGGGTGCGGTAGCGACCGACGGTCAGCTCGATCACCGACCCGTCGGCGAGCCGGATGGGTTCCTGCACCGAGCCCTTTCCGTACGTACGCGATCCTATGATCACCGCGCGGTCGCGGTCGCGCAGGGACCCCGCGACGATCTCGGCGGCGCTCGCGGTGCCGGCGTCCACGAGCACGACGAGCGGGGTCCCGGCGTCGCCGGGCTTCGTCGCCGTGCGCTTCTGGGCGGGACGTCCGCGCGGCTCGTACGTCACGACGGGCCCGCCGGACAGGAAGGCCGACGCCGTCTCGACGGCCTCGTCCAGGAGCCCGCCCGGGTTGCCGCGCAGGTCGAGCAGGACGCCGCCGGCGGGACGGCCCGACGTCGTCCGCGCGGTCGCGGCGGCGCGGACCTGGCGTCCCGTCCCACTCGTGAAGGCGCCGACCCGGATCATCCGCGCGCGCTCGGGAAGATCGGTCACGGTGACGTCTCCTGCGGGGACCGGTGTACGGACGAGATGGAACCGCTCTGTTCTACGGCCGCGTTCGACGGTGAGTTCGACGGGCTCGTCCGGACGTCCCCGCAGCGCCCCGGCCACGCGCTCGACGTCCCAGCCCGCCACGGACGCGTTCCCGACACCGGTGATGACGTCGCCGGGCAGGACTCCGGCGCGGGCGGCGGCGCTGCCCGGCTGGACGCTCGCGACCAGCACCCCGAACCCGGTTCCCCGGGCGCCGGGTTCGCCGTCCGCGCCGCCGAGCCACAGGCCGACGCCGCTGTAGTGGCCGGTCAGGCGGCCTTCGACGTCGTCGAACTCGCGGGCCGAGTAGTACTGCGCCCACCGGTCGCCGAGGCCCCGCAGCATGCCCTCGATGGCGGCACGGTCGAGCTCGGCGCGTCCGACGGGCCTCGCGGCCCGGCCGCCGATCTTCGCGGCGGCCTCGTCGAGGACGGACCCGCCCGCGACGGCGGCGTGCCGCTCCGACCCGGAGCCGCTCACGATCCCCGCCCCGTAGGCGCAGAGGACGGCGACGGCGACGGCGGCGCCGCGCAGCAGGCGCCCACCCTTCCTGACATAGGGAGCTCTCCGGGGCCGCCACCCCCGGAGCGACACGGACCGGAACATGCGGCAAGTGTAGGGCGGCCGAGGACGCCGGATCCGGCGCTTCAGCCGGATCCGGTCACCAGGTCAGATTCGCAGACATGTGCGAATCAGGTCAGATTCGCAGATATCTGCGGAGTGTGAGGAACGACGCGACGGCACAGAGCAGCACGCCGAAGCAGATCGACACCACGATGACGGCGACCACCTTGCTCCAGCCCAGCTGGCTGACGAGCTGGACGTCCCCCGCCAATCGGTCGACCAGCAGTTTCTTGCTGAACACCAGCAGGATGGACGCGAACACCCCGCCGATCAGCCCGGCGATCGCGCCCTCCAGGATGAACGGCATCTGGATATAGGTGTTGGACGCGCCGACCAGCCGCATGATGCCCGTCTCCCGGCGCCGGTTGAACGCCGACAGCCGGACCGTGTTGCCGACCAGCATCACCGCCGCGACCACCTGGATCAACGCGATCGTCAGCGCCGCCACCTGGAGGCCGTTCAGGATCCTGAAGAACCGTTTCAGGATCTCCTGTTCGTTGATGACGGTGTCGACGCCGGGTTGGCCGAGCATCGCCTGCGCGACCGCCTTGTACTCCTCGGGATTCTTCAGCTTCACCCGGTACGAGTCGGGAATGTCACCCTCGCGGGTGCTCTCCACGAAGCCCGGCGCGCCCGCGAAGTTGTCCTTGAACCGGGTGTACGCCTGCTGCTTGCTCTCGTACTCGACCTTCGAGACCTGCGGCATCTTCTCCAGCTGCGCCTTGAGCGTCTGCCGCTCCTGGTCGGAGACGTCGCGCTTCTGGCATGCCTCGTTGGAACTCGTCTTGGCGCACAGGAAGATCGAGACCTCGATCTTGTCGTACCAGAAGCTCTTGGACGCCCTGACCTGCTCCCGCAGGAGCAGCCCGGTGCCGAAGAGCGCCATGGCGATGGCGACGGTGATGACGAGGGAGATCGTCATCGTCATGTTCCGGCGGAGACCGATCCAGATCTCCTGGAGAACGAACTGTACGCGCATGCCTCGCTGTCCTTGATCGCCTGTGTCCCGCCGGAAGCCTGGGCCGTCGTCCCGTGCTGGAACGCGGCCCGATGCGGGGCGTTCCTACCTGTGGGCCGTGCCGACTCCGTACTCGGTGTCGTACGACCCGGAAGGAACCGATGGTTCAGATGGATGTGCCGTGGCGCGGACCGCGCTCCATCCGGCGCCGGCGCGGGTGGACGATCCCCCGCGCCTACCGGCGAAAACGGTCCAAAGCACGGTCAGTAGGCCTGCCCGTACACACCGCGGGACTGGTCGCGGACGACCCGTCCGTCCTCCAGCTCGACGACGCGCTTGCGGAACGCGTCGACGATCGCGGCGTCGTGGGTGGCCATCACGACGGTGGTGCCGGTCCGGTTGATCCGGTCCAGCACCTTCATGATGCCGATCGAGGTCGCGGGGTCGATGTTCCCCGTCGGCTCGTCCGCCAGCAGGATCATCGGCCGGTTGACGAACGCCCGCGCGATCGCGACGCGCTGCTGCTCGCCGCCGGACAGCTCGTCCGGCATCCGGTGCATCTTGCCCTCAAGGCCGACGAGGTCGACGACCTCGGGGACGACCTTGCCGATGAAGCGCCGCGGCTTGCCGATCACCTCTAGGGCGAAAGCGACGTTCTCGAAGACGTTCTTGTTGGGGAGAAGGCGGAAGTCCTGGAAGACGCAGCCGATCCTGCGGCGCAGGTGCGGCACCTTCCAGTTGCTCAGCCTGCTCAGGTCCTTGCCCGCCACGTGCACGTGACCCTGGGAAGGACGCTCCTCCTTCAGGATGAGTCGCAGGAAGGTCGACTTGCCGGAGCCCGACGGCCCCACCAGGAACAGGAACTCGCCCTTCTCGATGGCGACGTTCACGTGCGCCAGGGCGGGCCGGTTCTGGCTCGGGTAGACCTTGGTGACGTTGTCGAAATGGATCACGGCTGCATCACGGCGGTTCAGTCTAGGGGTTGGGGAGCGGCGAGGACGTCGCCGCGGACTCGTCGCCCGCGGCCGCCGCCTTGCGCCGCCCGGCCTCGCGACCGGGTGGGACGCGGAGCCTTCGAGCAGTGTAGAGGGGAGAGTCAACTGTCTCGTCCCACTCGACGTGGTACGAACGCGCCAGGTCGCCGCATCGCCCGATCAGGTCGTTCTGTCCGGTCAGTGCCATGCGAGCCATCTCCTGACGTCCGGTCGTTTCGTACCGTCAAGCTCCCGGACTTGCCGGAACGACCATACAGTCCGGCTAGGCTGGATGATGGAGAAAGATACCTAATAGGTCGACGGACACCAGGCAAGCTCGACAGACACCCAGACAGGTCGACGTTTCCCCGCACGGGGCCGGCGTCCCGTTCTCGAAGATTGGGGCCACGACATGAGCTGCGAACATCTGATCTGCGCTCGGTGCTCGAACCCGGTGGTGGAAGGGCGCTGCGCGACCTGCCGGGAGGCCCGGTCCGAGCTGCACCGGCACGGCCCGGCCGTGCCGCCGGCCCTCGTCCTGGCGGGGCTCGTCGCGCTGCTGTTCGTCGCGCTCGTCGTCCAGCGGGTCTACGGCTAGAGCGCCCCGACGGCCACCGGGGCGGCCGCGGGCCCCTGGACTTCTACGGCTTCTTGATCGGTGGAGTGGCGGCCTTGGAGATCGCCCCGTCGTCGGCGATCAGGAGCGCCTTCGGCCGCGGCTCGTCCTTCTCCGGCCGCGGCGGGTCGTACGCCGCGAAATGCAGGGTCGCCGTCGTGGCGACCTCGTTGCCCTCGACGGTGCCGTCGAGCAGGTGCTCCGCATCCTCCGGGATCTCCGGCTTCGGGGTGCCGGGGTCCTTGGCGGCGAGCGAGGTGTTGCGGAACAGCGAATAGATGATCAGGCCGCCGCCGGTCTTCGTCCGCAGCCCGAAGTACGGGAACGGGGTCGCGGTGTAGACGACCTGGAGCGTCAGATCCTTCTCCTTCGCCTTCTTCTTGGCGCGCCTCGCCGCCTTGTAGAAGCCCGTGGTGACGGTGCCGGACCTCATCACCTTCGCGGCGACGCTGCCGCCGCCCTCCGCGGCGATCGTCGCCTGGATGCCGCCGACGTCCCGGGGACGGATCAGCACCGACGTGTCGTCGCTGCCCAGCGGGGTCGCGTACCCCTCCTCGTCGATCGAGATCGCCGGTTCCTTCGCCTTCGGCTGCAGGAGGGTCGCGAGCGTCAGCTTCCAGTCGTCGGACGGGCCGCGCAAGATGAACGCCATCAGCGCCCTGCGCTTGCTCTTGGACTCGCCTAGGACGGACCGGTCGACCGACACCAGGA
Organism: Actinomadura sp. 9N215; assembly: GCF_044326345.1. Taxonomy (NCBI): domain Bacteria; kingdom Bacillati; phylum Actinomycetota; class Actinomycetes; order Streptosporangiales; family Thermomonosporaceae; genus Actinomadura; species Actinomadura sp. 9N215. Next base: position 31,883 of record NZ_JBIRBA010000021.1, on the reverse strand, counting down.
ACCATTGCGGGTAGGCGGCGTCCTTCAACTTCGGGACGTACAGCTTGGGATCGCCGTAGACGAAGCGCCGCACCGGGTCGCCGTCGTAGGCGGCCTTGCGGAACTCGGCCGCGGTGAGCTGGGACTGGCCGTCGGACGTCCACGTCAGCGCCAGCCGCTCGTCGCCCGCGGCCCTGGACACGTCCTCGTCCGTGACATAGGTACGGAACGCGCGCTCGGCGACGTCCGGGGTCAGCGGCACCGGCTCGGGCTCGGGCGGCGACGTCGTGGGCAGGCCGGCGGTCGGCCGCGCCTTCGCCTTGCCCTCGGCGCAGCCCGCGGCCAGCGGCATGACGACGATCATCGCTGCCGCGACCATCCGCGAGAACCTGTGCACAGACCCGTCCCCCGGACCGAATTCCATGGCGGCCGTCCGCCGGCCTGCCTCCTCGGCCCGTGATTCTGCCACCCAACATGATATTGGCCGGAGGCGCCTGCGTTCCCCGTCCACCGGGTTCCGCATCCGTCGCGTCCGGGCGTCGCGTGCGGGCGTTGTGTCCGGGCGCGGGGCTCGGCCGCCCGACCGGTGCCCGGACGGCGATAAGCTCGAAGGCGTGGCAGGCATCGAACCCGAAGAGCAGCTCAAGGAGCTCGGCTCGACTCTCGCCGGCATCGAACAGGTGCTGGACCTCGACGGCATGCGGCGCGACATCGCCGAGCTGCGCGAGCAGTCGGCCGACCCTGACCTGTGGAACGACCAGGAGCGCGCCCAGACGGTGGGCCGCCGCCTGTCGTACCTGGAGAGCGAGCTCGGCAAGGTCGAGGGCCTGCGGCAGCGGCTGGACGACGCCGCCACGCTGTACGAGCTCGCCGCCGAGATGGACGACGCCGACACCCGCACGGAGGCCGACGCCGAGATCGCCGCGCTGCACAAGGCGATCCAGCAGCTTGAGGTCCGCACCCTGATGTCGGGCGAGTACGACGCCCGGGAGGCGCTCGTCACGATCAACGCCCAGGCGGGCGGGGTCGACGCCGCCGACTGGGCCGAGCAGCTCCAGCGGATGTACCTGCGCTGGGCTGAGCGGCACAACTACCCGACCGAGGTCTACGACACGTCCTACGCCGAAGAGGCGGGCATCAAGTCGACGACGTTCTCGGTGAAGGCGCCCTACGCGTACGGGACGCTCCGCGGCGAGCACGGCACGCACCGGCTCGTCCGGATCTCCCCGTTCGACAACCAGGGCCGCCGCCAGACGTCGTTCGCGGGGCTGGACGTCGTCCCGGTGGTGGAGCAGAGCGACCACGTCGACATCGACGAGAACGACCTGCGCATCGACGTGTACCGGTCGTCGGGTCCGGGCGGGCAGGGCGTCAACACGACCGACTCGGCCGTGCGGATCACCCACATCCCGAGCGGCATCGTCGTGTCCTGCCAGAACGAGCGCAGCCAGATCCAGAACAAGGCGACGGCGATGAACGTCCTGCAGGCCAAGCTGCTGGAGCGCAAGCGGCAGGAGGAGGCGGAGAAGATGTCCGCGCTGCGCGGCGAGGGCACCAGCAGCTGGGGCACGCAGATCCGCAACTACGTGCTGCACCCGTACCAGATCGTGAAGGACCTGCGCACCGGCATCGAGGTCGGCAACCCCTCCGCCGTGCTGGACGGCGACATCGACGAGTTCATCGAGGCCGAGATCCGCTGGATGCGGCAGCAGGAGCAGCAGACCGCCTGATTCCAGGCGAGCACCAGGCGTGCCTCGGGGCGTCGAGCGGAGCTCGTCCGTTGAATGGCGGCGGGTGGGGGCTGGAGGACGGTGTTACCTGGAAGTTTGTGCGGCGAGGTTTTGTGTTCACAGAGTGACTTGGCGGTCACTCTGCGAAGATGACGGGCGGTCCGGATCTCCGTCACCACTCGGGGGGCTCGCACAATGCCCGCACGCACCGTCACCTTCGCCGCACTGTCCACGTCCTGCCTGCTCATCGCGACGATGAGCGCCGGCTGCTCGGACGGCTCGCCGTCGTCCGCCGAAGCGGAGAGACGCGCGGCCGCCGCGCCCGCGCTCGGCAAGGCGCAGGCCCAGCAGGTCCTCGCCTCCTACACCGCCGGGGCGAACCAGGCGGGGCGCAGGCTCGACGGGAAGGCCCTGCGCACGATCGAGGCCGACCCGCAGCTGTCCATGGACGACGCCTCGCTCAGGCTCCGCCGCGCCATCAACCGGCGGGCGCCGAAACTGACGTTCACGAACACGGCGTACTACATCCCGCGGCTGAGCGGCTACCCGCACTGGTTCGCGGTCGGCGCCGTCACCGGAAAGGGGAAGCGGGCGCTGCGGCACGCGCTGCTGTTCACGCAGGCCAAGGCGGGGGCACCCTGGCTGCTGTCCGCCAACCCCTACCCGGCCGGCGACGCGCTCAGCCGCGTCGCCGTCGACCCGGACGGCTTCGCCACGGCGGTCGCCACGGACGAGAAGAACGGCCTCGCCGTCGCGCCCGGCAAGCTGCCCGAGGCGCACGCCGCGCTGCTCACCGACGGGCCCCGCGCGTCGGACGCGTCCGTCCTCGCGGACGGGGCGCAGACCAGCGAGACGTACAAGGCGCTGAAGAACGGCGAGAAGACCCTGGCCGGACGGGGCGTGACGCTGTCGTCCAGGTTCTCCCCCAGCCGCTACAGGGTGTTCGCGCTGCGCACCAAGGACCGCGGGGCCCTGGTCTGGTACGTGCTCAAGCAGAACGAGGCGTACTCCTCGTCCCAGCGGGGACGGCTGACGGTGGGCGGGGACCTCCTCGGCCTCGCCCCGGCCAGGGCCGCTCGGACGCGCATGGACACGACCGTCCTCGTCCAGTACCTGGCCGCCGTCCCGCCGAAGGGCCGCGCCACGGTCACCGGCATCTACCGCAAGGCCGTCATCGCACACGGCTCCTGATCTCCGTCGGGTGCCGGGCGGGTCCCGCTCCTCTGACCGCTGCGGCGGGACCCCACCGGCGCCCGACGGTGCTTACTCGGCCGAGGGTAGGGAGCTGGCTGTGACCAGGGTGCGGATGGCGCCCAGGGCTACGGAGAGGGTCGCCAGGTCGAAGCTGTCGCTCTCCCAGATCTCGCTGAGGGTCTGCTGGGCGCGCTGGACGGCGGGCCTGTTCTTCTCCGCCCAGTGGACCATGCGCTCCTCCGGGTGCCCGCCCGGCTCGCTGGTGACGAGGACGTCCCTGGTCAGGGCCGCGTGCGCGGTGTACAGGTCGTCGCGGAGCGCGGAGCGGGCCATCGAGCGCCACTTGTCGTCGCGGGGCAGGGCGATGATGCGTTCGCGGAGGCGGGACAGCTGCAGCCGGTCGGCGAGGTCGAAGTAGACCTCCGCGACCTCCTCCACCGGACGGCCCGTGTCGTGCGCGATGTCGACGAGGTCGAAGGTGGAGAAGGCGGGGACGAACGTCGCGCAGCGCTCGGCGAGCTCGTCCGGGACGCCGCGCTGGGCGAAGCCGTCGCGGCGCTGCTCGAACGCGGCGAGGTCCAGCCCGACGAGGAGCTTCGACAGGTGGGTGCTCAGCGTGGCCGCGCTCCCGGCGAAGAAGTCGATCGTCTCGCGGATGTCGAACGGCGGCCGCCGGTTGTGCAGCAGCCAGCGGGCGGCGCGCTCGGTCAGCTTCCGCGCCTCCAGCAGCATCGCGATCTGCGTGGACTCGTCGATCTCGTGGGACAGGGACTCCACCGACCGCCAGAAGCGCGGCATCTCGAACACGTCGCGGGCGACGAGGTAGGCGCGGGCGATGTCGGACGACGACGCCCCCGTCTCCTCGTTCATCCGGAACACGAACGTGGAGCCGCTCGCGTTGATCAGGTCGTTCACCACGGCCGTGGTGATGATCTCGCGGCGCAGCGGGTGCCGGTCCATGTAGGCGCGGAACCGTTCGCGCAGCGGGGTCGGGAAGTAGTCGACGAGCCACGCCTCCAGGTACGGGTCGTCGGCCAGGTCGGACGCGACGAGGTCGTGGTCGAGGGCGAGCTTGGCGTAGGCGAGCAGGACGGAGAACTCCGGGCTGGTGAGCCCGAGCCCGGCCTGGCGGCGTTCGGCGAGGGCCTTGTCGTCCGGGAGGAACTCGATGCGGCGTTGGAGGCGTCCGTCGCGTTCGAGTTTGCGCAGGTAGCGGGCATGGATGTGCAGCATCGCCGGTGCCTGCGCGCGGGCCGCGGCGAGGACGACGTTCTGCGCGTAGTTGTCGCGCAGGACGAGCCGTCCGACCTCGTCGGTCATCTCGTACAGCAGGCCGTCGCGCTGCTTGCCGGTCAGCTCGCCGTCCCGGACGACCTGGTCGAGCAGGATCTTGATGTTGACCTCGTGGTCGGACGTGTCGACGCCTGCGGAGTTGTCGATGAAGTCGGTGTTGATGAGACCGCCGGTGCGGGCGAACTCGATCCGGCCGAGCTGGGTGACGCCGAGGTTTCCGCCCTCGCCGACGACGCGGCTGCGCAGCTCGGAGCCGTCGATCCGGACGGGGTCGTTGGCCTTGTCGCCGACGTCGGCGTTGTTCTCCAGGGTCGACTTCACGTAGGTGCCGATGCCGCCGTTCCAGAGCAGGTCGACCGGCGCCTTCAGGATGGCCTTGATCAGCTCGAACGGGGTGAGCGCCTTCACGCCGTCCTCGATGCCGAGCGCGGACCGCGTCTGCGGGGTCAGCGCGATCGACTTGACGGTGCGGGGGAACACGCCGCCGCCCTTGGAGATCAGCGAGGTGTCGTAGTCGGCCCAGCTGCTGCGCGGCAGCTCGAACAGGCGGCGGCGCTCGGCGAACGACGTCGCGGCGTCCGGTTCGGGGTCGATGAAGATGTGCCGGTGGTCGAACGCGGCGACGAGGCGGGTGTGCTCGGAGAGGAGCATGCCGTTGCCGAACACGTCCCCTGACATGTCGCCGATGCCGACGGCGGTGAAGTCCTCGTTCTGGACGTCCGTGCCCAGCGAGCGGAAGTGGTACTTCACCGACTCCCAGGCGCCGCGGGCGGTGATGCCCATGCCCTTGTGGTCGTAGCCGACGGAGCCGCCGGACGCGAACGCGTCGCCGAGCCAGAAGCCGTACTCGGCGGCGACGCCGTTGGCAAGGTCGGAGAACGTCGCGGTGCCCTTGTCGGCCGCGACGACCAGGTAGGTGTCGTCGCCGTCGTGCCGGACGACGTTCGGCGGCGGGACGACCTTGCCGTCCACGAGGTTGTCGGTCAGGTCGAGCAGGCCGGAGATGAAGTCCTTGTAGCAGGCGATCCCGGCCTGCTGCCACGCCTCCCGGTCGGCGGACGGGTCGGGCAGCTGCTTGCCGACGAACCCGCCCTTCGCGCCCGCCGGGACGATCACCGTGTTCTTCACGGCCTGCGCCTTGACCAGGCCGAGGATCTCGGTGCGGAAGTCCTCCCGGCGGTCGGACCAGCGGAGCCCGCCGCGCGCGACCGCCCCGAACCGCAGGTGCACGCCCTCGACCTTCGGCGAGTAGACGAAGACCTCGTACGTGGGGCGGGGCTCGGGCAGGTCGGGGATGGCGTGCGGGTCGAACTTCATCGCCAGGTACGGCTTGCCCTGGTAGTGGTTGGTGCGCAGGGTCGCCTGGACGAGTGCCACGTAGGCGCGCAGGATGCGGTCCTCGTCGAGGCTGGCGACGTCGTCCAGCTTGCCCTGGAGCTCCTCGGTGATCCCGGCGCTGCGCTCCTCCTCGCCGCCCTGCAGGGTCGGGTCGAGGCGGCTCTCCCACAGCCGGACGATCAGCCGCGTGATGGACGAGTTCCGCAGCAGCACCTGCTCGATGTGACGCTTGGAGAACGTGGTCCCGGCCTGCCGCAGGTACAGCGCGTAGGCGCGCAGGAGCATCGCCTGCCACCAGTTCAGCCCGACGTGCAGGACGAGCGCGTTGAACCCGTCGTTCTCGATCTCGCCGCGCCACAGGCGGATGAACGCCTCCTGGAACAGGCCCTTGATGGACTCCTCGGGGACGTCGGCGGGCGGCACGTACCGCAGTCCGAGGTCGTAGATCCAGAACCGCTGCCCGTCGGAGGTGCCGATCTCGTACGGCCGCTCGTCGACCACCTCGATGCCCATGTTCTGCAGCAGCGGCAGCATCCGCGACAGCGAGATCGGCTCGCCCAGCCGGTAGATCTTGAGGCGGCGCTCGCCCGGCTCGGCGCTGTACGGCTCGTACAGGTTGATGGACGTGTCGCCGACGGACGCGCCGCCGCCGTCGGCCGTGGGCTCGCCGCCGGCGTCGGCGGTCAGGGCGTCCAGGCGGCGCAGGTCGGCCACGGCGGTGCGGGCGGGGAAGTCGGCCTTGTACGCCTCGGGGAACGCGTCGCCGAAGCGGCGGCCGAGCGTCCCCGAGCGCTCCTCGCCGCACTGCTCGACGATCGCGTCGCCGAGGTCGTCCTCCCAGGAGCGGATGGCGGCGGCGAGGCGGGCCTCCAGCTCGGGGACGTCCACGTCCGGCAGCGGACGGCCCCGCTCGCCGCGGACGACCACGTGCAGCCGCGCCAGCATCGACTCGGACACGTTCGCGCTGTAGTCGACGCTGACGCCGTCGAACGCGTCCTTCAGCAGCCCCTGGATGCGCAGCCTGACCTTGGTGGTGTAGCGGTCGCGCGGCAGGTACACCATGCAGGACATGTAGCGTCCGTACAGGTCCTTGCGGAGGAAGAGCTTCAGCTGGCGGCGCTCGCGGAGCCGCAGCACGCCGAGCGAGATGCCCAGCAGGTCGTCGACGGAGATCTGGAACAGCTCGTCGCGGGGGTAACCCTCCAGTATCTCGATGATGTCCTGGCCGTCGTAGCTGTCGGAGGTGAAACCGGCGAGCTCAAGCACCTCCTCCAGCTTCCGCTTGAGGACGGGGATGTGCGAGATCGACTCGCTGTAGGCGACGTGCGTGAACAGGCCGAGGAAGCGGCGCTCGCCGATGACCGTGCCGGACTCGTCGAACTTCTTGACCCCGATGTAGTCGAGGTAGAGCGGGCGGTGGACGGTGGACCGCGAGTTCGCCTTGGTCAGCACCAGCAGGCGCTTCTCCGTCGCCTTCTCGCGGACCTCGGGCGGCAGCGCCGCGAAGCTGTCGGACTCCTGCTTGTCGCTGCGCAGGATGCCGAGGCCGGTGCCCGGCTCGGGCTTGAGCGCGGTCCCGCTCTCGGTGAGCGTGTAGTCGCGGTAGCCGAGGAACGTGAAGTGCCCGTTCGCCAGCCAGTCGAGCAGCTCGACGCCCTCGGCGAGCTCCTTGCCCGGCAGCGGCGGCGCGGACTCCTGGATGGCGGTGGCGATCTCCCCGGCGCGGGCCCGCATCTTGGGCTCGTCCTCGACGGCGACGCGGACGTCCTGCAGGACGCGGAGCAGGTCCTTCTCCAGGGCGTCCAGGACGGAACGGTCGCTGGTACGGTCCACTTCGATGTGCATCCACGACTCGTCGACGTCGTCGTCGCTGTCGAGCTTGCCGCGGAACGCCTTCAGGTGACCCGCGACGTCGCGGTCCACGCCGAGCAGCGGGTGGACGATCAGGTGCGTGGCGAGCTGGTGCCGGGTCAGCTCCATCGTGACGGAGTCGACCAGGAACGGCATGTCGTCGGTGACGACCTGGACGATCGTGTGGCCCGGGTCCCAGCCGTACTCCTCCAGCGACGGCGTGAAGACACGGACTTTCGCGCGCCCCTGCGGCCGCTCCTCGCCGAGGGTCCGGTGCGCCATCGCGGGGCCGCAGATGTCGGCCGGATCGCGGTCCAGCAGGTCCTCGCGGGCGACGTGCCGGTAGTACAGCCGGAGGTAGGCGAAGGCCTCCTCCGCGTCCCCGCCGCGTGCTCCCGGACGCTGCGCGCACGTCTCAGCAGCCCGCCGGAGCAGGTCGTCCTTCGCTTGATCGAGCATGCCGCTCATCGACTACTCCCCTAGAGACCCTTCGCCACCTCGTTGTGGCGCCGCTCACTGCGCCAGCGTAGCCAGGAATCGCCCCAAAGCCGACCGCTCCGCGGCAACGTGGACGTGGCCTTGCCCACCTTCCGGCCAGCTCACCAGGCCACCATGTCAGGCCGTGCGGCATCGTCCGGGGTGATCGCCGAACCCCGCGCGGCCGGGTCTCGGGAACGCGTGCGGCGGTGGCGGGAGCGGCGTAGCGCCGCCGCTTCCGGTGCCGCGGCGCCCCGCCGGAGCCGCCGCTAGGAGTCGCCGCCCGTTCCGGGCGACGGGTCGGGCGGGTCGGACGGATCCGTGGGCGTCGGCGAGGTGGTGTTCGTTTTGGTCGGGGTGGGGCTGCCGCTGTCCGACGGGGTCTCGCTCGGGGTCTCGGACGGCGTCCAGGTGGGCGACGTCGGCCGGTAGGTCGGCGTGTCGGTCTCCTCGACGGGCTCCTCGCTCGTCGACGGCGGCGTGCTCGGCAGGACGTCCGACGACGCGGGCGCGCTCGGGTCGCTGACCTTCTGCCCCGCCTTGCCGTTGTCGCGGCCGCCGAGCGCGAGGACGGACGACACCACGACGATCGCCACGAACAGCGCGGCGGCCCCGGCCAGCATGGCGGAGCGGCTTGAGCCCGCGAGCACCCGGCGCAGCCCGCGGCCGCGGCCGCCGTCGCCGTGAGCGGCGGCGAGGTCGCGGGGCAGCGTGCTCTCGGAGAGCCAGTCGTCATCGGGCGCGGGCAGCCGGTCGCCGCCGTGGAAGGCGGCGGGCTCGTCCTCGAAGAGGCGGTCGTCGAACTCCTGGCCGGACGCGAACGCGTCGTCGTCGAGCTCCGCCGCGCGGACGGACCCGGCGGCGAGCATCGCGGTCTCGTCGGTGTCGCCGGACGCCCGGGACACCACGGCGGGCGCGCCCGTCCGCGAGGTCTCCTCGTGGCCGAGCAGCCGCATCAGCACCTGCCGCGCGCCCGGCCGGTGCGCGGGCTCCTTCTCCAGGCAGTCGAGCACCAGCTCGCGCAGCGGCCCTTCGAGCGCGCCGAGCTCGGGCTCCTCGTGCAGGATGCGGTTGATCACGGCGGGGATGGTGTCCTGGCCGAACGGGGGCTCCCCGGTGGCCGCGAACACCAGCGTCGCCGCCCAGCAGAACACGTCGGCGGCCGTCCCGACCTCGTCGCCGCTGATCTGCTCGGGCGCCATGTAGGACGGGGTGCCGATGACGCGGCTGGTCAGGGTGGTGCCGGCGCTGATCGCGCGCGCCACCCCGAAGTCGATGACGCGCGGGCCGTCCGGGCCGATCAGCACGTTGTGCGGCTTGAAGTCCCGGTGGACGATCTTCGCCTGATGGATCGCGGCGAGGGCCGTCGCGGTGCCGACGGCGAGCCGGTCCAGCCCGGCGCCGTCGAGCGGGCCCGCGTCCAGGACCTGCTGGTTCAGCGACGGGCCAGGGACGTACTCGCTGACGATGTAGGGCCGGTCGCCGTCCACGTCCGCGTCGATGACCTGGGCGGTGCAGAACGGGGCGACCTTCTTGGCGGTCTCCAGCTCGCGCAGGAACCGGGCGCGGGCCTTGTCGTCGGACGTCAGCTCCGCGTGCAGCAGCTTGATCGCGACCTCGCGGCCGTCGTCGTCCGCGCCGAGGAACACGGTCCCCTGGCCGCCCTCGCCCACCCGGCCGATCAGGGCGTACGAACCCAGCCGATCCGGGTCACCGGACCGCAACGCCCCAACCTCCATGCGTGGAACCGTCCCTCCCTCGATCACGGGCACAACACAGGCCCGGATCACCCCTCAGACTGTGTGACGCCCGAGACCGAGGGGAAGTTCACCGGTCCTGCGACCATACGGCGCGATTTGCCCCACACGCTTCCGATCGGACACGTTTGGACCGGAGCACCACCCTAATGCCGTCGTGTCCCACAGCGATACAGGCGGACAAGGTGTCACCTAAGCGAAACCGAACGTCCAACGGGCGGGTGTTATGGCGTGAAGTGGGAGAGGACTTCCGGGTTGGCCATCGAGTCGCGGTTGGCGGCCCGGTCGACCGGCGTGCCCTGGAGGATCTTGCGGACGGGCACCTCCAGCTTCTTGCCCGACAGCGTCCGCGGGATGCCGGGGACGGCGTGGATCTCGTCCGGGACGTGCCGCGGCGACAGCGCCGACCGGATCTCGCGCTTCAGCCGTCCGAGCAGCTCGTCGGTCAGGGACGTGCCCTCCGCGAGCTGGACGTACAGCAGCAGCCGCCCCTCCTGGCCGAGGCGTCCGGTGTCGATGACGAGGCTGTCGGCGATCTCGTCGAACGCCTCGACGACGCGGTAGAAGTCGGACGTCCCCATGCGGACGCCGCCGCGGTTCAGCGTGGAGTCGGAGCGTCCGTAGATGACGCAGCCGCCGTCCGGGAGGATCTTCACCCAGTCGCCGTGCCGCCACACGCCCGGGTACATGTCGAAGTAGGACTCGCGGTACCGTTCGCCGCCCTCGTCGTTCCAGAAGAAGACGGGCATGGACGGCATCGGCTCGGTGATGACCAGCTCGCCGACCTCGTCGATCACCGGTTCGCCGGTGTCGCCGAACGCCTCCACCTTGGCGCCCAGGCCGCGGCACTGGATGACCCCGGCGCGCAGCGGCAGCAGCGGCGACGGGCCGACGAACCCGGTGCACAGGTCGGTGCCGCCGGAGAACGAGCCCAGCAGCAGACTCTGACCGACCGCGTCGTACACCCAGGCGAACCCCTCGGGCGGCAGCGGCGAACCGGTCGAGCCGATGCCGCGCAGCCGTGCGAGGTCGAGTTCGTCGCCGGGCCTGCGGCCCTCTTTGGCGGACGCCATGATGTACGGTGCGCCGACGCCCATGTAGGTGACGCCGTTGTCGGCGGCCAGCGACCAGAGGTCGAGGGGGGCGCCGTCGTACATCACGACGGTCGAGCCCACCAGCAGGCCGCCGATGAGGTAGTTCCACATCATCCAGCCGGTGGTGGTGTACCAGAAGAACACGTCCCCTGGGCCGAGGTCCTGGTGGAACGACAGGGCCTTGAGGTGCTCCAGCACGACCCCGCCATGGCCGTGGACGATCGGCTTCGGCAGCCCGGTCGTCCCGGACGAGTAGACCACCCACAGCGGATGGTCGAACGGGACGTCCTCGAACTCCAGCGTGTCGTGGCCGGGACGCGGCAGGTCGGCGTATCGCATGCCTGTGCGCAGGTCGTCCGGGGTGGCGGCCGGGTCCAGGTAGGGGATCAGGACGGTCGCGGCGAGGGTCGGCAGCGCGGCCTCGATCTCCCCGACGACCTCGCGCCGGTCGAACCGCTTGCCGTTGTAGGCGTAGCCGTCCACGGCGAGCAGGACCTTCGGCTCGATCTGCGCGAACCGGTCGATCACCGAGGACGAGCCGAAGTCCGGGGAGCACGACGACCAGATCGCGCCCAGCGACGCCGTCGCCAGGAAGCAGATCAGCGCCTCGGGGATGTTCGGGACGTACGCCGCCACCCGGTCGCCCTTGCCCACCCCGAGTTCGGCGAGGCCCGCGCGCACCTCCGCCACGTGCAGGGCCAGCTCCCGGTACGTCAGCACGCGATGCCCGCCCGCCTCGGAGCGGAAGATCACCGCCGTCTCGTCGGGGTTCCGCTCGGCTCGCTTCAGCGCGTTCGCCGCGTAGTTGAGCGTCGCGCCGGGGAACCATTTCAGGCCGTCCACCGGCATCAGGCCGCCGGATCGGACGGGGCCGTCGCCACGCGTCCCGACGACCTCGAAATAGGACCAGATCGCGTCCCAGAACGCGTCGACCTCCGTGACCGACCAGCGCCACAGATCGTCGTAGGTCTCCGCGAGGACGCCCCGGTCCCACAGCCAGTGGACGAAGTGGGTCGTCCGCGCGTTGGCGACGACCTCCCCCGACGGCTCCCACAGCGGCGAGCCCTCGGAAACCTCACGGGACATCTCTCTCCCTCCCGCCGCGCCCCGGCGCGCGGCGCTCCCAGTATCGCGGGTCAGACGTCGTCAGATCCGTGTGAGGTCGGCGACGGCGGTGACGACGGCCTTGGTGTCGGCGAGGGTGGCGAGGACGCGGTCGGCGCCGGCGGCGCGGAGCTCGGCCTCGGTGGCGCTGCCGGTCGCGACGGCGATGATCGGGGAGCCGGCGATGTGGGCGGCCTGCACGTCGCGTGGGGAGTCGGCGATGTAGACGGTGGCGGCCTCGGGGTAGGCGGTGCGGTTCCGTTCCCCGGCGCGGGTGCGGGCGAGCTCCAGGAGGGCGGCCTTGCTGTAGACGCCGTTCTCGTAGCCGCCCGCGTCCAGGTCGAGATGGGGGGCGAGGCCCAGCTCGGTCACCTTCACCACGGCGTTCGGCTGGACGGAGCCGGTGAGCACCGACTGGACGACGCCCGGCACATGCGACAGCGCCTCGACGGCCTCGCGCGCGCCCGCCAGGACGCGGCCGTGGGCGCGCACGTCGGAGCGGCGGGTCGCGAACGCCTCGGCGAGCGCGTTCATGAAGGCGGGCAGATGGTCGTCGGTGGTGACGACGTCGTTGAACGCGAGCGTCTCGAAGATGATCTCGGACTCGGTGCGGCCGGGGGTGGGGGCCAGCCGGACGAGGGGGCGTCCGATGGTCCGCTGGAACGCCTCCGCGTAGGCGTCCCGGGTGACCCGCCCGACGTCGACCAGGGTGTGATCGATGTTCCACAGCACCAGACGGTTCAGCGTCGACATCCCGTTCCCATGCGAGGTTGGACGAGCGTGGACGGGCGGCGTCCCCAGCACCGCCCCGCCCCACCGGACGGCAGGGCGACCTTATCGTCCGGCCTCACGGGCGCCGTCCGCAACCGTGCCCGTCAGGTCCGGTCGATCGCCGCCTCAGGAGTCGCCGCCTCAGGAGTCGAGCACGGCCGCGATGGCTTCGATCTCCACGAGCTGATCGTCATAGCCCAGCATCGTGACGCCCATCAGGGTGCTGGGAACGTCGTGATCACCGAAGGCTGCCCGGACCACCTGCCAGGCGGTCCCCAGGTCCTGCTGCCTGCTGGACGCGACGAGAACCCGGGTGCTGATGACGTCGTGCAAGGACGCACCGGAGTCTGTCAGGGCGATCTGCATGTTCTCGACGGCCTTCGCTGCCTGACCCGCGTAGTCTCCGACCGCCGCCGTCGATCCGTCCTTGTTCAGCGGGCAGGCCCCGGCAAGGAAGATCAGGCGGGATCCGGCGGGCGCCGTGGCCGCGTAGGCGTACTCGGCGACGTCGGACAGTGCGGACGAGCGGATCAATGTGACGGCGCGGGCCATGGTGATTCCCTTCGCATCAGGCAAGAACACGGCCAGCATTTCAAAGGGCGTTCCAGCCAGCGAAGCATGACCCCGGCCCGTCAGGGGCCCATGTGGGGGTAGCGGTAGTCCGTCGGCGGGACGAACGTCTCCTTGATCGAGCGGACGCTGGTCCAGCGCGTGAGGTTGAACACCGAACCGGCCTTGTCGTTGGTGCCGGACGCGCGGGCGCCGCCGAACGGCTGCTGGCCGACGATCGATCCGGTCGGCTTGTCGTTGATGTAGAAGTTCCCGGCGGCGAAGCGGAGCGCGTCGGTGGCGGCGGCGATCGCGGCACGGTCCTCGGCGATGATCGCGCCGGTCAGGCCGTACTCGGCGACGCCCTCCATCTGGTGCAGGACGGCGTCGTAGTCGCCGTCGTCGTAGACGTGCACGCCGATGATCGGCCCGAAGTACTCGGTGGTGAAGATCTCGTCGGTGGGGTCGGACGACTCCAGCACGGTCGGCCGGACGAAGTAGCCCCGCGAGTCGTCCAGCTCCCCGCCCGTGAGGATCTTGATGGTGTCGACGTCGCGGGCCCGCTCGACGGCCCGGCGGTGCTTGGCGAACGCGCGGTCGTCGATCACCGCGCCCATGAAGAGGGACAGGTCCTCGGCGACGTTTCCCATGGTGAGGGACTCGGTCTCGGCGAGGAAGTCGTCGCGCATGCCGTCCCAGACGGAGCGCGGGACGTAGGCGCGGGAGGCCGCGGAGCACTTCTGCCCCTGGTACTCGAAGGCGCCGCGGACGAGCGCGGTCTTCAGCACCGCGGGATCGGCGGACGGGTGCGCGACGACGAAGTCCTTGCCGCCGGTCTCGCCGACGATGCGCGGGTAGCTCTTGTAGAACGCGATGTTCTCGCCGATCGTCCGCCAGAGGTTCTGGAAGGTGGCGGCCGAGCCGGTGAAGTGCAGCCCGGCGAGGTCGGGGTGGCGCAGCGCGACGTTCGAGACGGCCTGCCCGTTCCCGGTGACGAGGTTGATCACGCCGGGCGGGAGCCCGGCGGCCTCCAGCAGCCGCATGGTGAAGTGCGCGGCGAGCTGCTGCGTCGGGGACGGCTTCCACACGACGACGTTCCCCATCAGGGCGGGCGACGTCGGCAGGTTCCCGGCGATCGCGCTGAAGTTGAACGGGGTGATCGCGAGGACGAACCCCTCCAGCGGCCGGTATTCGAGCCGGTTCCACACGCCCGGCGACGACAGCGGCTGGAGCTCGTGGATCTGCTGCGCGTACCGGACGTTGAACCGCCAGAAGTCGATCAGCTCGCAGGCCGCGTCGATCTCCGCCTGCTGCACGGACTTGGACTGCCCGAGGATCGTGGCGGCGTTCACCGTCGGCCGCCACGGCCCGGCGAGCAGGTCGGCGGCGCGCAGGAAGATCGCGGCGCGGTCCTCGAACGCCATGGCGCGCCAGCCGGGCGCCGCCTCCCGCGCCGCCGCGATCGCCTCGATCACGTCCGGCTCCGTCGCGTCGCCCATCCGGCCGAGGACCTGCCCGTGGTGGTGCGGCTCGACGACGTCGATCGGCGTGCCCGCGCCCATCCGCCGCTCGCCGCCGATCGTCATGGTCAGCTCGGTCTGCGCGCCGCCGAGCTCCTTGATCTTCGCCTCCAGCGCGGCCCGTTCGGCGCTGCCCGGCGCGTACGTCCTGACCGGCTCGTTCAGCGGTACGGGGACGTTGGTGACGGCGTCCATTTGACGGCTCCCTGCGATTCCGACGGCCTTGTCGACATGCCGGGACCTACCCGCCCATATCGCGGTCAGTCGAGGAGGTGCGGGAGTTCCTGGGTGGCGTACCAGAGGAGTTCGTGGCCTTCGGCGCCGTCCACGGTGAAGCGGGCGTCGTCGTCGCCCGCGTCTGCGGCGGGGAGGGCGGCGGCGGCCGCGGCGACGTCGGCCTCCGCGGACGGATCGTCGACGTGCCCGGACGCGATCCATTTCCACGGGACGGCGGCGGAGACCTCGACGATCGTGCGGTCGTCGTTGCCGATCTCGGCGTTCCCCGCCCAGCTCACCAGGTGGTCGGGGACCTCGGCGGCGAGCACGGCGCGGCGGCGCGGCGCGGCGGGGTCGGCCGCGAGGAGGCGGAGGGAGCCGCGAGCGGCGGCGGACATCGCCGCGTACTCCAGCTCCTCCTGGTCTCCGCCCGCGTACCACTCGCGCAGCGCGGGCGTGACGGCGTGGGCCGCGAGCGGCGCGGGACCGGCCTCCTGGGCGGCGTGGACGCCGGCGAGGAGCGCGAGCGTGGACGGCAGATAGACGCGCATGACGATCAGCCAGTCTGCCAGACGGTCAGGGCAGGAGCCCCAACCCGCGCAGTTCCGCGATGGTGGTGTCGGGATCGGTGTGGTGGATGCCGTGGAGGCCGATGTCCTCGGCGGCGCGGACGTTGTGCTCCATGTCGTCGATGAAGGCGCACTCGGCGGCGTCCAGGCCGAGCAGGGACAGGGTGTGGCGGAAGATCCGCTCGTCGGGCTTGCGGAAGCCCACCTCGGAGGAGATCACGACGGCGTCGAAGACCTCGGCGAACAGCTCGCGCGGGTAGTCGTTGCCCCACGAGTTGGACAGGACGGCCGTACGGGCTCCGGCGGCGCGGGCCGCGCGGAGCGCGTCGTACATCGGCTGGACGGGGGCGAACGCGCCGAACATCCGGGCGATGAGCCCGGCGGCCGCCACCGGCCGGCCCTCCGTGGTGAGGAGTTCGGCGGCGAGGAGCCGCTCGAACTCCTCGGTGGGGAGCGTGCCGTCCTCCAGCCCGTGGATGGGGTTCGTGCCGGCGCCGTCGTACGCCTGCTTCACCCAGGCGCGCATCACGTCCTTGTAGCGCGCGACGTCGATGCGTTCGGCGGCGAGCCACACGTCGATCGCGTCGTTGAGAGGCGACGTGAGGACTCCGCCCCAGTCGGTGATCACGGCCTTGACCGGCGCGGGCCGTTTCACCGGCCGTTCTACCGGCCGTTCCATGGGCCGTTCCACGAGTCGTTCATCGGGCACGGCCCGATCGTAGGCGATTCCGGGCCTTCCACCGAACCCCGTTCTGCCAGTCCCCCGGTCCGAAAGGCCGCCGGCCCCAACTGCCGGCCGGCCCCCGGAACCCCGATCAGGCTGACCTGAGCCGCTGCAGCGCCTCCCGTACGCCCCCGTCAGCCTCCTCCAGTACCACTGTCGCCCGAGCCGCGGGCACCTCGCCCAGCAGCGAGACGAGCGCGACCCGGGTGTTGCCTCCTGCCTCTGTCAGCGCGTTCTCGCAGATGCGCGCGTCCATCCCCGTCGCCTCCGTGAGGATGCGCACCAGCCTCGCCCGCAGCTTGGAGTTCAGCGCGTTCACGCTGACCATCAGGTTGGAATAGGTCCGGCCCATCCTGATCATCAGTGTGGTGGAGAACGAGTTGAGCACGAGCTTGGTCGCCGTGCCCGCCTTCATCCGGGTCGACCCGCTGATCACCTCCGGTCCGGTGGCGAGGCCGATGTGCACCTCCACCTCGTCCCCGTACGGGGTGTGCGGGTTGCAGCTGATCAGCGCCGTGCGGGCGCCGACCGCCGCGGCGGCGCGCAGCGCGCCGACCACGTAGGGCGTGCGGCCGCTCGCCGCGATGCCGACGGCGACGTCGCCGGGCCGCACGTCGTGGGCGTCCCGCCGGCCCAGCTCGACGTCGTCCTCGACGTCCGAGATCGCCTGGGACAGCGCGCCGGGACCGCCGGCGTGGTGGGCGACCACCCGGCCCCAGATGCCGAACGTCGGCGGCAGCTCGGCGGCGTCGATCACCGCGAGCCGCCCGGACGTGCCCGCGCCGAAGTAGTGCACGCGTCCTCCCGCGCGCAGCGACTCCACGGCGACGTCCACCAGCCGGGCAACCTCCGGCAGGACGGACGCCACGGCCATCGGTACGGTCGCGTCCTCAGAGTTGATCAGGCGCAGCACCTCCAGGGTCGGCAGCGTGTCGACGTCGAGGGTGCGGGGATTCCGCCCCTCGGTGGGGAGCTCGCAATCGATCACCGACGCCTCCGGTCGGGTCGCACGGTCCGGCCGCGGACCGCCTCGAATGTGGCTTCCAGTGCCTTGCGGGTCGGCCCGTAGGTGCGCTGCGCCACTCCGACGAAGAGGCAGTCGACCACCGTGAGCTGCGCCAGCCGGCTTGCTGTGGCGCCGGAGCGGAAGGTCGTCTCCCGCGCCGCCGTGGTCAGGATCAGGTCGGCCACCTCCGCGATCGGGGACTTCGGGAAATTGGTGAGCGCCACGGTCTTGGCGCCCCTGCTCCTGGCGACCGCCAGCGCGTCGATGGTCTCCACCGTCGCGCCCGTGTGCGAGATGCCGATCGCCACGCTCGTGCTGCCCAGCACCGCGGCGCTGGTGAGCATGATGTGGGCGTCCGCCCAGGCAGAGCAGATCCGTCCGATGCGGTGCAGCTTCTGCTGGAAGTCGGCCGCGACGAACGCGCTCGCCCCGACGCCGTAGACGTCGACCCGGTCCGCGGCCACGACCGCGTCCACGACCTGTTCGAGCATCTTGATGTCGAGCTGGGCGGCGGTCTCCTCGACGGCCCTGGCATCGGCGAAGGTCACCTTCTCTACGATCTGTTCGAGCGAGTCGTCGGGACTGATGTCGCTGCCGATGACCCGGCCACCGGCCGCGCTCTGGGCGCGTCCGGCCTCCGTGGCGAGGGTCAGCCGCAGCTCTGGATAACCATGGAACCCGATCGCCCGGCAGAACCTGATGACCGTGGTCTCGGAGGTGCCACAGGTCTGCGCGAGTTCGGTGATGGTGGAGTTGGCGACCCCTTCGGGGTCGTCGATGACGCGTTGGGCGACTCGCCGCTCCGCGGGGGGCAGCGAGGGCAGCAGCGAGCGGACTCGCACCACCGTGCTCAGCGGCGTGCTATCCCTTTCTCTGGACTGGGCGGCCTCCTCGTCGTGTGGTGAACCGGGCTCCCCCGTGATCCCCCGCTCGGGGCCCTGCTCGAGGCTCCGCTCGGAGCCGATGGGTTTCCTCATGATGGAAATTTTCTTACGCGCGAGATGTCACGTCAACGGTAGAAAAGGCTACGGTCGCCATGTGTTGACCCATTTGGCCGGTCCTTACGTGGTCGGTATCGACGCGGGTGGCACGAAAACCCGCTGCGTCGTACTGACGCTGGGGGGTGCTCTGGCCGGTTCCGGCACCGGCCCAGGGGCAAATCCCAACTCTGGAGGCGACACCGCTGGGGCGCTGACCACCGCCCTGCGGGAGGCGCTCGGGGACCTGGACCGAACCCACATCCTCACCGGCGTGTTCGGCATCGCCGGTGCCGGCTCCGCCGGGCGGCCCGCCGCCGTCACGGCGGCGCGGCAGGCCTGGCAGGCCGTCGGCCTGCGCGGCTCGCCCGCGGTGGTGACCGATATCGCGGTGGCGTTCGCCGCCGGAACCAGCGAGCCCAAGGGCATCGTGGTGTTCTCCGGCACGGGCGCCGGCGCGGCGGTCATCAACGACGGGGCGATCGTGCAGCGCGCGGACGGCTACGGCTGGCTCGTCGGGGACGAGGGTTCGGCGGTATGGCTCGGGAAGGAGGCCGTCCGGGCCGCGCTCGCCGCCTACGACGGCCGCGGCTCCCCGACGCTGCTCACCGATTCGGTCCCCCGGGCGCTGCTGGGCGCCACCGTGGTCGCGGAGATCGACGCGGAACGGCGGAGACCCCGCCGACCGAGGGCGCTGGCCATGGCCGGCGCCCCTTCGTCGTCACCGGGCGCCCCGCTGCTGTCGCAGGCCGTCACGCTCTCCTCCGGAGGCGGCACCCCCCTCGGCACCTCGTCCCTCGGGAGCGGCACGGGCACCGCCGTGCTGGTCCCCGAACCCCTCGGCCCGCCGCCGCCCGGCGACGGGCCCGTCCCGTCGCCCGGGAACGGCCGTTATCCGGCCGCCGGGAACGTGCCCTGTCCGGCGTCGGCGTCCGGCGACGGACCGGGCGGTCCGCACCGTCCGCCGGGCTCGTCGGGTTCGGCCGGCCCGCCGGGCTCGCATGGGGCGGGCCCGCTCGCCCCGCACGGGCCGCCGGGCCATCCGGGCTCGCACGGGCCACCGGGCCATCCCGGCGGCCACGGTCCGCGGGGCGATCCCGGCTCCCACAGCCCGCGGGGAGACCCGGCGCCGCCGGGCCATCCCGAGATGCCCGGGACCCCGCCCAACCCCCGTCTCGCCCAAGCGATCATCAAGGAGGTGTACGGCCGCCCGCCCGCGGCGCTGGGCCGGCTCGGCCCGGTGGTCGCCGCCGCGGCGGCCGCCGGCGACCCGGTCGCCAGGCGCATCACCGAAGAGGCCGCGCAGTGGCTGCTCCGCGACGTGGACGCGGTGCGCACGGCCTTGTCCGACCCCTGCGCACCGGTCGTCATGCACGGCTCGGTGCTCCGTGAGGGCCCCGTCGCCGAGGCCGTCCGCACCGGGCTGCGCGACCGCTTCGCCGCGGCGCCGCGCTGCGCGGGCGACGGAGCCGTCGGCGCGGCCGGGATGGCGCTGCGCCGCCTCGGCCACCCCCTGCCCGGCTGAGCCTTCAGGCCGGCAGGACCCGGCCCCGGCTGTCCCGTTCCAGCCCGGCCGATCCCGAAGCAGACGGCATCCAGGCCGTCAGGGTTCATCGCGATGGACCCCACAAGATCCACACCCGTGATCCTGGGGTCCATCGTGATCATCCTGTTACGCGGGGGGCGGTCGTGGAACGTGATGCCTGTCGGGTCGACAGCGGGACGGCGAGCGGTTAACGTCGCGACGTCCGATGCGACCGGGAAACCGAGACCTGGTAGTGAGAACCGAGACCATGTCGGGGGGCCTGGTCAGGTGCGTGCCACACGTCCACTCGCGCTCGCGGCGGCGCTGACCTTGGCGGCGACCGCCGCGGCGGCGGGCTGCGGCGGCGGGGACGACCGCGGCGACGGGACGCGTCCGTCCGGGGCGCCCGGCTCGCGGGGCGCCCCGTCCAAGGACCCGGACGCCTGGATCCCCGGCCACGTCGCGAAGATGAGCGCGGAGGAGAAGGTCGGGCAGCTGTTCGTGACGCGGTTCTCCGGCCGCGCCGACGCCCTCGGCAAGATCAGGAAGTACCGCGTCGGCGGGCTGATCTACTTCCCCGGCAACTTCGGCGCCCCGGCGCGGACGGCCGCCCAGTCGAACGCGCTGCAGAAGGCGTCCAAGATCCCGCTGCTGCTCGGCGTCGACGAGGAGCAGGGCATCGTGTCGCGCACGCCGTTCATCACCCGGTTCCCCGGCAACATGGCGCTCGGCGCGACCGGCGACCCCGCAGACGCCCGCGCCGCCGCCCAGGTCACGGGCACGGAGCTGCGCGCGGTCGGCATCAACCTGGACTACGCGCCCGACGCCGACGTGAACGTGAACCCGCGCAACCCGGTGATCGGGCTGCGCTCGTTCGGCGCCGACCCGGGGCTCGCGTCGAAGCTGACGGCCGGCGCCGTCGACGGCTACCAGGCCGCCGGGGTCGCCGCCGCGGCCAAGCACTTCCCCGGGCACGGCGACACCGCCACCGACAGCCACACCGGACTGCCGGTGATCAAGCACACGCGCCCGATGTGGGAGCGGCTGGACGCGCCCCCGTTCCGCGCGGCGATCGGGGCCGGGGTCGACATGGTCATGACGGCGCACATCGTCGTGCCGAAGCTCGACGGGTCAGGCGACCCGTCCACGCTGTCGCGGAACGTGCTGGGCAGACTGCTGCGCGGCGGGCTCGGCTACCGGGGCGTGATCACGACGGACTCGCTGGAGATGGCGGGCGTGCGGGAGAAGTACGGCGACGCGGCGGCGGCGGTCCGCGCGTTCGAGGCGGGCGCCGACCAGCTGCTGATGCCGCCGAACCTGCCGCGCGCGTACCGGGCGGTGCTGGCGGCCGTCCGGTCCGGGAAGATCACGCGGGAGCGGCTGGACGGCTCCGTGACGCGCATCCTCAAGCTCAAGCAGCGGCGCGGCCTGTTCCAGAACACGGCCGCCGACCCGGCCAAGGCCCGCGCCGTGATCGGCACGCCCGCGCACAAGGCCATCGCCCGCCGGGTCGCCGAGCACGCGGTCACGCTCGTCCGCAACGAGCGGAACGTGCTGCCGCTGAAGGGCAGGAAGGTCGCCGTCACCGGGCCGGAGAGCGGGACGCTGAGCGCGGCGCTGCGCCGCCGGGGGGTCACGGTGACGGCCCCGGGCTCGGCGGACGTCATCGTCCTGACCACCGAGAACACGGGGCGGGGCGCGGCCGCCAGGGTGCGGGCGCTCGGGTCGAAACCGGTCGTCGTCGCGGCGCTCGGGCGTCCCTACGACCTCGACTCGGCCGGAAGCGCGGCGGCGGCGCTCGCCACGTACTCGTCCAGCGGGGTGTCGGTCACCGCGCTCGCCGGGGTGCTGAGCGGCGCAGTCAAGCCGACCGGCCGCCTGCCGGTCCCCGCGGCGGGGAAGCAGGTCGGGCACGGCCTCGGCTATCCGTAGCCGAAGCCGTCACACCTGGAGTTCCGCCAGTCCCGGCAGGTGGGCGCGGGCCGCCTCGCGGGCCTGCTCGGCGGTGCGGGCGGCGCGGGCCGCGGCGGCGGCCTGGCGGCAGTCGTCCAGCGTGTGCCGGGCGAGCGCGGCCCGCACCAGCGGCAGCGACGGCGCGCTCATCGACAGCGATGTCACGCCGAGCCCGACCAGCACGCACGCGAGCGCCGGATCGGCGGCCGCCTCGCCGCAGACGCCGCACGGGACGCCCGCCCCGGCCGCCGGGGCGACCAGGTCCAGGACGGCGGGCTGCCACGGGTCCTGGAGGTGCGCGAGGCCGCCGACCTGCCGGTCCGCCGCGCACGCGTACTGCGTGAGGTCGTTGGTGCCGATGCTGAAGAACTCCACCTCGGGCGCGAGGTCGCGGGCGCGGAGCGCGGCCGCGGGCACCTCGATCATGACGCCGGGATGCGCGATGCCGGCCTCCCGGCACGCGGCGGCGAAGTACTCGGTCTCCGCCGCGTCCGTCACCATCGGGGCCATGACCTGCAACTTCACGGACAGGCCTGTGGCGGCGCGGGCCAGCGCGGCGAGCTGGGCGGCCAGCACGTCCGGATGCCGGCGCGACATCCGCAGGCCGCGCTCGCCGAGCGCCGGGTTCGGCTCCTCGCCGGGCGCCGGGAGGAACGCGAGCGGCTTGTCGGCGCCCGCGTCGAGCGTCCGGACGACGACGCGGCCCTGCGGGAACGCCTCCAGGACCGTCCGGTACGCGTCCTCCTGCTCAGCGTCGGACGGCGGCGTCCCACGGTCGAGGAAAAGGAACTCGGTGCGGTACAGCCCAACGCCTTCCGCACCGTTTTGCAACGCGGCGTCGACGTCCTTCGGGCCGCCGATGTTCGCCAGCAGCGGCACCCGGTGGCCGTCCTTGGTGGCGCCAGGCCCGGTGGAGCCCTCCAGCGCGGACGCGCGAGCAGTGGCCGCGGTGCGGGCAGCGGCGACCGCGGCGTCGGACGGGTCGGGACGCACCGTCCCCGCGGCCCCGTCGACGAGCACCCGGACGCCGTCGGCCAGCGACGTAGCGCCGGGCAGCGCCACGACCGCGGGGACGCCCATCGTCCGCGCCAGGATCGCGGTGTGGCTGGTCGGGCCGCCCTCCTCCGTCACGAACGCGACGACCTTCGCCGGGTCGAGCACGGCGGTGTCGGCGGGCGCGAGGTCGCGGGCGACCAGCACGAACGGCTCGTCGGACTCCGGGACGCCCGGCATCGGCAGCCCGAGCAGCCGGGCGATCGAACGGTCGCGGATGTCGTCCAGGTCGGTGACCCGGGCCGCCATGTACTCCCCGGCGCCCGCGAGCATGTCCCGGTAGACGCCGAACGCCTCGAAGACGGCGCGGGCCGCCCCGGCCCCACCGTCGATCCGGGCGCGGACGTCGTCGGCCAGGCCGGGGTCGCGGGCCATCAGCGCCTGCGCGTTCAGCACGTCCCGGCCGTCGGTGTTGCCCACCTCGGCGGCGCGGGCCCCGCGTTGTTCCAGGTCGGCGGCGACGGCTTCCAGCGCGGCGAGGGCCGTGTCGCGTTCGGCCGCCGCGTCGCCGCCGTGCCGGGCCCCGGCGGGCGGCTCGGGGACGGCGCCCGCGATGGTCCGCACCGGCCCGACCCCGACGCCCGGGCTGACGCCCGCGCCCCGCAGGACCCCCCGCGCCTCAGGCACCCTCAGGCTCCGGCGTGGCCAGCAGCTTCTCCAGGTCGTCGAGCAGCTCGTCCGCGCCCGCCCCCTCGGCGGACAGGACGACCTCCTCCCCGTGCCGCGCGTCCAGCCCGAGCACGGCGAGGATGCTCTTGGCGTTCACCGGGGCGCCGCCGGGCTTGGACACGGTCACGTCCATCGGCGCCTTGGCCGCCGTCTGGACGAACAGCGCGGCCGGCCGCGCGTGCAGGCCCACCCTCGACTGGATCTTGACATTGCGCTCGGTCACGGCACACTCCTCTGAGGTCTCAGTACTGTCCCTGTTGGCTTCGGCCCTGCCGGACGTCCAACGCGCCGGGGACCCGCAGCGCGGGGCCCGGCACGACGTCCACGTCCTTGAAGTCGGCGACCACGTGGTCGGCCCCGGCCAGCGAACCCGCCGGCTGGGTGGTGACGACGCCCACGCACGTCATGCCGGCGGACTTGACGGCCGCGACGCCCGCCGGGGTGTCCTCGAACCCGACGGCGTCCGCCGCCGGGACGTCCAGCGCACGCGCGGCGGCCAGGTAGCCCTCCGGGTCGGGCTTGCCGGTGACCACGTCCCCGGCGGTCACGACGATGTCGAGCAGGCCGCGGACGCCCAGCTCGTCCAGCAGGCCCTCGGCGTACGAGCGCTCCGCGGACGTCACGACGGCGAGCGGGACGCCGCGGTCGGCCAGCGTCCGGACGAGCTCGACCGCACCGGGAACGGGCGCGGCGGAAGGCATCCCCGGCATCGTCTGGTAGGAGACCACCTGCTCGAACAGCTCCTCGGCCGTCCTGCCGGGGAACAGGTGGACGAGCTCTTGGAGCGCCTCCAGGCCGCGGCGTCCGGCGAAGGAGGCGATCAGCGCGTCGTCGTAGGGGACGCCGTGCGCGTCGAACAGCCGCGACCACTGCGCACGGCTGCGCGGCTCGGTGTCGATGAGGGTGCCGTCGAGGTCGAACACCGCGGCGCCCAGGTCGATCACCGCCATCCGATCAGCTCCATGTGAAAAGCTCGGCCCCTTTCGCCACCTCGCCGGTCTCCACCACGTCGGTCAGGGCGTCGGCGCCCGCGTCCAGCGCGACGACCGCGCAGACCGGGGAGCGGCCGCCCGCCTCGATGACGGACGGATCCCAGGCGACGACCGGCTGGCCGGAGGTGACCTCGTCGCCCTCGGCGGCGAGGAGCTCGAAGCCCTGCCCCTTCAGCTTGACGGTGTCGATGCCGAGGTGGACGAGGACGCCGTGGCCCTCGCCGTCCACGACGACATAGGCGTGCGGATGCAGTTTGACGATCTTGCCGGTGACGGGCGCGAGGGCGTGGCCGGGGCCGCGCTCGGGGTCGACCGCCGTGCCCGGGCCCACCATGGCCTGGGCGAACACCGGGTCGGGCACGCCGGCGAGGCCGACCACCCGGCCGGAGACCGGGGACAGTACTCGGGTCATCAGCGGGGGTCTCCTTCGAATCGGTCCGGGGGCGGTCCGCTGTGGGGGGCGGCCCCCACACCCTCCGGAACGGACCTGATCAGTCGAGGACGTCCTCGATGTCGCTGGCGAGGGTGTCGGCCTCGGTGCCGACGACGACCTGGACGACGGTGCCGCTGCGCATGACGCCGAACGCGCCGGCCTTCTTCAGCGCGGCCTCGTCGACCTTGGAGGCGTCCTTGACCTCGGTGCGCAGCCGGGTGGCGCAGGGCTCGAGCTCGATGATGTTGTCGGCGCCGCCCAGTCCGGCGACGATGGCCTCGGCCTTGTCCATGTTCTTCTCCTCGTCGGGGTGGGCCCGGGTCCGGCTCTCGTCGCCCCGGGCTTTGCAGGGGGTTTGTCTTAGTCTGTCTGGGTGACCTTGTTCAGGCCACGCGGCACGTCCGGATCGATGCCGAGCCGGCGGGCCAGGTTCTCGACCAGGAGCTGGCCGGGAACGATGAGGCCGAGCGGGGACGTCCACTCGGGGAGGGCGGGGCCGGGCAGCGCCGCCGAGCACGCCGCCGCGAGGTCGGCGCCGCCGCCGACGCCGTACGCGCGGGCGCCCGCGCCCTCGACCCGCCTGGCCAGCGCGACCGTCCCGGCCAGCGTCGGGCCGGAGTCGGCGGCGACCAGCAGCGCGGGGGTCTGGTCGTCGACGACGGCGATCGGGCCGTGCAGGAGGTCGGCGTACGACAGGCCCATGGCGTGCAGGTAGCACGCCTCCTTGATCTTCAGTGCGAGCTCCAGCGCGGTGCCGAACGCGATGCCGCGCCCGGACACGACCGTGCCCTGCACCTTCGCCAGCTCCTCGACGATCTCGGGCAGCGCGTCCGACGCCTCGGTCAGCTCGATCATCCGGGCGACCTCGTCGGGGACGCGGCGCAGGTCGTCCACGTCCGTGTCGGCGCCGAGGCCGAGGGCGAGCACCGAGATCGCGGCGAGCTGCGTGGTGTAGGTCTTGGTGGCCGGGACGGCGATCTCGTCGCCCGCCTCCGTGATCAGGCCGACCTCGGCGATCTCGGCCAGCGGCGATCCGGCGCCGTTGGTGACGGCGACCGTCCTGGCGCCGCAGTCGCCCGCCCAGCCGAGGGTCTCGACGATCTCCTCCGTCTTGCCGGACTGGCTGATCGCCACGGCCAGCACGCCGGAGAGGTCCAGTCTGCGCTTGTACGTGGTCGCGATCGACGGCGCGGCCAGCGTGGCCAGCCGTCCGGAGTGCGACTCCGCCAGGTAGCGCCCGTACACCGCGGCGTTGTCGGACGACCCGCGCGCGATGAACAGCACCTGCCGCGTCTCGCGCGCGAGCGCCGCGAGGTCGGACGTGCGCGGCAGCAGCGCGTCGATCGTCCGGCGCAGCGCGTCCGGCTGCTCGCCGATCTCGGCGCGCATGAGACTGGTCATGATCCCCCTCCGAAGACTTTCTGCCCGTTGACCCACGTCGTACGCGCGCGGTGGTCCGGCCCGAGCCAGACCAGGTCGGCGGCGGCGCCGGGGGAGATCCGGCCGAGGTCGGGACGGCCGATCAGGTCCGCCGGGGTCCGGGTCGCGGCGTCCACGGCCGTGACCGCGTCGATGCCGATGCGGACGGCGTTGCCGATCGCGTCGTCCAGCCGGAGTCCGGACCCGGCGAGCGTGCCGTCGGCGCGCAGCGGCGGGCCGTCCGCGGGCATGGTGATGGGCTCGCCGCCGAGCTCGTACGTGCCCGGCGGCATCCCCGCGGACGAGGCCGCGTCGGTGACGAGCACGACCCGTCCCGGCGCGGCCCGGAACACCAGCTCGGCCACCTTCGGCGCGACATGGTGCAGGTCGAGGATCAGGCCGGGGCTCAGCCGCTCGTCGATGAGCGCCTGGACGGCCACGCCCGGGTCGCGGTGGTGGACGCCGGTCTGCGCGTTGAAGATGTGGGTGACCTTGCGGGCTCCGGCGTCGGCCGCGGCGGCGACCTGGTCGGCGGTCGCGTCGCTGTGCCCGACGCTGACGACCACGCCGGCCTCGGTCAGCGTGCGGATCGCGTCGAGCGCGCCGTCCCGTTCGGGCGCGAGCGTGACGAGCTTGACCAGCCCGGTCTCCAGCAGCGTCGCGATCGCGTCGGGCGCCGGGTCGGTGAGGTGGACGGCGTTGTGCGCGCCCTTGCGCTTCTCCGAAAGGAACGGTCCTTCGAGGTGGACGCCGAGGACGCGCGTCCCGTCCGGGAGGTTCGGGAGGAGTTCGCGGGCGCGGCGGAGGGCGGCGGCCTGCGTCTCGACGGGCGCGGTGATGAACGTGGGCAGGAACGCGGTCACGCCGGTCTCGGGGAGGCGGGACACGACGGTGTGCCAGCCGGCCTCGTCGGCGTCCACCATGTCGTGGCCGAAGAACCCGTTGACCTGGATGTCGACCAGTCCGGGGGCGAGCAGGCCGGTGGGCAGGTCGAGGTCGGGCGCGCCGAGCGCGGCGGGCGGGCCGCCCTCGCCGACCTCGGCGATCACGCCGTTCTCCGCGCGGACGTATCCAGGGGAGAGTACGCGGGTAGAACCTCCCGCGGGGGTAATGATCATGCGGGAGGCCGTGATCAGTAGTGATGCCATCGCTGCGTACTCTCCGTGACGCTTCAATCGCTGGTCGTTAACGCCCGGTACAACTGGTCTAGTCCGGACTAGACCAGTACGCACCATACTCCACGAATCGGATGAAGATGAAGATGCGGGCTCGAACTCGTCCGGTATCGGCACTTCGGACCGGCGCCGGTCCGGAAGGCGAGCGCTGATGAGCTCAACGGCCGCCGTCGGGGGCGGCGGGGGCGGCCGGGGCCTCGGCGGCGCCTGGTCGGCGACGTTCGCCGTGCTGCAGCGGATCGGCCGCAGCCTGATGCTGCCGATCGCCGTCCTGCCCGCCGCCGGAATCCTGCTGAGGCTCGGCCAGCCCGACATGCTCGGCGCCGACGGCCTCGAATGGGACCGTATCGCCGAGGTGTTCGCCGCGGCGGGCGGCGCGCTGCTGGACAACCTCCCGATCCTGTTCGCGGTCGGCGTCGCGATCGGGTTCGCCAAGAGGTCCGACGGCTCCACCGCGCTCGCCGCCGTCGCCGCCTACCTCGTCTTCGACCGCGTCTCGAAGGTGATGTTCTCCCACACCGGCGAGCTGAAGGGCCTGGTCGTCCAGAAGGTCCAGCAGGAGGACGGCAGCCTGGAGGAGGCGGTCGGCTACGGGCTGACGAACCCGACGCAGGTGCTCGGCGGCATCGCCGTCGGCGTCATGGTCGCGCTGCTCTACCAGCGGTTCTACCGGATCAAGCTGCCGTCCTGGCTGGCGTTCTTCGGTGGCCGGCGGTTCGTGCCGATCGTCAGCGCCGCCGCCGCGCTGCTCCTCGGCGTGGTCTTCGGGTTCGGGTGGCCGACGCTCGGCGGCTGGATCGACAGCTTCGGCGACTGGATCACCGGGGCCGGCGCGTTCGGCGCCGGGGTCTACGGCGTCGCGAACCGGGTGCTGCTCCCGTTCGGCCTGCACCACATCCTGAACTCGCTGATCTGGTTCGTGTTCGGCACCTACGAGGGGCCGGACGGCGTCACGCACGGCGAGATCAACCGCTACCTGGCCGGGGACCCGCACGCCGGGACGTTCCTCGCCGGGTTCTTCCCCGTCCTGATGTTCGGCCTGCCAGGCGCGGCCCTCGCCATCTGGCGCGCCGCCCCGCCGCACCGGCGCGGCGCCGTCGGCGGCCTGATGTTCTCGGCCGCGCTGACCGCGTTCGTCACCGGCGTGACCGAGCCGATCGAGTTCTCGTTCATGTTCGTCGCGCCCGTGCTGTACGGCGTCCACGTCGTGCTGACGGGCGTGTCCCTGGGCCTGCTCGCGGCGGCGGACGCGCAGCTCGGCTTCAGCTTCTCCGCCGGGCTGATCGACATGCTGCTGAACGCGACCAAGAGCAACACCCGGCATCTGTGGATGGTGGTCGCACTGGGGGTGGTCTACTTCGCGCTGTACTACGCGATCTTCACATTCATCATCAAAAGGTTCGACCTGCCGACCCCGGGTCGGGAGCCGGAAGAGGACATGCCGCCGGAGGCCCGGCCGGACACCCCCTCCGAGAGGGCTCCCTGACCTGCACAATCGCCGATCATGGTCGCGCGCGCACGTGACCCGGTCGTTACGAATTCGTGCATTGACATGCCTTTCGGTCCTGTGGTCTAGTCCGGCCTAGACCAGTACGAACCAAATCGATTACCTTCCAACCACCGTCTATCCACCTCATCCGTCGAAACCCGGCGAATCCCATCGATCCGGCCCCCGGCCATCGAGGAAACCCCCGTGACGACCATCGACCCGCACAGCCCGGTACCGAAGTACTTCCAGCTCCGCGCGATCCTCCTCGACCTCATCGAGAGCGCGGAACTGCCCGTCGACGCCCCGATCCCGTCGGAGCGCGAGCTGTGCGTCCGGTACGGACTGTCCCGCATGACCGTGCGGCAAGGCGTCGACCAGCTCGTCTCCGAGGGCCGGCTGTACCGCGTCCCGGGCAAGGGCACCTTCGTGGCCCGGCCCAAGATCGAGATGCCGCTGCGGCTCGTCTCGTTCACCGAGGACATGCTGAGCCGCGGCCTACGTCCCGGCGCGATCGACCTGGAGAGGCGGACGGTCTACGCCGACGCCCGGCTCGCCAGGATCTTCGAGGTCGAGCCGGGCACCGAGATCCATGTCATCGAACGCCTGCGCACCGCGGACGGCGAGCCGATGGCCCTGGAACGTGCCCACATCCTCGCTTCGCTCGCTCCCGACCTGCTCGACCGCCGTCTCGCTGACAGATCTCTGTACGGAGTCCTTGAGGCGGTGTACGGTCTCGTCTTCGACGCGGGCGACCAGACCATCGACGCAAGCCTGGCCGACGCCGCGGACGCCAGGCATCTGCAAATCCCCAGGGGCAGTGCGGTGCTGCTCCTCCAACGCCGCTCGTACACCGGTGGTGTGTGTGCGGAGCTGGGCGTGTCGACCTACAGGGCGGACCGCTACCAGATCCACACGGCACTCGGAAATCCCCCGCCGCCCCAGTCCTGATCCCCCAGCCCCCTACACCTGAGAACTCCTGAATCCCCTGAGGAGGAACCTCACGATGACTGCCACGACAGTGGACTCCGCACCACGCCGAGGATCGAGCGTCCTCGCGATGCTGCAGCGGATCGGCCGCAGCCTCATGCTGCCGATCGCCGTGCTGCCCGCCGCGGGAATCCTGCTGCGTCTCGGCCAGCCCGACATCCTCGGCAAGGACCGTCTCGGATGGGACCGCGTCGCCGAGATCGTCGGCGAGGCCGGCAACGCGCTGTTCATCGCCCTTCCGCTGCTGTTCGCGGTCGGTGTCGCGGTCGGCTTCGCCCGCAAGTCCGACGGCTCCACCGCGCTGGCCGCCGTGGTCGGCTACCTGGTCTACGACCGGGTCTCCAAGATCATGTTCTCTCACAGCGACGAGCTCAAGGGCAGTGTCCTCATCACCAAGGTGGTGGACGGCACGCCCACCGAGGTCATCGACTACGGGGCCAAAGGCCTCACCGACGTCATCGGCGGCATCCTCATCGGGCTCACCGCCGCACTCCTCTACCAGCGGTTCTACCGGGTGAAACTGCCCGCCTACCTGGCCTTCTTCGGCGGGCGCCGGTTCGTCCCGATCATCACCGCGTTCGCCGCGGTGATCCTCGGCGTCCTCATCGGCTTCGTCTGGCCGATCTTCGGCGGCTGGCTGACCGACTTCGGTGACTGGGTCACCGGCGCGGGCGCCGCGGGCGCGGGTGTCTACGGCGTCGTCAACCGCCTCCTGCTGCCCTTCGGCCTGCACCACATCCCGAACTCCCTCATCTGGTTCGTGTTCGGCGACTTCAAGACCCCGGACGGCGTCGTCCACGGCGAGATCAACCGCTACCTGGCCGGCGACCCGAACGCGGGCGGCTTCCTCGCCGGGTACTTCCCCGTGCTGATGTTCGGCCTGCCCGGCGCGGCGTTCGCCATGTGGCGCGCCGCCCCGGCGCACCGGCGTCCCGCGGTCGGCGGCATCATGCTCTCGGCGGCGCTCACCGCGTTCGTCACCGGCATCACCGAGCCGATCGAGTTCGCGTTCATGTTCGTCGCGCCCGTCCTCTACGCGGTGCACGTCGTCCTCACCGGAATCTCGATGGCGGTGCTGGAGGCCGCCGGGGCCCAACTCGGCTTCAGCTTCTCCGCGGGCGGCATCGACCTGCTGCTGAACGCCACGAAGGACAACACGGAGAAACTCCCGCTCATCCTCGGGATGGGCGTCCTGTACTTCTTCGTGTACTACTTCATCTTCAAATTCATGATCGTGAAGTTCAACTTCGCGACCCCGGGCCGCGAACCCGAAGGCGAGGAGTCGGTGGCCGCCGACCCCAACGTGGACCCGGAACTGGCAGGCAGCAAGAAGGGGGACGCGCAGGGCTCGCCCTCAGGCGGCTGACCCTTCCCGGGGGGCGCCGCGAGCCCCTCACTCGCGCGGCGCCCCCGACCCCGGGCCGGCCCAGCCCCCCGGCCCGGCTCCCAAGAGTCCCGGAAACCCCGCACCCTCGCCCGGGACTCGCTCCCGAAGGCGGCGGGACGCACCAGCGTCCCGCCGCCTTCCCCTTTCCGGCCGGCCCCCGCCCGACCCGCCCGGCGTTACGGAATGGACCGGATGTGGCCGGGACGTATTTCTCGCGGCTCTCGTGACTCCTGTCTTCAAACGAGACGGGAGGTCTTCTTATGCGAGGGCGTACGGGGAAGTCTGCGGTGGTGCGGTTCGTCCGGTACCGTCCGGTGCCCGCCATTCAGGGGGCGCTGGCGCTGAGCCCGGTGGCGGCTCCCGCGCCGCCGCCCGGCCTGCGGCTGGTGCGTCCAGAGGACGGGGTGGAGGCCGAGGTCCGCGCCGTCGCCGACGCGGCCGTCCGCCTGGTCGTGGAGGTCCTGGCGGGAACGCGCCCGGCGCACCAGCTGTCCCTGCTGGCCACCCCGGCGGTATGCCGCGAAATGCTCCACCGCGAAACCACGACCCGCCGCGAAAACGCGCACGCACGCGGCGGGACGGGCGGACGCAACGGTGCGGGCGCACGCAGCGGCGCGGGCGGACGCGGCAGTACGGGCGGACGCGGCAGTAC